>DASTPB010000038.1:0-13377 GCA_035762385.1 Nocardioides sp. | reverse complement strand
CCTGGTGCTGCCGCCGGGCGAGGACGGTCCGGGCGCCGGCTCGCTGGTGCGGCCCGACGGGGGCGACCTCTTCGGCTGGGGCGCCCGCGAGGCCGTCGTACGCGCGCTGGCCGGCGACGAGGCGGACCGGGCGCCGTTCGGGGCACCTGCCGCGCCGGACGAGCTGCACGCCGCGCTCGCCCGGGTGGTCGGCGCCGCGCGCGCCGCGTCGGAGCCGGCGCCGACGCCCTCCGACGAGGATCCCGAATGCATCGTGCTGCACCTGCCGGGCGACGCCGATCGCAGGGTGGTGGGCGCCGTGTGCTTCGCCCACGGGTGGTGGATCCGGAGCTGGGAGCGGGCCGGGGACGACGTCGTGTGCGGCGTGTCACCTGTGACTACGTAGACTCTGCCAGCGCAGACGCAACCGTCGCGCCCAGCAGCACCCTCCAGCACCCCTCCAGCAGTCGACCGAGAGACACCGAGCACCGTGGCCAAGAAGGCAAGGACCGACCGTCAGGCGGTCATCGACTCCATCCGCTCCCAGCAGTCCAAGCGCGAGAACCGGCGCGGGCTGGCGATCGTGGGCGTGTGCGTCCTCGTCGCCGTGGTGATCATCGGTGCTGCGGCGTTCAAGCCGATCAAGGACTGGTGGGACCTGCGCGCCTATGCGTCCGACTCGCTCGGCGAGATCGGCGCCAAGGCCTCGGTCTGCCAGGACGTCACCACCAAGCCCGCGGAGGGCAACCAGGACCACGTCGACGTCGGCACGCCGATGACCTACCCCGACGCCCCGCCGGCCTTCGGCCAGCACTGGAACATGTGGGACAGCATGGAGCGCAAGCTCTACACCGCCTCCGACCGCCCCGAGCTCGGCGAGCTGGTCCACAACCTCGAGCACGGCTTCACGATCCTCTGGTACGACGAGACCATCGCCGACGACTCCGAGCAGATGGACGTCCTGCGTGGTGTCGCCTCCAAGCTGCAGGGCACGGACAACCTGCGCGACAAGTTCAAGGCCGTGCCGTGGACGTCGGAGGACGGCAAGGACTTCCCGAAGGGCCAGCACGTCGCACTGACCCACTGGTCGGTCGGTGGCGCCGGCCAGACCGACCCGTCCAAGCAGGTGGGCGTCTGGCAGTACTGCTCGGCGGTCAGCGGCGCCGCCCTGGAGACGTTCATGGAGGACTACCCCTACATGGACTCCCCGGAGCCCAACGCCGTCTGAGGCATGACCACCCCCCCGGCCACCTTCACCGACGTCCTGGCGACCCAGCTGCGCCGCGACCCCGGACGGCCGCTGGTGACCTTCTACGACCACGCGACCGACGAGCGGGTCGAGCTGTCGGTGACGACGTACGCCAACTGGGTGGCGAAGGCGTCCGGCCTGCTGACCGATGTCGCTGACCTCGAGCGCGGCATGTCGCTGCGCATCGACCTGCCGCCGCACTGGCTCTCCCCGGTCTTCCTGGGTGCCGCGTGGACGGTCGGCCTGCGGGTCACCACGTCCGACACGCCCGACGCGGTCGTGTGCGGACCAGACGGGCTCGAGGCGTGGGCGCCCCGGGCCGGCCCGCTCCCGGTGCTCGCGTGCAGCCTGCGCCCGCTGGGCGTCCGGTTCGCCGAGGCCCTGCCGGCCGGTGTGCACGACGTGGGCGTGGAGATCTGGTCGCAACCCGACGGCTTCACCGCGTGGGACCCGCCCACCGGTGACGATCCGGCGACCGACGACCTCACGCAGGCGCAGCTCTGGTCCGACGACCTGACGGCCGCCGTCGGGAGTGGTCTCACCGACGGCGGCCGTCTTCTCTCGGTGACCGACCCGGCTTCCCCACCAGGAATGGTCACCTTCACCGAGCCCCTCGCACGAGGCGGCTCGCTGGTCCTCGTCCGCAACCCCGACCCGGCTCGCCTCGACGACGTCTTCGACGCCGAGCGAGCGACTGCGCGGGCCTGATCGCGCTGCTCCTCCTCGCCGGTCACCCGGCCAGGTCGAAGGCCCCCAGTCCCTCGCCCAGCACCCGGGGCCGGGAGACCCCGGACCTGCGCCCGGGGTAGACGTACGCCACCCCGCTCGCGCGGTCGCGGACGATGTAGTCGGCCGAGCCCTTCAGCGTCATCGCCTGCACGCCGAGCACCCAGTCGAAGCCGGACAGGTCCGAGGGCAGACCGGCCGGACCCGGGACCCTGCCGCCCTTGACGAGGACGCCGGCGGCGAAGCCGGAGCCG
The DNA here is from genome assembly GCA_035762385.1 of Nocardioides sp. Classification (GTDB taxonomy): domain Bacteria; phylum Actinomycetota; class Actinomycetes; order Propionibacteriales; family Nocardioidaceae; genus Nocardioides. The sequence continues at coordinate 11,169 of DASTPB010000038.1, read as the reverse complement.
TTGCCGGGCCAGACCGTGAGGGCGCTGCCGGCCGGGGTGCCGATGAGGTCGGGCAGGCCGTCGCCCGTCACGTCGCCGACCGCCCGGACGCCCTGGACCGTGGCCCAGCCCGAGCCGAGGACCCGGCCGCCGGCGAGCGCGCCGGTGCCGGTGCCGGAGAACAGCCACAGCTGGCCCGAGCCGTCGAGGGTGAGCACGTCGCCGTGGCCGTCGCGGTCGACGTCGCCGGCGTTGAGGATCGTGGTCATCCCGGCGAACGAGACACCGGTGTCGATGGGCGCACCCAGCTCGAAGGTGTCGCGGTTGGCGACGACCACCAGCTGCTTGCCGGCGACGCCGATGAGGTCCGCACCGGCACCGCCGACCATGTTGGCGCCGGTGATCCAGCGCATCGACTTGAGGTTGGTCGCGGGGCCCAGCGCAGCGCCGTACGTCCCGTCACCGCGTCCCGGCATGAGCATCATGGTGCCCTTCGAGGAGCGTGCGACGAGGTCCGGGCGTCCGTCCCCGTTGAAGTCGCCGGCGACGACGCGGTTGTAGCCGCTCCAGGACCCCGCGACGCGCGTGGGGGACGCGAACCTGCCGGTGCCGTAGCCCGTCTGGAGCAGCAGCCGGTTCTTGGTGCGCAGCAGCAGGTCGGCGCGGCCGTCCCCGTTGACGTCACCGGCTCCGACGAGCTGCCGGTAGTTGCCGTAGCCCTTGCGGGTCACCTTCCGCGCGAAGCCACCCTTCTCCGTCCCGAGCAGCGTGGTCAGGCGCCCCTTGAACCGAGCCACCAGGTCGTTGCGGCCGTCGCCGTTGATGTCGCCGACGGCGGTGATCAGCGAGTAGCCGCGCAGCCGGAGCTTGCGGGTGGTCGTGCCGAACTTGCCGTTGCCCTTGCCGGCCCGCACCCGGACCATCCCGGACCTGTCGGCCGTCACCAGGTCGGGCAGGCCGTCACCGGTGAGGTCGGGCGAGACCAGCACGTCGGCGCGCGCGTCCCAGCCCTTCTTGCCCACGACCGTGCGCTTCTGGAAGGACGTGAGGCCACCCGTCGGCAGCACCAGACCGCGGCCGTCGGCGGCGCGGCGCACGACGAGGTCGGGGTAGGGAGAAGCGTCCAGGTTGTTCTGCGGCGCCGGCTCCGAGATCGGCACCACGGTGGGCGGAGCCGGCGGCGTGGCGGCCGGGGCGGCCTGGGAGGCGTACGACCGGATGAGCGGCAGCTGGGCGTAGAGGTACTTGCCGGGACAGGCGGTCGACCCGGCGTCGCGGTGGCCGTTGATGGCCTGGAAGGTGCCGCGCCCGATCTTCTGCGACGTCGACGCGGGGTTGACGCCGTGCAGGGAGAGCTTCCAGGCGAAGAGCTGGCCGTAGGCGCGCAGCATCACGTCGGGCGGCTGGACGGTGTCGAAGTTGCCGATGGCCGACATCGCGAACGAGTAGTCGTTGTAGTTGAGCGTGTGGGCGCCCACGACCGGCTTGTCGATCCCGCCGTAGCGGCCCTCCCAGATGCGCCCGAAGCGGTCGACGAGGAAGTTGTAGCCGATGTCGCTCCAGCCCCTCGACTTCACGTGGTAGGCGTAGATGCTGCGCAGCAGCGCGGGCACCTGGGCCTCGGTGTAGTTGTTGGCGTTGACCGTGTGGTGGACGAAGCCACCGCTGATCGAGCCGTAGCGCAGGGCGCTCTTGTTGCGGATGCTCTCGTCGGCGCCCCACTGGGCGCGCGAGTAGATGGTCGGCTGGGCGACGGCCTGCCTGCGGGCCGCCTGCAGGGTGATGCCCTCGGAGGCGGCGCTGGCGCCCTCCTCCTGGGCGTAGTCCTCGTCGTACGACGCACTGGGGTCGGTCCCGGCCCTGTCGGCCGGCGCCTCCGTTGCGGTCCTCGTGGTCGAGCCCGGGTCCACCAGCGCCAGGGAGAGGTCGTCGGGCAGCGAGACGCCGTCGGTCCGGGCCTCGACCTGGACGTCGTCGACGTCGCCGACGAACGTGGGCTCGGTGCCGGGGCGGGCGTGGGCCGCCTCGGCGCTGCCCGGGTCGGGACCGTGCTCGTCGTGGTACTCCAGGTCCTCCCAGGCGCTCCACTCGTCCCCGGTGCGGGTGCGGACGCGGAGGCTGATCTGGTCCTCGTCCAGCGTCTCGCCGCTCCGCCACGTGACGCCGACTGCGCCGAACGCGTCCACGGGCTGCGGGGTGCTCACCACGCGCGCCTGGGACGCCCCGCCGGCGACGGTGCGCCCGCGGAGGCCGGCGAAGCCGCCGGCGGCGCCGGTGAGCGGCACCTCGGTGACGGTCGGCGTCACCGCCTTCGTGGGGACGGTCGCCGACATGAGCGCGGCCGGGCCGGCCGGGTCGGCGATGGGGGCGCCGGGCGTCTCCCCCACGATGTCGAGGGACACGACACCGGAGGCGGGGGTGAGCACGACGAGGACGACACCCAGGGCCAGCACCTGCTGGCAGAGGGTGACGACGCGGGCCTGGAGAGGACGCATGGGAAGACTCCTGCTGTGTGGGGGAAGGTCACACAAGGCAGGAGTTTCACACCAGTCACATCAGTCACGGAAGGGTTTCTGAGTAACTACAACGCTGTAATTTCCAGTCGACACGCCGTTACACGGGTGTCATTCTTTCAGATGTCGGCGCCGAGGCCGTCGTCCTCGCCGGAGTCCTCGTCGCCCTCGTCGTAGTGGAGGTAGTGGATGCCCTCCTCGACGTCGCCGTCGAAGCCGAGCCGGCCGTTCTCCATCACGAGCACGCGATCGCACAGGTTGCGGACCGAGCCGGGGGCGTGGGAGACGTAGAACATCGTCACGCCCGACCTCACGATCTCGTCCATGCGCCGCTTGCACTTGCGCTTGAACGGCCGGTCCCCCACCGCGAGGGCCTCGTCGGCGATGAAGATGTCGGCGTCGACGTTGACCGCGACGGAGAACCCGAGACGGGCCTTCATGCCGGAGCTGTAGTAGGCCACGTCGGTGTCGAGGAACTTGCCGAGGTCGGCGAAGTCGACGATCTCGTCGAACTTGCGGTCGGTCTCGGCCCGCGACATCCCGAGGATGGCGGCGTTGAGGTAGAGGTTCTCGCGACCGCTGAGGTTGGGATCGAAGCCCGTGCCGGTGGCGATCAGGCCCGCGATGCGGCCGCGGGTGAGCACCGAGCCCGAGTCGGGACGCATGACGCCGCTGATCAGCTTGAGCAGCGTCGACTTGCCGGAGCCGTTGAGGCCCATCAGCCCGACCGACTCCCCCTCGTGCACCGTGAAGCTGACGTCGTCGACGGCGTTGAAGGTGTCGTGGGTCTTGCGGCCGCGGGCCTTGGCCAGCACCGTCTGCTTGAGCGAGCGCTGGTAGGACAGCGTGAAGGCCTTGGTGGCGTTGTCCACCTTGATCATGGTGGTCATCACAAACGCTCCGGGACCTTGGCCTCGTGGCGGGCGAAGATGCGCTGCGACAGCACGAGCAGCACGACGGCGATCGCGGTCATCACGAGGCCGCGGGTGAAGAGGTGGTCGGGCAGGTTCAGCGCGGCCGTCGCCTCCGGGTCGCTCGTCGTACCGGTCCAGAAGCCGCGCTGGATCAGCAGCACCGCCTCGGCCATCGGGTTGAGCAGGTAGTAGCTCGCGATCGGCTCGCCGAAGCGCTCGTGGACGAGGGTGTAGGGGTACATCATCGGCACGCTGAAGGTGACGAACTGCGTGAGCGTCTGGGCGACCTTGCCGATGTCGCGCATGAAGACGTTGCCGACGCTGAACAGCAGGCCCAGCGCGAGGCCGAGCGCCGCGGTGAGCGTGAAGCCCAGGAGCGCCGCCGCCATCCCGACCGGGTCCGGGGACCAGCCGAGGAGGATGCACGGGACCAGGAGGATCACCAGCATGGGGACGGTGTGCCAGCCGGCCACGAGCATGCGCGCGACCGGGAACATCTCCCGAGGGACGGGCAGCTTGGTGATCAGCGACCTGTTCTGCACCAGCGACTGGGTGCCGCCGTTGAAGGTCTCGGTGAAGAAGTGGACGATCACCATCCCGGAGAACAGGTGGATGGCGAAGTTCTCCATGCCGGCGCCACGACCGATCATCACCTGGAACAGGAAGTAGAACATGCAGAACCGGATGGCCGGCTGCAGGTAGCTCCACAGCCAGCCCAGCACCGTTCCCTGGTAGCGCGACTTGATGGTGTTGCGCACCAGCATCCCGAGCAGGTAGCGGCGTCGTACGACCTCGCCGAGCCCGGTGGCCGCCGGCGGGGCCAGCGGCAGGGACTCCAGCTCGGCCGTGGTGCGCCGGGCCGGACCGGGGACTGTCGTGCTCACGGGCGGCTCACTCGGTCGTGCTCGCCGCACCGTCCGCGGCGGTCTCCGCAGGGCGGTCCGCCGGGTCGGTCCAGGGGGCGAAGGTCTTCTCCCACGCCTCTGGCGAGGTGATCTCCCCGAGGGCGTCGCGGTACTGCTGGGCCAGGGCCGGCCACTCGCGCCGGAAGCGGCGGTGGATCGCCACGGTCCGCTTGAGCAGGTCGCGGTACTCCTCGGGGTCGCGCTGGTAGAGCGCCACCGAGCTGCCGTCGTTCATCGAGACCACGGCGGAGTCGTACTTCACCAGGTTGAACCAGGCCGCGTCCATCGCGGTGAGCTCGGCCTCGGGGAACTCGCGCGACAGCGGCCGGATCGGGCGCAGCTGGCGGATGGGCGCCAGGCCCGCGCCGATGAGCGTGCTCAACCGGCCCGGGATCTCGATGTCGGACTTGCCCTTCTTCGGCGGCTTCTTGCGGCGCACCGGCGGCAGGTCGTCGCGGTCGGCGTGCAGCTGGGCGTCGGAGAACTGCTTGCGGAAGGCGTTGATCTCCGGGAGCTTCGTCGCCAGCTCCCCGTGCAGGGCGTGCGGGCCCCGCAGCACGTCCTCCATCGCGAGGTGGCGCAGCTCGGCAGTGGAGTACTGCAGCGACGCGAGGTGCTTGACCTGGTGGTTCAGGCTCTCGCGCACCATGCGCCCGCCGCGCTCGTAGGGAGAGTGCAGCAGGGCGGCGATGATGCGGTTGCGGTGGTGGAAGTACGCCTGCCAGTCCACGCCGTCGTTCTTGTCGGTCCACGGCACGTGCCACACCGCGGAGCCCGGGAACGACACCGTCGGGTAGCCGGCCTCCTTCGCGCGCAGGCCGAACTCGGAGTCGTCCCACTTGATGAAGAGCGGCAGCGAGAGGCCGACCTCCTCCAGCACGACCCGCGGGATCAGGCACGAGAACCAGCCGTTGAAGTCCACGTCGGCGCGCTTGTGCAGCCAGCGGGCCGAGCGCAGGTTGCGGGCGGCGAAGTCCCAGTCGCTGTAGCCGTCGAGCCGGGTCTGCCACCAGAACCGCCACGGCTGGACGATCTCGCCGAAGGAGTGCAGCCGCGAGCGGGAGTAGATGCTGAACATGTGGCCGCCGACGATGGTCGGACGCTTGGCCAGGTCGCCGAAGGTGATCGCGCGGATGATGCCCTCGGGCTCGCAGACGACGTCGTCGTCCATCATCAGGGCGTAGGTCGCCGTGCCCTTGCGGATGCTCTCGAGCTGGCCGCGCGCGTAGCCGCCGGACCCGCCCAGGTTCCCCTGGACGATGACCCGCAGCCGGTCGCCGAGCGACTCCTGCACCGCCGGGAAGTAGGACGACTCGACCAGCGGCTTGCTGCCCTGGTCGACCACCTGCACCGTGTCGAGGTAGGGGCGCAGGTCCTCGTCGTCGGCGATCTGGCCCAGCAGCTTGGCGCAGAAGTCCTGCCGGTTCATCGTGGTGATGCAGATGTCGGCGGTGCCGTGCTGGGCGCGGTCGTCGGGGACCTCGGCGGTCCAGCGCGCCGACTCCACGACGGCACCGTCGTCGCCCGCGACGATGTCGTACCAGTACCAGCCCCCGTCGACGAACGGCGTGAGGGTGAGGTCGAAGGCGAACGTCTCGGTGTCCTCGCCGGACACGGTGGTCGAGTCGACCACCTGGTTGTGGCCGGCCGCCATGGACTTGTAGACCGTCACCACGGTGCCGGCCCCGCGCACCTGCAGGGTGAGCGTGACCTCGTCGACGACGGTCCACCGGCGCCAGTAGGACGCCGGGAAGCCGTTGAAGTAGGTGCCGAACGACACCATCTGGCCCGGCTGGGCGCGGACGGCGGTGCGCGAGAGCACCTGGTCGGGGCGCAGCTTGCGCCCGGTCGAGGTGGACTGCCGGATCGCGGCGTTGTTGAGGTCCTTGGCGGCCTTGTTGCCGCCGACCTCGTGCCGACTGGTGTCGAGCCGGGCCTCCTCGAGGTCCACGTAGAGCGCGAACGTGTCCGGGTCACGGTCGACCGGCAGGATCTGCCGCTGCAGCAGACGGGTGACGGTGCCGGCAGGGTTGGTCGTGGGGCTCGTCGTGGTGGTGGTCGTGGGGCTGGTCGTGGTGGTGGTCGTGGTGCTCATGCGTCGATGCCTCCGCTCGTGAGCTCGGCGCCCTCGGTGAAGTGCGGCTTGAGCTTGTTGTCGTACATCGACAGCGCGGACCCGATGGCCATGTGCATGTCGAGGTACTTGTAGGTGCCCAGGCGGCCGCCGAACAGCACCATGGGCTCGGCCTTGGCGAGCTCCCGGTACTTGATCAGCTTGGCGCGGTCGTCGGCGGTGTTCACCGGGTAGTAGGGCTCGTCGCCCTCCTCGGCGAAGCGGCTGTACTCGTGGACGATCACGCTCTTGCCGGGCAGGTGGGTCTTCTCCCGCTCGGGGTGGAAGTGCTTGAACTCGATGATGCGGGTGTAGGGGACGTCCTGGTCGTTGTAGTTGACGACGCCGGTGCCCTGGAAGTCGTCGGTGTCGACGACGCTCTCCTCGAGGTCGACGGTGCGCCACGACAGCCGGCCCTCGGAGTTGCCGAAGTACTCGTCGACGGGACCGGTGTAGACGATCGGCACCTTGCCCTTGTAGTCGTCGGCCACGTCGAAGAAGTCGGTCTCGAGCCGGACCTCGATGTTGGGGTGGTCGGCCATCCGGGTCAGCCAGGCGGTGTAGCCCTCGACCGGCAGGCCCTCGTAGGTGTCGCTGAACCACCCGTTCTGGAACGTGTAGCGCACCGGGAGCCGGGTGATGATGTCGGCGCTCAGCTCGGTGGGGTCGGTCTGCCACTGCTTGGCGGTGTAGCCCTTGATGAAGGCCTCGTAGAGGGGGCGGCCGATCAGGCTGATCGCCTTCTCCTCGAGGTTGGAGGCGTCCTCGGTGGCGATCTCGCTCGACTGCTCGGCGATCAGCGCGCGCGCCTCGTCGGGCGTGTGCGACTTGCCGAAGAACTGGTTGATGAGCGCGAGGTTCATCGGCAGGGAGTAGACCTGCCCCTGGTACTTGCCGAAGACGCGGTGCCGGTAGTCGGTGAAGGAGGTGAACCTGTTGGCGTACTCCCAGACCCGCTCGTTGGAGGTGTGGAACAGGTGCGCGCCGTACTTGTGCACCTCCACGTTGGTCTCGGGGTCGCGCTCGGAGTAGGCGTTGCCCCCGAGGTGGTGGCGACGCTCGAGGATGAGCACGCGGAGGCCGAGCTCCTCGGCGCAGCGCTCGGCGATGGTGAGACCGAACAGACCGGCTCCGACGATGACGAGGTCGGGCAGCTGGGCAGTGTCGTTCGTGGGGCCCTGGGACAAGGGATGAACTCCTTGGGTGAGAAACGCGGGGTGAGTCTATCGAGGGGGGCGTGCGGAAGCCGTCAGGCGGCGCATGCCCCGCGCGGAGGCCATGGCGCGGATCACGTTGCGGGCCTCGGCCCGGCCTCCCCGCACCGGGCTGAGCAGCACCACGACGAGGGTGATCAGCCACGGCTTCAGGCGCACCAGCACGTTCTCCCCGTGGCGCAGGTGCACCACGAAGAGGTTGCGGTACATGTAGAAGCCCTTCCACCCCGACAGGTCGTGCTGCTGGTTGAAGTCGAGCTGGCGGACCAGCACGGCGTCGCGCACCGCCCAGATCCGGCGGCCGGCACGGCGCGCGCGGACGGCGTACTCGGCGTCGTCGTAGAAGATGAAGAAGGAGGGGTCGGGGAAGCCGATCTCCTCGACCACGCCCCGCCGGGCCATGAAGCCCTCGAAGGCGACGTTGTGCACCTCGACGAGCTCCGGCATCGACGCGCGGTCGGCGTAGGTGCTGTCGACGGTGGATCGCTTGGGCTTGATGGCCAGAGGGTTGCGCAGGTCGAACTCGACGGCGGCCTTCTCGACCAGCGTGCCCGACAGGTCCTCGCGCACCGCGATGAGGCAGTCCTCGTCGACCGCCATCAGCGCCTCGAGGCAGCCGGTGGCGGGGACCACGTCGTCGTCGACGAGCCACACGCGGTCCCACCCGGCGTCGTACGCCGCTCGCACGCCGAGGTGGAAGCCGCCGGCGCCGCCGAGGTTCTCCTCGCTCCAGGTGACGTGCAGCGGGAGGTCGGTGCGGGCCTCGAGCACCGCGCGCGTGTGGTCGGTGCTGGCGTTGTCGACGACGATCACGGCGTCGGGTCGCCGGGTCTGCGCGGCGAGGCCGTCGAGGAGCCGCGTGAGCAGGTCGGCGCGGTTGAAGGTGACCACGACGACCGCCACCGTCTCCGTCGGCCGGGCGGCCGGGGTCGTCACGACAGGAACCTCCAGTGGCCGTCGAAGTCGCCGGCGATGCCCGCCCGCATCGCCCCGGCGCTGAGGCGGAGCCGCGACAGGCTCGGTCGGGTGAAGCAGTAGAACCAGACGGTCTTCACGACGAACGCCAGGGCGTGCAGCGGGCCGCGGTAGTCGCGGAGGTTGACCAGGTTGTTGCGGGCCATGCAGTAGTGCTTGAGGTCGCTGGGCGAGTCGTTGTAGGTGGTGAGGCCGAACATCATCGGGGTGCCGAGGTTGCCGACGCTGGGGTGGCGCACCGTCGCGGTGACGACGGTCGCGACCCGGGCGCCGGCCTCCTCCGCGCGCAGGCGGTACTCGTGGTCGTCGCCCCAGATGAAGAACTCCTCGCGGGGCAGGCCGATCCGGTCGACGAGCTCCTTGGTGACCAGCACGCCGTTGAAGGGGATGACGATCCCGTCGATCCGGTCCTGCTTCGCGGCCCGGCGCACGTCGTCGACCGCGTGCACGACGCGGGTGCTGCCGGGGCGGCGGATGGGGAACACCAGGCGCCCGGGATCGGCCTCGTCGACGACCAGCGGACCCCAGAAGTCGAGGTCGTCGGTCCCCTCCAGCAGGTGCTCGAGGCAGTCGACGTCGGGCAGGCCGTCGTCGTCCATCAGCCACACCAGGTCGGCGTCGCGGTCGATCGCCCACGCCAGCCCGTCGTGGAAGCCACCGGCGCCGCCGCGGTTGGTGGCGAGGGTGCGTCCGCTGAGCGGCACCTCACCGGTGGTCGGGCGGGCGGCGAGCCACGTCCCCGTCCCGTCGGTCGACGCGTTGTCGACGACCAGGACCTCGGCCAGGCCGTCGACCTGGCCGAGCCGCTCGACGAGCTTCTTCAGCAGCGGCAGGCGGTTGAAGGTGACCACGACCGCGACGATGCGAGGCAGGGGTCCGGTGGTCACGGCGTACACCCTAGGGGCGGCACGGGCGCGCTCAACAAACGGCGCCGAGGTCCTCCGACTGGTTGGCGGCGTAGCCCGTGGACAGCGAGCCGAGCGACCCGCCGGTGACGGCCGGGGGCGTGCTGGGAGGCGTCGGCGCGGGCTTCGTCGACGACGTGCCCTGCTCGGGCGACCCGCTGGCGGGAGCCTCCGCCGCCACGTCGCCGTCGGTGTCGGACGTCCCTGCGGGTGCGGCCTCGGCTGTCCCGGCGGCCTCGGCGGTCTCGGCCGGCGGCTCGGGCGCGCGGCCCTCCGCCTTCGCGATGGCGGCCGCGACCTTGGCGTGCACGAGGTCGATGTCGGGGTCGGCCGTGTTGATCATGGGGGGCACCAGCGACAGGGTGGCGATCTTCTGGCTCTTCGCCTTCAGCGCCAGGTCGACGAAGCGGTCGACCTCGCCGCGCGGCACGTTGGTCGAGACCATCGCGGAGCTGGCCCCGGCGATCTTCTCGAAGTTGCGCAGCGCCACCTGCGGGCTGACCTGCTGCAGCATCGCGCTCATCACGCACTTCTGGCGCGCCATGCGCGAGTAGTCGTCGGAGTCGTGACGTGCCCGGGCGAACCAGAGCGTGTCCATGCCGTCGAGGGTGCGGGTGCCGGGCTCGATGTAGCGGAAGAAGGAGTCGCTCGGCAGGCCGACCGGGATCCGCTGGCGCACGTTGAGCTCGACGCCGCCGACGGCGTCGACGAGGTCCTTGAAGCCCTCGAGGTTGACCATCGCCCAGTAGTTCATCCTCAGGCCGGTGATGCCCTCGACGCCCTCGATGGTCGCGTCGACCCCGGGGTGCTTCGAGCCCGTGAACAGCTCGGCGTGGTCGAGCGCCCAGGTGGCGAGCCCGTTGAGGTACATCCCCTCCTCGTCGAACCCGTTCGGGAACTGCTTCGCCATCACCGATCCCTCGGGGAAGGGGAAGTTCTGCATGTTGCGGGGCAGCGAGATCAGCACCGTCTTGCCGGTCTCGGCGTCGATGCTCGCCACGGTCATCGAGTCGGGTCGCAGGCCCCAGCGTCCGGCTCCCGCGTCGCCGCCCATGAGCAGCACGTTGTAGCGGCCGTGGTGGGCGCCGACGGCCTCCCCGTCGCCGAACATCGAGATCATGAAGTCGCGCTGGACGCTCACGACGTGGGCGCCGAAGAGCAGGGCGCCGGCGACGCTGAAGCACAGGAAGCCGTTGACGCCGACCACCGCGAGCCGGTGCTGGCGCTGGAGGGTCAGCGGCTGGCCGAGGCGCCAGGCGTCCACGAAGAGGTACGCCCACCCGACGGCGAGCGCCATCAGCGCCAGCCGCAGGACCTGCAGCAGCACCGTGCTGGTGCCGGCCCAGAACGCGAGGCCGTGCCAGAAGTACGACGTCACCGCCGCGAGCACGCCGACGACGACGAGCGTGAGCCAGGTCCACAGCGCGATGCGGCCCACCCGGCGGTTGCCCGAGACCAGCTGGGCCGATCCCGGGAGGAACAGGGTCATCATCATCAGGGTCACCGCGCGGCGGAACCGGACGCGCTGGGCGCGGTCGAGCGTGGTGAACCGTTGCTGGTGCGACCCGGACGGCGGGACGGACGGCATCGGGGGGCCTCTCTGCTGGGGGAAGTCAGCCCGCCCAGTATCACCAGTCACACCCGTCCCACG
>DASTPB010000037.1:0-5812 GCA_035762385.1 Nocardioides sp. | reverse complement strand
AGCACGCCCTCGCCGAAGTGGTAGGCGCCCTCGAGGTGCGGGTAGGCCGACAGCACGAACTCCTCGATGCCGTGCGAGGCGTACTCCTCGATCCGGTCGGCCACCTCCTCGTGGCTGCCGACGAGCGCCGTCCCGGCACCGCCGCGCACCAGACCGATGCCGGCCCAGACGTTGGGGTGGATCTCCAGGCCCTCGCGCGAGCCGTTGTTGAGGGCGAGCATGTTCTGCTGGCCGACCGACTCCGACTTCTTGAGGCCCTCCTGCACGCGGCGGATCTCGGCGTCGTCGATGCCCTCGAGCAGGCGGTCGGCCTCGGCCCACGCCTCCTCGGAGGTGTCGCGGTTGATGGTGTGCATGCGGATCCCGAAGTGGATCTCGCGCCCCTGCTTCTCGGCCAGCTCGCGGATCCAGGCGATCTTCTTCGCCACGGCTGCCGGTGGCTCGCCCCAGGTGAGGTAGACGTCGGCGTGCCTGGCCGCCACGAGACCGGCGGCCGGGGACGAACCGCCGAAGTAGATCCCGGGGACCGGGTCGGGCAGCTGCTGGAGGCGCGCCTTCTCGACCCGCAGGTGGCGACCGGCATAGGTGACCTCGTCGCCGGTCCAGAGCCGACGGACGATCTCGAGGAACTCGTCGCAGCGCTCGTAGCGCTCGTCCTTGTCGAGGAAGTCGCCGTAGGCACGCTGCTCGTGCGACTCGCCACCGGTCACGACGTTGAGCAGCAGCCGACCGCCGGAGAGGTTCTGGAAGGTCGCCGCCATCTGCGCGGCCAGCGTCGGCGACGTCATCCCGGGCCGGAACGCGACGAGGAACTTCAACCGCTCGGACAGCGGTGCCAGCATCGCGGTCGTCAGCCACGCGTCCTCGCACCAGGCGCCGGTCGGGGTCAGCGCCGCCTCGAAGCCGAGCTGCTCGGCGCTGCGGGCGACCTGCCCGAGATAGGGCACGCTCGCCGGGCGGCCGCCGGCGCCGTGGGAGACGCCGTGACCGCCGCTGACGACCTGCCGGCCGTCACCGCCGTTGGTGGGCAGGAACCAGTGGAACTTCATCGTTGATCCTTTCGCGGGAGTCTCGCGGGAGTCAGGGCCGGCCGTCAGAGCTGGCCGTGGTTGGGCGGCGGCGTGCCGTCGACGACGTACCTGCCGAGGTGCTGGACCTTCCACGCGGCCGGGTCGTGGAGCGTGTGGGTGCGGGCGTTGCGCCAGTGCCGGTCGAGGTTGAGCGAGTCGAGGGCCGAGCGGGTGCCGGACACCTCGAAGAGCCGGCTCGACACCTCGACGGACACGCGGGCCGAGTGGGCTCGTACGGCGGCCACGGCCAGGCTCGCGGCCGCGGCACTGTCCGCGGTGAGGTCGGCGTCGGCAGCGTCGACGGCCCGGGCTGCCTCGCGGAGCAGTGCCTCGGAGGCGCGTACGTCGAGCTCCATCTCGCCGAGCGCCTGCACCACCAGCGGGTCGTCGGCCGCCCGGTCCACCCCGGCGTCCGGGTAGGGCCGCGACTTCGTGCGGACGAACGCCGCGGCCTCGGTGAGGGCCGCGCGGGCGATGCCGACGTCGAGGGCGGCGTGCAGCACCTGCGCGAAGGCGCCGTAGGTCTGCGGGCCCTCGAAGGTCAGGTAATAGGGCGTGATCCGGTCGGCGGTCACTTCGACCTGGTCGAGCCGCACGGTGCCGCTGGCGGTGGTGCGCTGGCCCATGCCGTCCCAGTCGTCGGTGACGCTCACGCCGGGCGCGTGCCGCTCGACCCAGGCCACGTGCAGCGGGCCGGTGCCGGGCGCGGCCAGCGTGTCCTGGCGGGCGAGCACGGGGATCCAGTCCGCGAAGAGCGCACCGGTGCTGTAGCCCTTGGTGCCGGTCAGCGTCCAGCGCCCGTGGCCGGCCGGCGTCAGCGTCGTACGGATGTCGCGCACGTGCCGGGTGCCGACCTCGGACTGTGCGTTGCCGAACCGCCTGCCGGCCAGCACCTCGCGGAAGAAGAACCACTTCTGCTCGCGGGTGCCCTGGTGGCGCAGCGCGTTGACGTAGACGAAGTGGCTGTGCGGCACCTGGGCCACGCTCGGGTCGCCGGTCGCGAGGATCCGGAAGACCTCGGCCAGTGTCTCGACCGGGAGGCCGGCACCGCCGTGCTCGGTCGGCACCGTGACTGCGAGCAGGCCCGAGGCCGAGAGGCGGTCGAGCTCGCGCCCGGGCAGCAGCCGGTCGCGGTCACGCTCGAGCGAGGTGGCCGCGAGGTCGGCGGCGATCTCGGTGGCGACCGCGATCGCCTCGTCGTGGGACAGGACCGGGACGGCCTCGACCTCCGGGACGACGGCAGCGCTCATCTCTCTCCTCCAATAAACTCTATCGATCTTGTAGACAAACCTAGCAGTGGCGCCCTCCGATCCCGGGACCGGCGTCGCGCGGGGATGTCGAGGGGGTGGAAGGTGGTGCCTTGCAGGCAACACAGGTCACCTCCCTCCACCCCCTCCGGAGCCGGTGCGTGACCGGTCGGTCCCAGTGGGTCGTCAGCCGGCGTCGCCGGCGCGGGCCCGGGTGTCGTCCCAGTCCTGCCGTCGGCGCGTCCCGCCGACGGACCAGGCGTACGGCGGCGGCGTGCCGTTGACGGCGTGGGCGCCGACGACCCGGGCCTTGAGGATGCGCGGGTTGTGCGAGGCGACCGTGCGCGCGTTGCGCCAGTGTCGGTCCAGCGCGAGCGGTCGCGCGGTGGCGGAGGCGCCCAGCGCGTCGAAGAGGTCGGACGTGGCCCGCAGGACCAGCTCGGAGACCACGACCTGGGCGGTGGACGACTCGATCTCGCTCGCCTCCACGAGTGCCGCGATCTCGTCGGCGCCGGCGAGCGGCGCGTCGGCGACGGCCTGGACGCTTCCTGCCACCCGCAGGGTGGCGGCCTCGGCGGCGTAGACCGCGGCCGCGATCCCGCCGACCAGCGCCAGCACCTGGGCGTCGTCCCGCACGCGCGGCGCGTTGGCGTGGGAGAAGTTGCGGGTGCGCTTCTGCACGGCCTCGACCACGTCGCGGAGCGCGGCCCGGGCGATGCCGGTGAGCGTGGCGAGGAGGTTCAGCTGGTAGAAGGCGGTCTGGTAGGGGAACCGGTCCTCGAAGGGCAGCACGTGCTCGGCCGGGACGCCGACGTTGTCGAACGTCGTCGTCCCACTCCCGGTGCCCTTCTGGCCGAAGCCGTTCCAGTCGTCGATGGTGCGCACGCCCGGGTCGCGGGTGTCGACGAGCGCGATCGCAGTGGGGTCCTCCACCTCGTCGGGGTGTCCGGGCCGCGACAGCCGTGCGTGCACGTCGGTCCACTCCGCGAAGATCGTGCCGGTCGTGTAGTACTTCGTGCCGTCGAGCCGGTACGACCCGTCGGCACGCGGGCGGAGCACGGTGCGGGGCAGGTCGATGTCCGAGCCGACCTCCGACCAGGCGTTGCCGGCCATCTCGCCGGCGACGAACCGGTCGAACCAGACCCGCTGGTCGCTCGTGCGGGCGTGGTGCCACAGCCGGTCCTCGACCAGCGCGAAGTGCCCGCGGTAGGCCTGCGGCAGGTTGGCGTCCACGGCGGCCAGCTCGATCCAGAGCCGGGCGAGGCCGACGAGGTCGAGGCCGCCGCCGCCGTGCGCGGACGGCACGCGCAACGCGCCGAAGCCCTTCGACTTGAGCAGCTGCACCGCCTCGACGGGGAGCTGGCCGTCGACCTCGCGCTGCAGGGCGCCTTCGGAGATGGACGCGAGGACCGCGCCCCAGTCGGTGGACCGGGGGTCGGTCGCGGAGTCGTCCCGGCTGCGGGTGGGCCGGACACGCAGGGTGGTCATGGGTGAGTTCCTCCCGTTTTGTATAGTTACTTAGTAGACTTTAGGCAGTCGAGGTCCCGGACCACCAAACGTCGATGGCAGGTTTTGCCGTCCACCCCCGACACCCGAGCCAGACCAGGGCCCGACCAGAGCCAGACCAGGGCCCGACCAGAGCCAGACGAGACCAACCCCCCGGCAGGAGCAGAGCGTGCGGATCGAACAGCTGGAGTACCTCGCGGCGGTGACCGAGCACGGCTCGCTGCGCCGCGCGAGCGAGGTGATGCACATCTCCCAACCGGCCCTGAGCGAGGCGGTGACCAAGCTCGAGAAGGAGCTCGGCACGACCCTGCTCGACCGCCGGCGCACCGGGTCGCGGATCAGCCGGCAGGGCCTCGACCTCCTGCAGAACATGACCGAGGTGCTCGAGGCGGTCGACCGGCTGCGCCAGGCAGCTGGCCAGCAGTCCGTACGACGACGCGACCTGCGCATCGGCACGGTCGTGACCGCCTCCGCCAGCCTGCTCGCCCCCGCCCTGCGCGACCTGCACGCCCGCCACGGGTCCGGCGGCATCGAGGTGGTCAACGGCCGGCAGGTCGACATCCAGCAGGGCCTCGCCGAGGGGTCGCTCGACCTCGGACTGGTCAACGTGCTGCCCGGCGACGAGGTGCCGCCCACGCTCGTCGCCGACCGTCTCATCGAGGGCACGCCGGTCGCCTGCCTGCCCGTCGGGCACCCGCTGACCTCCCAGGAGCGGGTCACGGTGGACGACCTCCGCGCCGAGCCGCACATCCTCATGCGGCCCGGCTTCGTGATGCACCGCTACGCGCACCGCCTCTTCGCGGGCCGCCTGCCCGGCACGACGTACGCCACCGACGGCGCCGAGATGGGCAAGGCCATGGTGGCCGCCGGCCTCGGGCTCTCGGTGCTGCCGGACTTCTCGATCGTCGCCGACCCGCTGGTCGACGCCGGCGTGCTCACCACGCGACCGATCCAGACCGACCAGACGACGGTGACGCTGCTGATGCTGCGCCGCCGGGCCGAGCGGGTGCCCGAGCCGCTGCGTGACCTGCAGCAGGCCCTGGCGCGCCAGGCCCGGACCTACCTGTCGTCGGTCGAGCTCACCGCCACCGCGTCGACTCCCGCGACCACCGCGACCACCGCCGTCACCACCGCCGTCACCACCGCCGTCACCACCGCGGCGCCGGCCGAGCGGGTCGCGGAGCTGACGCCGGTGACGCCGATCAGGCCGACCGGGGCTGACAGCCGTGCACGAACTCGGTCAGCGCCGTGAGCTGACCCGGGTCCGTCGACGGGATGACCCCGTGCCCGAGGTTGAAGATGTGGCCCTTGGCGCGGCGCCCGGCCTCGACGACCTCGGCCGCACGCGCGGTCATCACCTCCGTGGGGGCGAAGACGAGCGTCGGGTCGAGGTTGCCCTGCACCGCCCGGTCGCCGACCAGCGGGATGGCCTGCTCCAGCGGCGTACGCCAGTCGACACCGACCACGTCGGCACCGGCCTCACCCATCAGGCCCAGCAGGTTGCTGGTGCCGACGCCGAAGTGGATGCGTGGCACGCCGAGCTCGCCGGCCGCGGCGAGCACCCGCTGCGAGTGCGGCATCACCGACGTGCGGTAGTCGGCCGGGGTGAGGGCGCCCGCCCACGAGTCGAACAGCTGGACGGCCGACGCGCCGGCCGCGACCTGGATGCGGAGGTAGGCGGCGGCGATGCCGGCGATCTTGCGCATCAGCGCGTCCCACACGTCGGGGGCGCCGAACATCATCGCCTTCGTCTTCGCGTGCTCCTTCGACGGCCCACCCTCGACGAGGTAGGACGCCACCGTGAAGGGAGCCCCCGCGAAGCCGATGAGCGGCGTCGCACCGAGCTCCGCGACGAGCTGGCGCACGGCCTGGGAGATGTACGGCACGTGGTCGGGTGTCAGGTCGGGGATGGCGTCGACGTCGGCGAGCGTGCGCACCGGCGAGGCCACGACGGGGCCGACGCCCGGCTTGATGTCGAGGTCGACCCCC
>DASTPB010000036.1:0-3732 GCA_035762385.1 Nocardioides sp. | reverse complement strand
CGCCTCGCGCAGCGCGTCATCGAGGACCGCGCCGGCGACGACCTGACCATGTCCGACATCGCCCGGGAGTGCCACGTCACCCCCCGGGCGCTGCAGTACGCCTTCCGCCGCCACCTGGACTGCACGCCGCACGCCTACCTGAGACAGGTCCGCCTGGACCTCGTCCACCAGGTGCTGCGCGACGGCTCGGTCACCAACGTCGGCGACGCGGCGGCCCGGTTCGGCTTCTTCAACCCCGGCCGCTTCGCCGCCGAGTACCGGCTGGTGTTCGGCGAGAACCCCGGACAGACCTTGGTGCGTTCCACGACCTGAGGGGTGGGGTTCGTTTTCCGGCTGTCGTGGTGGTCCAGACCATGTGACGCTGATGGTTGATCGTCTTGCTGGAGACCACGGCAGGCGCCATCACCACCAGGAAGCGAGCCGTGGACCCCATGTCGATCGCCCCTGTACTCCCCACTGGACACCCTCGTGTCCGATCCACTTCCGCCCAGCCCCTCGAGGGCCGGGCCCGTGCCCGTCGCACCGACGCCATCGTGTGCGACCTCCGTCACGCCCGCCGCGAGGCCGACGCCGACGAGCTGACCCGTCAGCTCATCGAGACCAATGCCGCCGTTGCCCGCAGCATGGCCTCCCGCTACCGCAACCGGGGCATCGACCTCGATGACCTCGAGCAGGTGGCGCTGCTCGGGCTCACCAAGGCCGCGCAGCGCTTCGACCCGTCCGCCGGTCACGACTTCCTGTCCTTCGCCGTGCCGACGATCCGCGGGGAGCTGCGCCGCCACTTCCGTGACTCCGGCTGGATGGTCCGCCCGCCCCGGCGGGTGCAGGACCTCCAGACACGCATCGCCGGCGCGCAGGAGGAGCTCGAGCCGAAGCTGGGCCACTCGCCGCGCCCGAGCGAGATCGCTGCCCACCTCGAGGTGGACCTGTCCGACGTCGTGGAGGCACTCGCGGCTGACGGCTGCTTCACGCCCACGTCGCTGGACGCCAAGGTGGCCGACGGGTCGTCGACGCTCGGCGACCTCCTCGGCGCGGACGACCGTGCCCTGGCGCAGGCCGAAGCCAAGGTGATGCTGGAGCCGCTGATGCGCGCCCTGACCGCGCGCGACCGGCGGATCGTCCGGCTGCGCTACTACCAGGAGCAGACTCAGCAGGAGATCGCGGACGCCGTCGGCCTCACCCAGGCACAGGTGTCGCGCGTGCTGACCCGGATCCTGGCCGACCTCCGCGCCGGCCTGGTCGAGCGGCCGCCGGCCGCCTGAGGTCTCGCGAGGGCGCCGGGGTCGCCGTGCCACCATGGCGCGGTGACCCCGCCCCTCGCCGTCGGCTACAAGGCATCGTCCGAGCAGTTCGGTCCGCGCGAGCTCGTCGAGCTCGGGGTGCGGGCCGAGGCGGCGGGGCTCGACAGCGTCTGGGTCAGCGACCACCTCCAGCCGTGGCGCCACGAGGGCGGCCACGCTCCCCACGCCCTCACCGTCCTCGCGGCGATGGGGGAGCGCACCGAGCGCGTCCTGCTGGGCACCAGCGTGCTCACGCCCACCTTCCGCTACAACCCCGCGGTGCTCGCCCAGCAGCTCGCCACGCTTGCGCTGCTCGCCCCCGACCGCGTGGTGCTCGGCGTGGGGACCGGCGAGGCGCTCAACGAGATCTCCGTCGGGCTGCCGGAATGGCCCGACTTCAAGGAGCGCTGGGCGCGCCTGCGGGAGGCCGTACGCCTGATGCGCGAGCTGTGGGCGGGTGAGCGGGTCACCTTCGACGGCGACCACTACCGCACCGTGGACGCCACCATCTACGACCGGCCCGACGGCGGAGTTCCCATCTGGGTGGCGGCCGGGGGGCCTCAGATGGCGAGGTACGCCGGTCGCGTGGGCGACGGCTTCATCTGCACCAGCGGCAAGGGCATGGACCTCTACACCGACCGGCTGCTGCCCGCCGTGGACGAGGGCCTCGCGGCGTCCGGCCGGGCCACCCGCGACTTCACGCGGATGATCGAGATCAAGCTCTCCTACGCCGCCACGCGAGAGGAGGCACTGGAGAACACCCGCTTCTGGGCGCCCCTGTCGCTCAGCGCCGAGGAGAAGCACCGGCTCGACGACCCGGTCGAGATGGCCGCGGCCGCGGACCGCCTGCCGATCGAGCAGGTCGCGTCACGCTGGATCGTCGCCACCACGCCCGACGAGGTGGTCGACGCGGTCCGCCCCTACGTCGACGCGGGGTTCGACCACCTCGTCCTCCACGGTCCCGGGCACGACCAGCAGAGGTTCCTCGCCGACGTCGGCGAGCACGTGGCACCGGCCCTCCGCACGCTCGGCGGCTGAGCCGTCCCGCTGAGGCTCACGCCACGCTGGTCGTCGTTCCCTCGGGCAGCTTCATCGGGCGGGCGGGGCGAAGTCGGGCTCGACCTCGACCACGGCGAGCGCCCAGATCACGGCGACGTTCAACCCGATGAGGGTCATCGCCCAGAAGGGGTAGTGCGGCAGCCACATGAAGTTGGCCGCCATGCAGAGGATGGCCACCGCGATGCCGGCCCACCGGGCCCACGCGGCCCCGGTGAAGAGGAACGCGCCGACCCCCATCAGCACGGCACCCATGAGCAGGTGGATCCAGCCCCACGCCGTGAGGTCGAAGGTGTAGGTGTACTCGGGGCCGACGAGCATCACGTCGTCCTGCGCGAGGGCGGCGATCCCCTGCAGGATCTGGAACAGCCCGACGGTCAGCATCACGGCAGCGGCGAACAGCATCAGCCCGGAGGCCCACGCGTTGCGGGTGGAGTAGGTCGTCATGGTCACCTTCCGGGTCGAGGCAGGTCGGGGCGGGGCCGGTGCGTGGCGCCGGGTCAGGTCGTGGCGGAGCTCATGTGCTCCCCGCGGGTCGTCGTCGGGGCAGGCGCCCGCAGGCCCAGGCCGATGAGAGCCAGCACGATGCCGACCCCGAAGGCCATGAACGCGACGCCGAAGGCGACGACCGAGGTGAACAGCGACGCCTGCAGGAACGCGGAGTCCATCGCCGTCGCGCGGTTCGGGTCGTCCTGCTCGAGCTCGGCGTAGGTGAGCCCACCCGTGATCTTCTTGGTGTGCTTGTCGATGACCTTGGCCTGGCAGTAGGCGGAGAACGGTCCGTCGACCTCGTCGCCCGCGAGGCAGCTGGCGTCGTCGGACACGACGATCTTCTGGTCCGCCAGCGTGGTGCTGACGACGAACCAGGTCAGCACTCCCGCGACGGCCATCACGATTCCCACCACGATGGCGACGATCGAAGCTGTCGTGCGCATGTGCGATCCCCTTCTGGTGCCGTTCCCCGCGCACAGCACGCGGGCTGGACCACCAGCGTGGCCGTCACCGGCGCACGGGGTCATCCCCCGAGCGGGGTGAGGTTCGGGCTCGCGGCGGAGGGTCAGTCCTCGCCGCCGATGTCGTACTCGTAGGCCTCGTAGACGAGGTCGGAGCCCCGCTGGCGATGCCGGACGAGCCTGCCCAGGAGCGCCGTACCCAGCACCCGGGCCCTCTCGACGTCCCGCACGTCCCCGGAGGCCACCGCCCGGTCGACGAGGCCGTCGACCTCACGTCGGATAAGCAGGTGCTCGCGCGTGAGGGCGGCCACGGCCTCGGACAACCGGGGTGAGGTGTCGAGGACCTCGCGGTAGAGCCCGTCAGGCCCCTCTGTCATCTCGACGTGCCCCCGGAAGTCGCCCGCGAGCTCCACCGCGGCCACGTGGACACGCTCGGCCCACCG
>DASTPB010000035.1:0-5291 GCA_035762385.1 Nocardioides sp. | reverse complement strand
CTGCCCGAGGGTGTCACCGCCAAGGACCTCGTCCTCACCCTGATCACGCACACCGGCACCGGTGGCGGCCAGGGCTACATCGTCGAGTACCGCGGCCAAGCCATCGAGGAGCTGTCGATGGAGGGCCGGATGACCGTGTGCAACATGTCGATCGAGTGGGGCGCCAAGGCCGGCCTCATCGCCCCCGACCAGACCACGTTCGACTACATCGAGGGCAAGCCGGAGGCGCCGAAGGGTGCCGACTGGGACGCCGCGGTCGCGCACTGGAAGACGTTGCGCACCGACGACGACGCGGCCTTCGACAAGGAGATCGAGCTCGATGCTTCCGCGATGACGCCGTTCGTCACCTGGGGCACCAACCCCGGCCAGGGCGCTCCGCTCGGTGCCACCGTCCCCGGCCCCGACGACTTCGACGAGCCCAACGACAAGGTGGCGACCGAGAAGGCGCTGCAGTACATGGGTCTCGAGGCCGGTACGCCGCTGCGCGACGTCAAGGTCGACACGGTCTTCGTCGGGTCCTGCACCAACGGCCGCATCGAGGACCTGCGGCTGGCGGCGTCCATCCTGGAGGGACGCACCGTCGCGCCCGACACCCGCCTGCTCGTCGTACCGGGATCGGTGCGCGTACGCCTCCAGGCCGAGGCCGAGGGTCTCGACGAGGTCTTCATCGCGGCGGGCGCCGAGTGGCGCGGCGCGGGCTGCTCGATGTGCCTCGGCATGAACCCGGACCAGCTGGCACCGGGGGAGCGCAGCGCGTCCACGTCCAACCGCAACTTCGAGGGCCGGCAGGGCAAGGGCGGACGTACGCACCTGGTGTCCGTGCCCGTCGCCGCAGCCACCGCCGTGCGCGGCACCCTCTCCTCGCCCGCCGACCTGGCGCCCGTCGCCGACCTGCAGGAGGTCTGACCCATGGACAAGTTCACGTCGCACACCGGCGTCGGCGTCCCGCTCAAGCGCAGCAACGTCGACACCGACCAGATCATCCCCGCGGTCTACCTCAAGCGCGTGACGCGCACCGGCTTCGAGGACGGCCTCTTCGCCGCGTGGCGCAACGATCCGGACTTCGTGCTCAACAACCCGACCTTCGCCGGCGGGTCGGTGCTGGTGGCCGGTCCCGACTTCGGCACTGGGAGCTCGCGCGAGCACGCGGTGTGGGCCTTGCAGAACTACGGCTTCAAGGTCGTCATCTCCTCGCGCTTCGCCGACATCTTCCGCGGCAACTCCGGCAAGGCCGGCCTGCTGGCGGCGCAGGTCGACGAGAAGGTCGTGCAGCGCCTGTGGGACTGGCTCGAGGACAACCCGGGCGGCGAGATCACCGTGGACCTCGAGAGCCGCACGGTCCGCGCCGGCGCCGGTGAGGACGCCGTGGAGGACTCCTTCGACATCGACGACTACACCAGGTGGCGGCTCCTCGAGGGTCTCGACGACATCGGCATCACGCTCTCGTACGACGACGACATCGCCGCCTTCGAGGCGCGTCGTCCGAGCTGGAAGCCCGTGACGGCCTGAAAAACCCCTACAAACAGGGGCTTTGGTGATTGTCCTCACCCTTCCATGTGCCTAGCGTGCCTTGCAGGAGGTCGAGCACGAGCTCGGCGTCGAGGTTCATTGGGAAGGGAAGCTAGTGAACAAGTCAGAGCTCATCGACGCGCTCGCCGCGCGTTACGAGGGGAACCGCAAGCAGGCGGCCCACGCACTGGAGTCCGTGCTCGACACGATCACCCGCGAGGTCGCCAAGGGTGAGAAGGTCGCCATCACCGGCTTCGGCTCGTTCGAGAAGGCCGTGCGCAACGCGCGCTGGGTGCGGAACCCGCAGACCGGCGAGCGGATGAAGTCGAAGAAGAAGGCCGTGCCGAAGTTCTCCGCCGGCAAGGAGCTCAAGGACGTCATCTCGGGCGCGAAGAAGCTGCCCAAGCTGACTGCGGCCAACATGCCCAAGCCGCCCACCGTCCGGGCCGCTGCGGCAGCCGTGACGGGCGTCGCCACCAAGAAGTCCACGACGGCCAAGTCGGCGGCCTCGAAGTCGGCTGCCCCGGCCAAGAAGGCCTCGACGTCCACGGCGAAGAAGAGCGCCGCCAAGACCACGCCCGCCAAGAAGACGACCGCCAAGAAGACGCCGGCCACCAAGACGACGGACTCCACCGCGACGAAGGCGCCGGCGAAGAAGACCGCCACGAAGGCGGCCAGCAAGTCCACCGCGAGCAAGTCCACCGCGAGCAAGTCCACGACCAGCAAGTCCGCCGCCAGCAAGTCCCCGGCAAGCAAGTCGACGGCCAAGAAGGCGCCGGCGAAGAAGACGACCGCCAAGAAGAGCACGGCGAAGAAGACCGCGAAGAAGTCCTGACCCGACAGCCTCGTCGCTGCCGCTCGGACACGGGCGGGTCATCCCGAGTGGGTGGCCCGCCCTTCGCTTGCCCGCACCGTGTGCGGTCCGACGCCGGCCAGCAGCGCGGCGTCCAGGTCGTCCGGGTCGTCCACGTCGGTGCGCACACTGGTGGCGGTGCGGCCCACCTCGACGGCGCCCGCAGCGTCGTGCCGGGCCGCTGATGCGACACCGAACGACGGATCGAACGACGCGGCAGGAGCGGCGTACAACGTCGTGCCCGAGCCCGAGCGGTCGCGCACGAAGGCGGCCCGTCCGGCCTCCACCTGGTCGCGCACCTCGCCGAGCACCGCTGCCAGCTCGACGGGTCGCAACCCCGGCAGGTCGGCGCACAGCACCACCGGCACTGCGCCGGGCCAGCGACGTACGACCTCGGCGGCCGCCTGCACAAGCGTCGCGTTGAGGTCGTCGCTCACCCCGTCGGGGATGACGGCGCACCCGAAGGCCTGCACCGAAGCGGCGAAGCGGTGGTCGTCGGTCACGACGAGGACGGCGTCGACACCCGGTGTCGCTCCGGCGGCCTGGACCGTGTCGAGCGCGAACGCCTCGGCCAGGTCACGTCGGTGGTCGTCGGCGAGACCGGTGAGCCGGGACTTGCCGTGGGTGGGCGGCTTGACGGGTACGACGACCACGCAGCGCGCGGGTCGGGCATCGGGGGACATCGCGGCCATCCTCCCACCCGGGACCAGCGCGCCGCTGGGGTCCGTGCCACCGGTCGACCGAGTAGCCTGCTCGCGACGCAGGCAGCGTCCGGGCCATGCCCGTGAGGACAGCACGATCGGAAGGGGTGGCGGTGCGCGTCAGGAAGCTCGAGCAGGATCGGGGCTGGGCGATCACCGTGGCCGCGACGATCCTCAAGCCGACGCTGCTCGCCGCGACGAGGCGCACGTGGATCGACGGCACGAAGATCCCGGCCACCGGTGGGTGCATCGTGGCGATCAACCACATCTCCCACGTCGACCCGCTGCTGTCCGCGCACTTCGTCTACGACCACGGCCGTCTCCCGCGCTACCTGGCCAAGTCCGGGCTCTTCACGAACAAGTACCTCGGGGGCTTCCTCACCTCGGCCGGCCAGATCCCCGTCGAGCGCCTGAGCCGCAACGCGATCGGCGCGTACGACGCCGCGGTGAAGGCGATCGGTGAGGGGGAGTGCATCATCATCTACCCCGAGGGCACGCTGACCCGCGATCCCGACCTCTGGCCGATGAAGGGCAAGACCGGCGCCGCGCGGATCGCCCTGGCCACCGGGTGTCCGGTGATCCCGGTCGGTCAGTGGGGTGCGCAGGAGGTGCTCCCGCCCTACACGAAGCGGCCGCACCTCGTCCCGCGCAAGGACATCGTGATGAAGGCGGGCGACCCGGTGGACCTCGACGACCTGCTGGCGTTGCCGCCGTCACCCGAGACGACGGCCCGCGCGACCGACCGCATCATGGCCGCGATCACGGCGATCGTCGCCGACATCCGTGGCGAGACCGCTCCGGAGCAGCGCTACGACCCCCGCAGCAGCGGCGTACGCGAGATCGGCAACCCGCACGACACCGCCCCCGGCGGGTCCCCCCGCACGAAGAGGAAGCGCACCCGATGACGAAGATCGCAGTGTTCAGCGCGGGGTCGTGGGGCACCGCCTTCTCGCTCGTGCTGGCCGACGCCGGCAACGAGGTGACCCTGTGGGGCCGGCGCGACGAGGTCGTGGAGGCGATCAACGAACGCCGCGAGAACACCGAGTACCTGCCGGGCATCGAGCTGCCGCCGTCGATCTCGGCGTCGACGGACGCCGAGAAGGTCGCGTCCGACGCGGACGTCGTCGTGCTCACCGTGCCGTCGCAGACCCTGCGCGACAACCTCACGACCTGGGCGCCGATCCTCCCCGAGAAGGCGACGCTCGTGTCGCTGATGAAGGGTGTCGAGCTCGGCACCCTCATGCGGATGAGCGAGGTGATCCAGGAGGTCACCGACGCCTCGGCCGACCGGATCGCCGTCGTCAGCGGGCCCAACCTGGCGCGTGAGATCGCCCGCCGCGAGCCGGCCGCCTCCGTCGTCGCGTGCATCGACGAGGACCGCGCCAAGCACATCCAGGCGATCACGCACGGACCGTCGTGGCGGCCCTACACCTCGGTCGACGTGCTCGGCTGCGAGATCGGCGGCGCCTACAAGAACGTCGTCGGCCTCGCCGTCGGCATGGCGGTCGGGCTGGGGTTCGGCGACAACACGACCGCCTCCGTGATCACCCGCGGCCTCGCCGAGACCGCCCGCCTCGCCACCGCGCAGGGCGCCAACCCGCTGACCCTGATGGGCCTCGCCGGTCTCGGCGACCTCGTCGCCACGTGCTCGTCGCCGCTGTCGCGCAACCGCACCTTCGGCGAGCGCCTCGGCCAGGGCATGACGACCGAGGAGATCTACGCCTCGACGCGGCAGGTCGCCGAGGGCGCGAAGTCCTGCAAGTCGCTGCTCGAGCTCGCTCGCCGCACCGGCGTCGACGCGCCGATCGCCGAGGCGGTCGACGCCGTCGTCGACGGCAAGATGACCGCGCTCGACATGATGAACTCCTTCATCGCGCGCGACACCAAGCCCGAGCTGCGCTGAGGACGAGCTGCCGCTGGCACGACGCCGTACGTCCCCACCGGGCGTGTGGGCTTCGTGCCTGACGCCCTACTTGGAGGGGGAGTCTGACACCTGGAGGGGGTTGCAACGGCCTCCAAGTGACGAAGTCCCCGCACGAGCGGGGACTTCGACACGGGCAACCGGAGACGAACAGCGTCAGACGACCGCGCCGGAGTCCTCGGGCGCGCGCTCGACCTTCTCCTTCTTCACCCGGCTCATCGGCCACTTCTCGTGGAAGTAGGTGAGGAGCGGGGTGGCCACGATGACCGAGGAGTAGGTGCCGACGATGAGGCCGACGAGGAGCGCG
>DASTPB010000034.1:0-2877 GCA_035762385.1 Nocardioides sp. | reverse complement strand
GTAGTAGTCGAGCGTGTAGAGCTTCTCGCCGGGGCTCGAGAGGTCTCCGGTGTAGCAGAGCGCGACCTCCGCCACCGTCGTGCCGGTCTCGCGGACCGCCTCGATCGCCGGTCGCATCTGCTCGACGTCGTTGAGGGCGTCGAAGATCCGGAAGACGTCGATGCCGGTCGCCGCGGCCTCCTGGACGAAGGCGCGGGTCACGTCGGTGGGGTACGGCGTGTAGCCGACCGTGTTGCGGCCGCGCAGCAGCATCTGGAGGCAGATGTTCGGCACCGCCTGGCGCAGGTCGGCGAGCCGCTCCCAGGGGTCCTCGGACAGGAAGCGCAGGGCGACGTCGTACGTCGCACCACCCCATGCCTCGAGGCTCCACAGCTGCGGTGTCATCCGCGCGACGTGACCGGCCACCGCGACCATGTCGCGGGTGCGCACCCGGGTGGCGAGCAGCGACTGGTGCGCGTCGCGGAAGGTCGTGTCGGTGACACCGACCGCCCTCTGCTCACGCAGCGCCCTGGCGAACTCCTCAGGGCCGAGGGTGAGCAGCTTCTGGCGGGTGCCGTCGGGGGCGGGGACGTCGAGCGCGATGTCGGGGAGCTTGCTGATCGGGTCGACGCTCACCGGGGCCTTGCCGTGCGGAAGGTTCACGGTGACGTCGGCGAGATACGTGAGCAGCTTCGTGCCGCGGTCGGCGGACGACCTCGCGGTCAGCAGGTGCGGGTGGTCCTCGATGAACGACGTGGACAGCCGGCCGGCCCGGAAGTCGGGGTCGTCGAGGACCGCCTGGAGGAAGGGGATGTTCGTGGCGACACCACGGATGCGGAACTCCGCCACCGCCCGGCGTGCCCTCTCCACCGCGACCTCGAAGGTGCGGCCGCGGCAGGTCAGCTTGGTCAGCATCGAGTCGAAGTGAGCGCTGACCTCGGCGCCGGTGTAGGTCGTGCCGCCGTCGAGGCGGACCCCCGCGCCGCCGGGGGAGCGGTAGGTGGTGATCTTGCCGGTGTCGGGGCGGAACCCGTTCGAGGGGTCCTCGGTGGTGATCCGGCACTGGAGCGCGGCGCCGCGCAGGACGATGTCGTCCTGACGCAGGCCGAGGTCCTCCAAGGTCTCTCCTGCCGCGATCCGCATCTGCGACCGGACCAGGTCGACGTCGGTGACCTCCTCGGTGACGGTGTGCTCGACCTGGATCCGAGGGTTCATCTCGATGAACACGTAGGAGCCGTCGGGCGAGAGCAGGAACTCCACCGTCCCGGCGTTGCGGTAGCCGATCTCCTTCGCGAACCGCACCGCGTCCGCGCAGATCCGCTCGCGCAGGTCGGGGTCGAGGTTCGGGGCGGGGGCGATCTCGACGACCTTCTGGTGCCGGCGCTGGACCGAGCAGTCGCGCTCGAAGAGGTGGATGACGTTGCCCTCGCCGTCGGCGAGGATCTGCACCTCGATGTGGCGCGGGTCGACTACGGCCTGCTCGACGAAGACGGTCGGGTCGCCGAAGGCGCTCTCGGCCTCGCGCATGCAGGTCTCGATCGCCTCTCGCAGCTGCGAGGGCTCGTCGACACGGCGCATCCCTCGGCCGCCACCGCCGGCGACGGCCTTGACGAACAACGGGTAGGGGAGGTCCTCGGTGGCGCTCACGAGAGCGTCGACGTCGGTGCTCGGCTCGACCGACTCGAGCGTTGGCACCCCGGCCGCCTTGGCCGCCGCGATCGCGCGTGCCTTGTTGCCCGTCAGGGTGAGTACGTCGGAGGTGGGGCCGATGAAGGTGATGCCGGCGTTGGCGCAGGCCTCGGCGAGCCGGGGGTTCTCGGACAGGAAGCCGTAGCCAGGGTAGACGGCGTCGGCGCCCGCCTTGACCGCAGTGGCGACGATGCCCTCGGGGTCGAGGTAGGCCCGGACCGGGTGGCCCCGCTCACCGATCTCGTAGGCCTCGTCGGCCTTGAGACGGTGCTCGGAGCCCCGGTCCTCGTAGGGGAAGACCGCGACCGTCTGCGCCCCGAGCTCGTAGGCGGCGCGGAAGGCGCGGATCGCGATCTCCCCGCGGTTGGCGACGAGGACCTTCTTGAACATCGCCACGGCCGGGGTCAGCCCTTGAGCTCGCAGATGACGGCGCCGTTGGAGACCGTGGCCCCCACCTCGGCGTTCAGCCCGGTGACGGTGCCGCTCTTGTGAGCCTTGAGCGGCTGCTCCATCTTCATGGCCTCGAGTACGACGACCACGTCGCCCTCGGCGACCTCCTGGCCCTCCTCGACGCCGACCTTGACGATCGTGCCCTGCATGGGGGAGGTGAGCGAGTCGCCGCTGACGGCAGCGCCGGCCTTCTTCTTCTCTCGCTTGGGCTTCTTGGCACCGGCTGTCGCGGCCCCGGCGCCCGCGGCCGCCGCGAAGCCCGCGGGCAGCACGACCTCGAGGCGGCGGCCGCCGACCTCGACGGTGACGCTCTGCCGCTCCTCGGGCTCCGACCCTTCGGCGCCGTCGCCGGACCAGGGCTCGATCCGGTTGTCGAAGTCGGTCTCGATCCAGGTCGTGTAGACGTCGAAGGAGCCCTCGCCGGACGGGTTCGAGGCGCCGACGTAGGCCGGGTCGGAGACGACCGCCCGGTGGAACGGGATGACCGTCGGCATGCCCTCGACGACGAACTCCGACAGCGCCCGGCGGGACCGCTCGAGCGCCTGGGTGCGGTCGCGGCCGGTGACGATGAGCTTGGCGACCAGCGAGTCGAACGAGCCCGGGACGGTCTCGCCCTGGTCGTAGCCGCCGTCGAGGCGCACTCCGGGGCCGGCCGGCGCGTGCCAGCGGGTCAGCGTGCCGGGGGCCGGCATGAAGTTGCGGCCGCCGTCCTCGGCGTTGATGCGGAACTCGATCGAGTGGCCGCGCACCTCCGGGTCG
>DASTPB010000033.1:0-5314 GCA_035762385.1 Nocardioides sp. | reverse complement strand
GAGACCGGGGTCGGCCGGCTCCGGCAGAAGGTCACGGTGGCCGCGCGCCTCACGCTCGTCCGTACGGCCCTCGCCCAGCTCCCCGTCCGCCAGGACCCGGACGCGCTGATCGTGCCCGACTCCCTCGAGGACCTCTGACGGGACCGATCCGGGACCGATCCGGTCGATTCCGGGGTCACCGGGCATCCCGTGACAGCACGCAGCTCGGGTGCACGGTCCCTCCCGTCCTGCTCCTGAGAACCCTGAGGACGACGTTCAGGTTCGGTGCGTACCGTCGTGGGCGATGAATTCCACGAAGACCTCCGTGTTCAGCTCCCGGCCCGTCGCCGTGCTCGGCGTCCTGGCGCTCGCAGCAGTCCTCACCCTCTCCGCCTACCTGCTCGGACCGAAGTCCTCGGACTCCGACGCCGCGAAGGACGGCTCGTCGAACGCCTCCCCGTCCGCCGCCGCCTCGGACGGCGCCGCGGAGGGTGCTGGGGAGGGACCCCAGCCCGACCTCGACGCCATCCCCGACGTCGTGGCGGAGGTCAACGGCGAGCAGGTGACCAAGGAGGAGTTCGTCCCGATCTACCGGGCGGCCTTCCAGCAGGCGGCCGCGCAGGCGCAGATGGGTGGCGAGGCTCCCGACGAGGAGGCGCTGCGCAAGGAGACCGCGGACAACCTCGTCGACACCGAGCTGCTCCTGCAGGAGGCCGAGTCCCGCGGGCTCGAGGTCTCGGACAAGGCCGTCGACGCCGAGCTGGCCGACCTCGCCGAGCAGAACGGCATGGCGTCCGCCGAGGAGCTGCTGAAGGCGGTCGAGGCCCAGGGCGTCACGGCCGACCAGGCCCGCCAGCAGGTCGAGACCCAGGCGCTGGTCGAGGCGCTCGTCGCGGACGAGGACGGTTCGATCGAGCCGACCGACAAGGAGCTGCGCACCCTCTACGCGCAGGTCAAGAAGCAGCAAGCGGCCACGGGTGGGGGCCAGGAGATCCCGCCGTTCGGCCAGGTGCGCGACCAGCTCGCGGAGCAGGCGACCAGCCAGGAGGTCGGCAAGGTCGCCACCGCGCTGGTGAAGGACCTCCGCGCGGACGCGGACATCACCGTCAACCTCTGACGGCGGTGCTCAGCCCGCCCCGGGCGGGTCGAGCAGCGTGTCGACGGCGGCGAGGAACTCCCGCCGGTTGAACGGCTTGGGCAGGAAGTGGCGGTGCTCGTCTCCCACGTCGAGGTCGCCCGACATGATGAGGACCTTGGTGGCCGG
Organism: Nocardioides sp.; assembly: GCA_035762385.1. Taxonomy (GTDB): domain Bacteria; phylum Actinomycetota; class Actinomycetes; order Propionibacteriales; family Nocardioidaceae; genus Nocardioides. The sequence continues at coordinate 4,071 of DASTPB010000033.1, read as the reverse complement.
GCTGCTGCGGCGCAGCTCGTCGGCGACCGCGAGGCCGGTCATCCGCGGCATGTGGTGGTCGATCACGACCAGGTCGAAGGTCTCGACCGACGTGCGGGCCAGGACCTCGGCGCCGTCGCCGACCAGCGTCACGACGTGACCGGCACGCTCGAGGACGTGGCCGATGAAGTCACGGATGTCGGGCTCGTCGTCCGCGACCAGGCTGCGGAGGGACATGCGCAGATTCTGGACCCGCGCCCGCGCCCGTGTCGCGCCCGCGCGCCGTTTCTGGTGCAGATGTGAACGGATCGTGGGGTCACGGCTCCGCCGAAGCCGGGGCGGGCACCTGTCGTCGGTCGTACCCTGTGCCCATGACGAAGGCCCTGTCGCCGACGCGCGCAGCAGCCTTCGCCGCGGCGTACGCCCTGCTGACCCTGATCGGGCGGGCCACCGCCACCGAGGGCCAGGTCGTCAGCCTGATCTGGCCGGGTTCGGGCGTCGCCCTGCTCTGGTTGCTCGCGGAGTCACCGCGCCGCGTGCTCCGGGTGCTCGTGCCGCTGCTGGCGATCCACTTCGGCGTGGTCGTCGCCACCGGGGTCCCACCGCTCCTCGGTCTGTTCGGAGCCGCCTCGGTGACCGTGCAGACCGCGGTCGCCGGCCTGCTGCTCCGGCGGTGGGGCCCGACGATGCTCGGCGCCGGTGGCACCGCCAGCATCCGGTCCCCGCGCAACCTGGCGGTGATGGCGGGGGCGGCCGCTGTCGGCTGCGCCCTCGGGGCGGTGATCGGGGCGATCGGGCTGGGGCTCGCCCCGGTGGCGGCGACGCGCCTGCCCCTCGTGGCGTGGTTCGCCCGCCACATCGCCGGTGTCCTGACCGTCGGGGCCGTCGGGCACCTCGCGTGGGAGTGGCGCACGCAGCCGATCCCGGCCCGGATCCACGGCGGCTCGCGCGCCGAGCTCGTGGTGGTCTGGGTCGTCTCGGTCGTCACGACGACCCTGATCTTCCTCCAGCCCTACCCGATCATCTTCCTCGTCCTCGCCTTCGCGGTGTGGTCGGCTGCCCGGTTCGCGACGTTCCCCGCCGCACTGCACTGCCTGGTCCTCGGACTCATCGGGCTCACGATGAGCCTCACCGGCCACGGACCGTTCGACGCCATCGACGACCCGGTGGCGCAGGTGCTGGTCTCGCAGCTCTTCATGATCACCGTCCTGCTGACCGGCCTGGCGGTGGGAGCGCTCGGCGACCGCGTCGACGAGTCGTACGCCGCCGAGACCGCGGCGCGCACGGAGGCGGCCGAGCAGGCCGAGCTGCTCGCTGAGATGACCGAGAGCATGGACGAGGGGCTGGTCGTGCTCGACGCCGACGGCTCGGTCGAGCGCAGCAACGGAGCCAGCCGGCGGCTGGCGCACCGGGTGAGCGTCGCGACCACCGACGCCGAGGCGCTGGCCGAGCTGGTCGACCGGCTGCGCGACCCCGACCCGTCCCACACGGGCGCCGTGCGTGCCGAGCTGGGGGTCGGTGACGTCGTCATCCCGCTGAGCAGCGGCGAGGAGGTCGTCCTGGCGGTCTCCCACGCCCGGCTCTCGCGTGCGAACGGGCGCCCCGGTGAGCTGCTCGTGCTCCGGGAGGTCACCGAGCACCGGTCGGGCCTGCGTCCCCTCGCCGGCTTCGCCTCGACCGCCGCCCACGACCTGCGCGGTCCGCTCTCGGCGATCCGCTCCTGGGTGGGCCTCGCCGCCGACGACCTCGAGCCCGACTCGCCGGCCGCGGAGCCGCTGCGTCGCGCCGAGCGTGCGGCGGAGCAGATGGGGGAGCTGATCGGCGACCTGCTCGAGCACGCCCTGGCGGAGTCGGGGGAGCTGGCCGCGCGCGAGGTGCCGCTCGACGGCCCGGACGGGGTGCTGGACCAGGTCTCCGGGCTCCTCGGCCCCCACGACGTACTCCGGGCCGGTCCCGACCTGCCGTCGGTCCGCGCCGACCCGGTCGCCCTGCGGCAGCTCTTCGGCAACCTCATCGGCAACGCGGTGAAGTACGCCCGGCCGGGCGAGCACGCCACGATCACCGTGCGGGCCCGCCGCCAGGGTGCGCGCGTCGTGGTCGAGGTCGAGGACTGCGGGGTCGGTGTCGAGGACTCCGAGCGGTCGCTGATCTTCCAGCGCTTCCACCGCAGCGGCGCCGTCCGCGCGCACTTCCGCGGGACCGGGATGGGGCTGTCGATCTGCCAGACGATCGTCCAGCGCCACGGCGGCACCATCGAGTGCCTGACGACCCCACCCGGGAGCGGCACGATCTTCCGGTTCGACCTCCCGGCAGCGGCACCTTCCGCAGGCAGTTCGGCACCCGGCTGACCGACCCACGCGGCGGCCAACGCCCTGGGCTCGCCAACTGCCTGCGTTGGTCGCGCCTCGGTCGTACCCGCCCCGCCCCTCGATATCTGAGGACGCCGCGGTCGTGACTTCCGTCCCGATCCGTCCATGGCGTCCTCAGATATCGGGTCTCGCGGCGCGCTCAGACGTTGCGCCGGTACTGGCCCCCGACCTCGAAGAAGGCCTCGGTGACCTGCTGGAGCGAGCAGACGCGGGCCGCGTCCATCAGCACGGCGAAGACGTTGTCGCCGGAGATCGCGGCCTCCTTGAGCCGGGCCAACGCCTCCTGGGCCTCGGCGCCGTGCTCGGCCTGGAAGGCACGCACGCGGGCGAGCTGCGACTCCTTCTCGGACTCGGTCGCCCGGGCGAGCTCGACCTCCTTCGGCTGGGCGTCGGCGGCCGACTCCTTGACGAAGGTGTTGACGCCGATGATCGGCAGCGAGCCGTCGTGCTTGCGGTGCTCGTAGAGCATCGACTCGTCCTGGATCCGGCCGCGCTGGTAGCCGGTCTCCATCGCACCGAGCACGCCGCCGCGCTCGTTGATCCGGTCGAACTCGGCCAGCACCGCCGCCTCGACGAGGTCGGTGAGGTCGTCGATGACGTACGAGCCCTGGAGCGGGTTCTCGTTCATCGCCAGGCCCCACTCGCGGTTGATGATCAGCTGGATCGCCAGCGCGCGGCGCACCGAGTCCTCGGTCGGGGTGGTCACCGCCTCGTCGTACGCGTTGGTGTGGAGGCTGTTCGCGTTGTCGTAGATCGCGATGAGGGCCTGCAGCGTGGTGCGGATGTCGTTGAAGTCCATCTCCTGCGCGTGCAGCGACCGGCCGCTCGTCTGGACGTGGTACTTCAGCTTCTGCGAGCGCTCCGAGGCGCCGTACTTCTCCTTCATCGTCACCGCCCAGATGCGGCGGGCGACGCGGCCGAGCACGGAGTACTCCGGGTCCATGCCGTTGGAGAAGAAGAAGGACAGGTTGGGTGCGAAGTCGTCGATGTCCATCCCGCGGGCGAGGTAGGCCTCGACGTAGGTGAAGCCGTTGGCGAGGGTGAACGCGAGCTGGCTGATGGGGTTCGCCCCGGCCTCGGCGATGTGGTAGCCGGAGATCGACACCGAGTAGAAGTTGCGCACCTGGTGCTGGATGAACCACTCCTGGATGTCGGCCATCATCCGCAGGCTGAACTCGGTGGAGAACAGGCAGGTGTTCTGGCCCTGGTCCTCCTTGAGGATGTCGGCCTGCACCGTGCCACGGACGTTGGCGAGGGCGTACGCCGCGAGGGTGGCGCGCTCCTCCTCGCTGGGCTCGCGGCCCTCCTTCTCGCGGAACGCGTCGACCTGCTGGTCGATGGCGGTGTTGAGGAAGAACGCCAGCACCGTCGGGGCCGGACCGTTGATCGTCATGCTGACGCTCGTCGTCGGCGCGACCAGGTCGAAGCCGTCGTACAACGCCTTCATGTCCTCCAGCGTCGCGACGCTCACGCCGGAGGTGCCGACCTTGCCGTAGACGTCGGGGCGCGGGTCGGGGTCGCGGCCGTAGAGCGTCACCGAGTCGAACGCGGTCGACAGGCGGGTGGCGTCGTTGCCCTCGGAGAGGATCTTGAAGCGGCGGTTGGTGCGCGCCGGGTCGCCCTCGCCCGCGAACATCCGCGCCGGGTCCTCGTTGTCGCGCTTGAACGGGAAGACGCCGGCGGTGAAGGGGAAGTAGCCGGGCAGGTTCTCGTTGCGCCAGAA
>DASTPB010000032.1:0-4024 GCA_035762385.1 Nocardioides sp. | reverse complement strand
GTCTGCATCGGCTGCAAGGCCTGCGAGGTGGCGTGCAAGGAGTGGAACGACGTCCCGGAGAACCTCTTCGAGATGCTCGGCACGTCCTACGACAACAGCCACTCGCTCAACGCCAACCAGTGGCGCCACGTCGCCTTCATCGAGCGGCCCGGCCGCTCCACCGCCCCCGACCAGCCCGACCCGGTGGCCGCCCCCGCGACCCCGCCCGTCGACATCGGGATGCCGACCGTCGGCGCCCCGCCCAGCGACGTGCCCGACGAGGTGAAGCCGGACTTCCAGTGGTTGATGTCGTCCGACGTGTGCAAGCACTGCACGCACGCCGCGTGCCTCGACGTGTGCCCGACCGGGTCGCTGTTCCGCTCGGAGTTCGGCACCGTCGTCGTGCAGGACGAGATCTGCAACGGCTGCGGCTACTGCGTCGCGGCCTGCCCGTACGGCGTCATCGACCGGCGCAAGGGGCCCGAGGGCGATCCGCGCGTGGGCATCGCGCAGAAGTGCACCCTCTGCTACGACCGGCTCACCGACGGCCAGCGGCCGGCCTGCGCAGCGGCATGCCCGACGGAGTCCATCCAGTACGGCGACGTCGACGAGCTGCGGCAGCGGGCCGACGAGCGGGTCGCCGCGCTGCACGAGCAGGGCGTGATGGACGCGCGCCTCTACGGCAACGACCCGGAGGACGGCGTCGGTGGCACCGGTGCGTTCTTCCTGCTCCTCGACGAGCCGGAGGTCTACGGCCTGCCCCCCGATCCCGTCGTCACGACCAAGGACCTGCCGCGCATGTTCAACCGCGCCGGCATGGCGGGCACGGCCCTGCTGGTCGGCGCTGCGCTGTCCTTCCTGAGGCGGCGGCCATGAGCGAGTCCACGAGCGTGGGGGCGGAGGCACAGGTCCGGCACGGCGGCAGCCCCGGCCGCTCGCGCGGCAGCTCGCGCGGCGGCGACCGGGTGATGGTGCCCGACGCCGACTTCACCTCCTACTACGGCCGGCCGATCGTCAAGCCCGCCCCGTGGGAGCACGACATCGCCTACTACCTCTTCACCGGCGGTGTCGCCGCCGGGTCGTCCCTCCTCGCCGGCGGCGCCGACCTGACCGACCGACCCGGGCTGCGGCGGGCGGGGCGGATCGGGTCGCTCATCTCCCTGCTGCTCAGCGTCGTCGCGCTGGTCCACGACCTTGGCAAGCCCAGCCGCTTCCTCAACATGCTGCGGGTGGTCAAGCTGACCTCCCCGATGTCGGTCGGCACCTGGATCCTGTCGCTGCACGGCCCGTTCGCGGGGCTGGCGGCGGCCGCCGAGCTCGTCGGCATGCTGCCGACCCGGTGGCAGGGCGGGCCCGTGCGCCTGCTGCTGCGGCTCGGCCGCCCGGCCGGGCTGGTCGGTGCCGTGACCGCCCCGCCGGTGGCGGCGTACACCGCAGTCCTCCTCGCCGACACCGCCACACCGGCCTGGCACTCGGCCCACGAAGAGCTGCCCTTCGTCTTCTGCGGCTCCGCCGCTGCAGCGTCGGGCGGCTGGGCGATGGTCACCGCTCCCGTCGCCGAGGCCGGTCCGGCCCGCACCTTCGCGGTCGGCGGTGCCGCCGTCGAGCTGCTGATGGCCCACCGGATGGAGGCGTCGATGGGGCTGTCCGCCGAGACGCTGCACACCGGCAAGGCGGGTCGTCTGATGCGGGCGAGCAAGGTGCTCACCGCCGCCGGCGCCGCCGGCGCGCTCCTCGGCGGTCGGAGCCGTCTGGTCTCGGTCATTTCGGGTACTGCCCTGATGGCAGGTTCGCTCTGCACCCGCCTGGGTGTCTACGAGGCCGGGATGGCCTCGGCCAGGGATCCGAAGTACACGGTGGTGCCGCAGCGCGAACGTGTCGAGCGCGGCGAGCAGGTGCGCTACCAGGGCTGAACTCAGGGTCATCTCGGGCCTCGGACGGCCGGGCCGGACGAAGGAGACAGGTATGGACACCACACACACGCCCGCGCGCGAGGCCGACAAGGCGGGCGCGAGCCCGGGCGGTTTCCGCTGGCTGCTGGTCGCGGCGGGGTTGCTGCTGCAGTTCTCGATCGGCGCGGTCTACGCCTGGTCGGTCTTCGGTGGCGCCCTGGAGAAGGCGGAGCCGTGGCAGCTGAGCAAGGTCCAGGCGGCGCTGCCGTTCGAGGTGACGATCGGCATGATCTTCATCGGCAGCTACCTCGGCGGCCGGTTGCAGGACGCCAAGGGTCCGCGGGTGGTGGCGCTCATCGGCGGCGTCGTCTACGCCGTGGGCATCCTGCTCGCCTCGCTGACCAACGGCGAGGAGGACCTGTGGCTGCTGATCCTCGGCTACGGCGTGATCTCCGGCTTCGGGCTCGGCGTCGCCTACATCGTCCCGATCGCGATGCTGCAGAAGTGGTTCCCCGACCGCAAGGGGTTGATCACCGGCCTGGCGGTCGGCGGTTTCGGCTTCGGCGCCGTGCTGACCTCGCCCGTCGCCCAGCGACTGATCGACGCGGACCCCGACGACCCGACGCAGGCGTTCCTGCCGCTCGGCATCGCCTACCTCGTGATGTCGATCGCCGGTGCGTCGGTGTTCCGCAACCCGCCCGAGGGCTACGTCGTCCCCGGCTACGAGCCGGTGGCCGATGCCGGCGGCGGAGCCGGCGGGGGGAGGGACTACACGCAGGGCGAGGCCCTCCACACCAAGCAGTGGTACCTCCTCACCGCGATCCTCACCCTCAGCGTCGCCGCGGGCATCTCGCTGATCTCGCAGGCCAAGACGAGCGCCACCGACATCTCCGGCTACAGCGTCAGCGGGGCCGCTGCACTCGTCGGCGTGCTCGCGATCTTCAACGGCGGTGGCCGGATCGTGTGGGCGGCCGTGTCGGACTACATCGGCCGGATGCGGACCTTCGCCGCGATCCTGCTGCTGCAGGGCGTCTGCCTGATCGTGCTGCCGCACGCGTCCAACATGGTCCTGTTCGCGATCCTCGCCGCGATCGTCTACCTCTGCTACGGCGGCACCTTCGGCACCATGCCGGCCACGGCGGGCGACTTCTTCGGCGTGCGCAACGCCGGCGCCATCTACGGCCTGATGCTGATCGGCTGGAGCATCGGCGGCGTCGTCGGACCGCTCGTGGCCTCCGCGCTGATCGGTGAGGACAAGGCCTACACCGTCGCCTACACGACCATCGGGATCATCGCGCTCCTCTCCGTGGCGCTCACCTTCGTCACCAAGGTGCCGGCCGGGCGGGACGTCGACCACACCTGACCTGCGAGACTTCCCCCATGCCGTCCACGACCCGCGAGCGCATCGTCGCCGCGGCCGTGGAGATGACGACCTCGTCGGGCTGGGCGGCGGTGACGATGGCGAGGCTCGCCGAGGCGGCCGGCGTGAGCCGCCAGACCGTCTACAACGAGGTCGGCTCCAAGCCGTCGCTCGCCGAGACGATGATCCTCGAGGAGCTGGCGCGCTTCCTGCAGGTCGTCGAGCACGCCTTCGACGCCGAGCCCGACGACCTCACCCGCGCCATCGAGCGGGCGGTCACCGACGTCCTGACCTACGCCAGCGCCAACAAGCTGCTGCACGCCGTGGTCAGCGCGACGCACGGTGCCGACACCGAGCTGCTGCCACTGCTGACGACCAACGCCGGATCGTTGCTCGGCGCGGCCAAGGACGTCATCAGCGCGCGCGTGGCGCCGTACGCCCCGGGGATCGACGCCGCGCACCTCGACCCCGCGATCGACATGGTCGTGCGGGTCGTGCTGAGCCACGTCATGCAGCCGTCGGGCTCGCCGGAGCGGACGGGCGCCGACATCGCCTGGCTCGCCGGCCGCGTCCTGCGCGGCTGAGCGGGTCGGCCCCGCTCCGTCCGGCCTAGGGTGTGCTGGTGAGCGGAGTCGCGTGGGGTACGCCGACCGCGCGCGGGATCGTGGCCGCCGCCACCCTCGGCTCGGGCCTGACGCTGCTCGACGGCACGGTCGTCAACGTCGCGCTCCGGTCGATCGGCGCCGACCTCGACGCCTCGCTGGCGCAGCTGCAGTGGATCACCAACGGCTAC
>DASTPB010000031.1:0-6255 GCA_035762385.1 Nocardioides sp. | reverse complement strand
ACCGACCGGGGCCGTGGGCTCCGCACGCAGGCGCTCGAGGTGCCGGGGACGGTCCTCCAGCGGCTGGGGATGGGGCTCGACGAGCTGATGGAGCTGCGCGACCGCCTCACCGAGGTGATCGGCGCCGCCAAGGCAGCCACGGAGGCACAACCCGCCTGACGCGTGCAGACTGCGCACGTGGGATCAAGCGTGCCAACCGGTCGCGGGCGAGGGTGGTGGCCATGACGGCAGCGACCGACACCTTCGCCGCGTTCCTCGACACCCTGGCCGAGACCCTCGACCTGGGTGGCGACGAGCGGGCGCGCCGGCTGCACCTCTCGCGCTTCCACCTCGCCCGCGTCGTGTCGGCGACGGGCGGTGAGTCGCCGGAGCGGATGCGCCGGAGGCTGCTGCTGGAGCGCGCGGCGTACCGCCTCCTGACCAGTGACGGGCAGGTGGTGGACGTCGCGTTCGAGGCCGGGTTCGGGTCGCACGAGGCGTTCACCCGCGCGTTCGCGCGGGAGTACGGCACCGCGCCGAGCCGCTGGCGTCGGCACCCCACCCGCACCCAGATCGAGGGTCCGAGCGGCGTGCACTTCCACCCGCCCGGCAGTCTGCGGCTGCCGACCTCACGAAAGGTGACCCCGATGGACCTGATGACGCGCATGATCGAGCACCACGTCTGGCTGACCGGCGAGATGATCGATCGGGCGACCCGCCTGACCGACGAGCAGCTCGACGCCCCGATCGAGGTGCCCATCGGCACCATCGACTGCGACATGACGATCCGCTCCGTGCTCGGCCGGCTCGTCGGGCAGCTGGCCCAGTGGAACGCCGCCGTCGACCAGCGGCGCTACGACTGGGACCAGGAGCGCGGCAAGTCGCTCAGCACCCTTCGGCGCGAGCTCGCCGAGGAGGGGCCCGCCTTCCTCGAGCAGGTGCGTACGACGGTCGAGCAGGGCCGTCTCGACGACACCTTCGTCGACGTCACCTGCGAGCCGCCGCGGGTCTTCACCTACGGCGGCATGGTGGCGCACGTGCTCACCTTCGCCGCCGTACGACGCCTGGTCGTGCTGGGTGCCTTCGAGACCCTCGGCATCACCGACCTCGACGCCGGCGACCCGATGGAGTGGATGGGATCCCCCGCCTGACGCCCGGGCGGCACGGGTGGGTCAGGTCTGGCGCAGCACCAGCACCGAGCGCGCCTGCAGCTGCATCGTCCCGCCCGCCACCACCGGGGTGCCGACGGCGACCTCGGCGTTGGTCGACAGGACCACCTCGCCGTGGTGCACCCACTGGTTGGCCGGCAGCACCAGCTCGACGTCGTCCACGCCTGAGTTGAGCCAGATCATGAACGACCGGTCGTGCACCTGCTCGCCGTGCGGGCCGGGCGAGCGCAGGGGAGAGCCGTTGAGGAACATCCCGATCGTGCGGATGCTGTCGTCGTTCCAGTCGGCGACGGTCATCTCGTGGCCGCTCGGGTGGACCCAGACGAGGTCCTTGGGACCGCCCTTGATCGTCGGCCTCCCCTCGAACCAGTGCCGCTGCCGCAGCACCGGGTGCTCGCGCCGCAGCCGCAGCGCGGTCTTGGTGATCTCGTAGACGTCGAGCCACGCGTCGTCGGGGCGCCAGTCGATCCAGGAGGTCTCGTTGTCCTGGCCGTAGGCGTTGTTGTTCCCACGCTGGGTGCGCCCGCGCTCGTCGCCGGCCGTGAGCATCGGCACCCCGCTGGAGAAGCAGAGGGTCGCCATCAGGTTGGCCGCCTGCCGGCGCCGAAGCGCGATCACTTCCGGGTCGTCGGTCTCGCCCTCGGTGCCGCAGTTCCACGACCGGTTGTTGTCGGTGCCGTCGCGGTTGTCCTCGCCGTTGTCCTCGTTGTGCTTCGAGTTGTACGACACGAGGTCGCGCAGCGTGAAGCCGTCGTGGGCGGTGACGAAGTTGACCGAGGCGTAGGGGGAGCGGCCGTCGTCGGCGTAGAGGTCGCTCGAGCCGGCCAGGCGGGTCGCGACGGTCCGTACGCCGCCCGACTGTCCGCGCCAGAAGTCGCGCACGGTGTCGCGGAACTGGTCGTTCCACTCGACCCACGGTGGCGGGAACTCCCCGACCCGGTAGCCGTCCATCGACGCGTCCCACGGCTCGGCGACCAGCTTCACGTGCCGCAGCACCGGGTCCTGGCCGATCGCGGTGAGCAGGTGCGAGCCCATGTCGACGACCTGCTCGGTGCGGGTGAGCGCGCTCATCAGGTCGAAGCGGAAGCCGTCGACGTGCATCTCGGTCACCCAGTAGCGCAGGGAGTCGAGGATCATCCGCAGGCTCTGGGTGTGGGTGGCGTCGACGGTGTTGCCGCAGCCGGTGACGTCCCAGTAGCGCACCGGGTCGGGTTCCTGGCCGGGCTTCGGGGGCGGCGGCACCACCCGCTGGTAGTAGCCCCGGTCGTCGAGGCCGCGGAAGCTCAGCGTCGGGCCGAGCGGGCCCGCCTCGGCGGTGTGGTTGTAGACCACGTCGAGGATGACCTCGAGCCCGGCGAGGTGGAAGTCCTTGACCATCTGCTTGAACTCGGTGACCTGCTGGCCACGGTCGCCGGCAGCCGAGTACGCGTTGTGCGGGGCGAAGAAGCACAGCGAGTTGTAGCCCCAGTAGTTCACCAGGCCCCGCTCGGAGAGGGCCGGCTCGGAGAAGAACTGGTGGACGGGCAGCAGCTCGACCGCCGTCACGCCGAGGTCCTTGAGGTAGTCGGTCACGGCCGGCGTCGCCAGGCCGGCGTACGTCCCGCGGAGCTCCTCGGGCACCCGGTCGTGCAGCGCGGTCATCCCCTTGACGTGCATCTCGTAGATCACGGTGTCGCGCCAGCGCCGCCGCGGATGGGTGTCGCCGCCCCACTGGAAGTCGTCGTAGACCACGACGCTGCGCGGGACGTACGGCGCCGAGTCGAGGTCGCTGCGCGTCTCGGGGTCGTCCTTCACGTAGCCGAAGATGGCCTTGTCGACGACCAGGTCGCCCGACACCGCCCGGCCGTACGGGTCGAGCAGCAGCTTGGCGGGGTTGAACCGCAGCCCGGCCTCGGGGTCCCACGGCCCGTCCGCCCGGTAGCCGTAGCGGGTGCCGGGTGGGATGCCGGGGATCGCGCCGTGCCACACGCCCAACGCCTGCTCGGTGAGCCGGTGGCGGGTCTCGACCCCGGCCTCGTCGAAGAGGCACACCCACAGCGCGCGGGCCTCGGGGGCGTAGACCGCGAAGTTCGTGGACTCGCTGGACCAGGTGGCGCCGAGGGGGTAGTTGCGTCCCGGCCAGACCGCCATGGTCTCGCCGTCGTGCTTCCAGACGGTGCTGGTCTCGGGGGGCGGTGTCACGCGAGCCATTGTGGTGCCAGAGTCCCGGCACGGCACAATGCGCCACGCACCGCCCCACCCGACGCACCGCAGAGGAGCCACCATGGAGTTCGTCTCGATCGACGTGACCGACGGGGTAGCCGTCCTGCGGCTCGACCGCCCGAAGATGAACGCGATCAGCATCCAGGTGCAGGCCGACCTGCGCGAGGCCGCGGTCGAGCTGGGCGAGCGCGACGACGTGCGCGCCGTCGTGATCTGGGGCGGCGAGCGGGTGTTCGCTGCGGGCAACGACGTCAAGGAGATGGCCGACCTCACCTACTCCGACATGGTGAAGGTCTCGACGTCGGTCAGCTCCGCGACCACCGCGATCGCGCGGATCCCGAAGCCGGTGATCGCCGCGGTCAACGGGTACGCCCTCGGCGGGGGCTGCGAGCTCGCCCTCGCCGCCGACCTGCGCTTCGCCGCCGAGGACGCCGTCCTGGGCCAGCCCGAGGTGCTGCTCGGCATCATCCCCGGGGCCGGCGGCACCCAGCGGCTCACCCGGTTGGTGGGCGCGTCGAGGGCGAAGGACATCATCTTCACCGGGCGCTTCGTCACGGCCGACGAGGCGCTGCGGATCGGCCTGGTCGACCGGGTCGTGCCGGCCGAGAAGGTCCTCGAGGAGTCGGTGGCGTACGCCGCACAGTTCAGCGGCGCCGCCGCGCTGGCCCTGAGGGCCGCCAAGGAGTGCATCGACCGGGGTGGCGAGGTCGACCTCGACACCGGTCTCGAGATCGAGCGCCAGCAGTTCGCCGGGGTCTTCGCGACGGAGGACCGTACCCGCGGCGTGTCCTCGTTCGTTGAGAACGGACCTGGCAAGGCAACCTTCGTGGGCCGCTGAGCGGCCCCGGACCGAGAGGAAGACGACCACGTGTCAACGAAGTTCCGGGCAACGCTCGCGCAGGTGGTGTGGCTGGCGTGCGCGCTCGCCGCGCTGCTGCTCGCCGTGGGGGCGCTGCTCATCGCGCTGGACGCCAACAAGTCCAACGACCTCGTCGCGGCCATCCTCCGGGCGGCTGCCTGGGTCGACCTCGACGTCTTCTCGCGGCAGGACGGGATCAAGCAGTTCCGCGGCGAGGGCGCCCAGGTCAAGAACGCGCTCGTCAACTGGGGCCTCGGCGCGATCGCCTGGCTCGTGGTGGGCCGCGTGCTCTACCGCGTCATCAAGCCGTGACGACGCGATCGTGACAGTGTCACTGTGAGCGACCGCACCCGGATCGCCATTCCGGACGGCGCTGACCGACCAGTAACCTCGTAGCCACATCCGAGTGCACAGGAGGGGCCGCGAGGCCACACCACCATGAACATTGTTGTCTGTGTGAAGTACGTGCCGGACGCCACGGCCGACCGCAAGTTCGAGGACGACAACACCGTCGACCGCGTCGGGGTCGACGGCCTGCTGTCCGAGCTCGACGAGTACGCCGTGGAGCAGGCGCTGCAGTTCCGGGAGAAGCGTGAGGGTGAGGAGATCACCGTCACCGCCCTGACCGTCGGCCCCGAGAAGGCCGTCGATGCGGTGCGCAAGGCGCTGCAGATGGGCGCCGACGCCGGCATCCACGTCGTCGACGACGCCATCGCCGGCTCCGACTACCTCGGCACCTCCCTGGTGCTGGCCAAGGCGATCGAGAAGGTCAAGGCCGACACCGGTGCCGACCTCGTGGTCTGCGGCATGGCCTCGACCGACGCCTCCGGATCGGTGGTCCCGGCGATGCTGGCCGAGCGCCTCGGGATGCCGCAGGTGACCCTCGCCTCGGTGGTGGAGTCGCAGGGCGACCAGGTCCGGATCAAGCGCGACAACGAGGGCTCGACCGAGGTCATCGGCGCGACCCTGCCGATCGTGCTGAGCGTGACCGACCAGTCCGGCGAGGCCCGCTACCCGTCGTTCAAGGGCATCATGGCGGCCAAGAAGAAGCCGCTCGACACGTGGTCGCTGACCGACCTGGGCCTCGACGCCGACCAGGTCGGCCTGTCGGTGGCCTACACGCAGGTCGAGGACACCACCGCCCGCCCGCCGCGCACCGCCGGCGAGATCGTCACCGACGAGGACGGCTCGGGCGCCACCGCGCTGGTCGACTTCCTCGCGTCCAAGAAGTTCATCTGAGGAGCAGCACGAGATGTCTGAGGTTCTTGTCGTAGTCGACCACGCCGACGGCGAGGTCAAGAAGCCCACCTACGAGCTGCTCACCATCGCCCGCCGCCTCGGTGAGCCGGCCGCGGTGTTCTTCGGCTCGCCCGACCAGGGCGACGCCGTCGCAGAGAAGGTGAAGAAGTACGGCGCGGCGAAGGTCTACGTCGTCGACGACGCCCAGATCAAGGGCTACCTCGTCGCGCCGAAGGCCGAGGCGCTCCAGCAGCTCGCCGAGAAGACGAGCCCGGCGGCGATCCTGCTGCCCTCGACGTTCGAGAACAAGGAGGTCGCCGGTCGCCTGGCGATCAAGCTGGGCTCGGGCCTGATCACCGACGCGGTCGACGTCGCCGAGGACGGCACCACGACCCAGTCGGTGTTCGCCGGCAACTACACCGTGCAGGCCAAGGTCACCACCGGCACGCCGATCATCACGGTCAAGCCGAACTCGGCCGCCCCTGAGGAGGCTGACGGCGCCGCCGCGGTCGAGGCCTTCGCCGCGACCATCTCCGACGTCGCGAGGACCGCCCAGGTCGTGGCCACCCAGCCGCGCCAGTCCACCGGTCGCCCGGAGCTGACCGAGGCCGCGATCGTGGTCTCCGGCGGTCGTGGCACCGGCGGCAACTTCGAGCCCGTCGAGGGCTTCGCCGACAGCCTCGGTGCGGCCGTGGGTGCCTCGCGTGCCGCGGTGGACTCCGGCTGGATGCCGCACGCCTTCCAGGTCGGCCAGACCGGCAAGACGGTCTCGCCGCAGCTCTACGTCGCCAACGGCATCTCCGGTGC
>DASTPB010000030.1:0-3375 GCA_035762385.1 Nocardioides sp. | reverse complement strand
CGCCCAGCTCGGCTGCCTGCTCGCCGTGTACGTCGTCGAGAAGGTCGGCACCCAGGAGTACGAGATCTCCCGGGCCGCCTTCCTCGCGCGGTGCGCGGCGACCTACGGCGACGAGGCCGCGGCCGACTTCGAGCCGCACCTCCAGACGATCCGACCCTGAGTGCTTCGGCAGTCCCGCCCGGCGCCAGCCGGGCCGGACTGGCGGAGCGAGCTCAGCGCTTGAACCGCGACCACCGCAAAGGTGAGCCCTAAGACAGCCGTCGTACGACGTGACGCGGCACGCCGTCCGGCGTGACGTCCGTGCCCACGAAGTCCTGGTCCTTCATCCGGCACCACGCCGGTACGTCGACCGCTGCCGCAGGGTCGCTGGCCACCACCCCGAGCAGCTCGCCGACCTCCACGTCGCCCAGGTGGCGGGCGAGCTCGATCACCGGCATGGGGCACACCATCTCCCGGCAGTCGAGCTCGAGGGCGACCTGCCAGCCGGTCCCGCCGTCCGTCACAGCCCCACCCGGGACCTGATCTCGGCGACCACCCCGGGGAGGGCGTCGCAGAAGGCGTCGACGTCGGCGCGCGTCGTGTCGCGCTGCAGCGACAGGCGGACGTTGCCGTGCGTCAGCACCCCCATCGCCTCGAGCACGTGGCTCGGCGTCAGGGTCGACGCGGTGCACGCCGACCCGCTGGCGATCCCGGAGCCCCGCCGGTCCAGCTCGGTCACCAGCGCCTCGCCGTCCACGTAGAGGCAGGAGAACGTCACCAGGTGCGGCAGCCGCCGGTCGGGGTCGCCGACGACCTCCACGTCGGGCACCTCCGCCGCGACGCGGCGACGTACGACGTCCACGAGGGCGTGCTGGCGCGCGTTGACCTCGTCGCGCTCGGCCACCACCGCCTGCAGCGCGGCCGCAGCCGCGAGCACAGCGGGCACGTTCTCGAAGCCGGTCGACCGCTCGTCGACGCGGTCGTCGCCGGGGAAGGGGTTGCGCCACCGCGACCGCTTGCGGACGAGCAGCACACCGACGCCTGCCGGTCCGCCCCACTTGTGTGCCGATCCTGCGGCAGCGGCCCAGCCGCCGGGCAGCGGCAGCCGTCCCATCGACGCGCAGGCGTCGGTGAAGAGCGGGACGTCGTCGGGCAGGTCGAGGTCGCCGACGTCCTGGACCGTGCCGACCTCGTGGTTGGCGGTCTGCAGCGCGACCACCCCGACCCCGGGCGCGACCGCGCGCTGCGCGAGGTCGCCGGGGGGCACCCGCCCGTCGCCCGACACCCCCACCTCGTCGGCGCGTGCGCCCCACGCGACGGCGTGCCGCACCGCGGAGTGCTCGACCGCCGAGTGGACCACGACGTCACCGCGCCGCGAGCCGCGCACGAGCCCGAGCAGGCCGAGGTGGACCGCGTGCGTGCCGCTGGGGGTGAAGGTGACCTCGTCGGGGCGCACGCCCAGCGCGTCGGCGGCGGCCTCACGCGCGTTGTCGAGCAGGAGCCGCGCCTCGCGGCCGGCGCGGTGCAGCCGTCGCGGGTCGGCGTACCCCCGGTCCAGGGCGGCCAGGAGCACCTCGCGCGCGGCCGGGTGGAGCGGCGCCGAGGACGCGCTGTCGAGGTCGGCGGACCGGTCCGGAACGGCAGTCACAGGGGCAACTTATGCCACGCCCGGCCACCTGCACGCGGTCGGACGGACGCTGACCTGCACAGATCGGCCGACACCCGACCCTGCCCCGCACGGCGCCGCCAGATGGCGATACCCTCTGGGAGTCGAGAAGGACCGAGAGAGAGGCTCGTCAGTGGGTCTGCAAGTCCCCAACCTTTCAGGCGCGCCCCTGAGGCGCACCCTGAGGGTCGCGCTGCTGGGCGTGACGATGCTGGTGCTGGCCGGATGCTCCGAGGCCGACGCGCACCAGATCCGCAACCTCGCGATGCCCGACCGCGCCACCGCCGAGGGCCCGTTCACCTACGAGCTGTGGAAGTGGGCCTGGGTCGCCGCGATGATCACCGGCGTCATCGTGTGGGGCCTCATCTTCTATGCCGTCGTGAAGTTCCGTCGCCGCAACGACGACGAGGTGCCGCGGCAGACGCGCTACAACCTGCCGCTCGAGGTCTTCTACACGATCGCCCCGGTCCTCATGTGCGTCGTGTTCTTCTTCCACACCGTGCGCGTCCAGGACGAGGTGCTCAACCTCGACGCCACCCCCGACATGACCGTCGAGGTGCTCGGTCAGCAGTGGTCGTGGACCTTCAACCACGGCGTCGGCGAGCAGGACCCCAGCGCGTCGGGTGACCAGGACGACTTCGCCTACGACTCCTACGTCTACACGTCCGGCACCGGCTCCGACATCCCGACGCTCGTGCTGCCGGTCGACAACACGATCCAGTTCAACCTGCACTCGCCCGACGTCATCCACGACTTCGGCGTCCCGTCGTTCCTCGTCAAGATGGACGTCATCCCCGGCCGGGTCAACAAGCTCCAGGTGACCCCGACCGTGGAGGGCACCTACGCCGGCAAGTGCTACGAGCTCTGCGGTGTCTCCCACTCGCGGATGCTCTTCAACGTCGAGGTCGTCAGCCAGGAGGAGTACGACGCCTACCTCGGCGAGCTGGCCGACGCCGGCAACACCGCCGAGCAGCCCGTGCTCGGTGGCGGCTACGTCCGGGAACAGGCGGGTCTCGACGACGACTCGGAAGGAACCAGCGAGTGAGCGCTGCAACCACAGCCACCCCGCACGCCGCGGCACCCCCACCGGAGCGCAAGAAGCGGCTCGGCGAGCAGGCAGTTCGAATCCTGACCACGACCGATCACAAGCTGATCGGCAAGATGTACCTGATCACCTCGTTCGCGTGGTTCCTGGTCGCCGGCCTGATGGCGATGCTGATCCGGTCCGAGCTGGCCTACCCCGGCCAGCAGATCGTCAACGACCAGCTCTACAACCAGCTGTTCACGATGCACGGCACGATCATGCTGCTGCTGTTCGCGACGCCGCTGTTCTTCGGCTTCGCCAACGTGATCATGCCGCTGCAGATCGGTGCGCCCGACGTCGCGTTCCCGCGCCTCAACATGTTCAGCTACTGGCTGTTCCTGTTCGGCGGCCTGATCGCCGCGTCCGGCTTCCTCACCCCGCAGGGTGCCGCTGACTTCGGCTGGTTCGCCTACACACCGCTGTCCGACGCCGTGCGCAGCCCCGGCGTGGGTGGCGACCTGTGGATCATGGGCCTCTGGATGGCCGGACTCGGCACGATCCTGGGTGGCGTCAACTTCATCACCACCATCATCTGCATGCGCGCCCCCGGCATGACGATGTTCCGGATGCCGATCTTCGTGTGGAACACGCTGATCACCAGCATGCTCGTGATCATGGTGTTCCCGATCCTCGCGGGAGCGCTGCT
>DASTPB010000029.1:0-7128 GCA_035762385.1 Nocardioides sp. | reverse complement strand
GTCGCCTGCGCGGGCCTCGCGACGCCCGGTACGGCCGCCGCGGCGCCGGCCCCCGCCAAGCAGGACGACCCGCTCCTCGTCCACATCGACACCATCACTCCCGCCCTGCCGGAGAGCGGCGACGTCGAGATCGGAGGCACTGTCACCAACGTCAGCGACGAGACCTTCACGCGGATCAACCTGCACGCCTTCTCGTCCGCGCAGCCGATCCTCGACTCGCTCAACCTGGCGAACTCGGCCACGATCGACCCGACGCTGTCGGTCGGCGAACGGGTGACGGAGCCCGGCACGTTCGACACGATCGACGAGCTGGCGCCGGGTGCCTCCGCCACCTTCACCGACTCGGTGCCGGTCGAGCTCCTGGCCACCTCGGGCGAGCCGGGCGTCTACTGGATCGGCATCCACGCCCTCGGCGACAGCTCCGTCCCGCGCGACCTCGTCGCCGACGGCCGGGCGCGCACGTTCATCCCGCGCGAGCCGTCCGGCAGTGCCGAGGCGCTGCGGGCCTCGGTCATCCTCCCCATCCGCAACCGCGTCTGGTTCGACGAGGACGGCTCCGTCGCCGGCACCGAGCGGTGGGCCCGCCGGCTCGCGGAGGGGGGCAGCCTCGACGGCATGCTCGACATGGCCGACTCCGCCGGCTCCGCGCCGTACAGCTGGCTCGTCGACCCCGCCGTGCTCCTCGCGCTGGACCGTCTCGCGAAGGGCAACCCGCCTCGCACCCTCACCCCCGACCCCACCGTCCCCGGTCAGGAGCCCGCGCCCGTCGAGCCGTCGGAGGACGGTGGGGAGACCCCCGCCCCGGACGACACGCTGACGCCGACGCAGCCGGTCCCCACCGAGGAACCGGCGGAGGGCGACGGCGAGCTCGCGGCGGCGGCCTCGGCCTGGCTGGAGCGCTTCACGCTGCTCGTCGGCGCGACGCCCGTGCTTACACTTCCGTACGGCGACATCGACGTCTCGGCGGCGATCCGCTACGACCGGACCCGTTTCGACCAGGCGGTCGCGCGCGGCGCGGAGGTGATGACGGCCCTGGGGCTCCCGTCCCAGCCGACCGTGGCGCCGGAGAGCGACGTGCTCAGCCCCGAGGCGCTCGCCGCCGTCCCGCCGGGCACCACGACCCTGCTCGGCGACAACGCGTTCGCCATCCCGCCGAGCAGTCCCACCTCGGTCGTCCGGCTGCTCGGCCACGAGGTGGTCGTGACGAGCACGGGCGCCGAGGCCGGCGGCCCCGGTCCGACCGCGCCGAACGACCCGCTCGCGCTGCGCCAGCGACTGCTGAGCGAGGCAGCCCTCCGCCTCGAGCAGGACGACACGGCGCCTCTGGTCGTCACCCTGCCGACGGTCTGGCGCGGTGAGGACGCCGCGTCGTTCTTCACCGACCTCGAGCAGCCATGGCTCGACCTCGTGACCTTCGGGGAGGTTGCCGCCGGCACCCCGAAGGGCGTCCCGGCCGCGAGCCTCACCTACACCGCGGACGACATCGCCGACGAGCTCGACCCGGCGGCCTTCGCGGCGGTCAACCGAGCCGCCGAGGCCGCCACGCTGCTGGAGAAGGTGCTCATCCCGGTGACGACCATCGAGTCGCAGGCGCGCGACGAGCTGTTGGTGACGCTCTCGCAGCAGCACCGCCAGCGACCCCGCCTGGGCATCGCCGCGGCGAAGCGGGTCGAGGCGGCCATGCGCGCCGACCTCGGCAGGATCGAGATCGAGGCTCCGGCCGCGGTCACGCTGTCCAGCGACTCCGGACCCCTGGGCGTGACCCTCGTCAACGGTCTCGACCAGCCGGTGGAGGTGCGGGTCCAGGTGCGGACCGACGGCGAGCTGACGCTCAGCGGCGGCGGCGTACGACGTCTCGGTCCCGGTGCGCGCAGCGTCGTACGCTTCGAGGCCACCACCAGCCGGGCCGGCGTGCACAACGTCCTCCTCGCGGTCAGCAGCCTCGACGGCGTGCCGCTCGGGTCCACGGACTCCCTCCCGATCCGGGCCGCTCGCGTGAGCGCGATCATCTGGATCGTGATGGCCCTCGGGGCGCTCGTGCTCTTCGGGATGATCGGCTACCGCCTGCCCGGGCAGATCAGGGCCCGTCGTGCCGAGCTCGCCGCCGCCGACCGGGATCCCGACCCCCAGCCGGACGCCCAGCCCGACCCGCAGCCCGACCCCCAGGCCGACGCCCAGCCCGACCCGCAGCCCGCTGTCGAGCCGGCGCCGGCGGACGGCCCCCCGGCGAGCGCCCCGGCGGGGGACCGCTCGTGAGCGACCAGAAGGTCCTCGCCTCGTCGGCCGTGATGGCAGCCGGGACCGTGCTGTCCCGCGCGTCGGGCTACGTGCGTGCCGCGCTGCTGGTCGTCGCCCTCGGCTCCGGCCTGCGCGGCGACCTCTTCGCGATCGCCAACACGCTGCCCAACATGGTCTACATCCTGCTGGCCGGCGGCGTCTTCAACGCCGTGCTGGTGCCGCAGCTCGTCCGGCGGATCAAGGAGGACGAGGACGGCGGCGACGCCTACGCCCGCCGCGTGATCACCCTGTCGGCGCTCTTCCTGGGTGCCGTGACGGTGCTCCTCGTCGTCGCCGCACCGCTGGTGCTGCGCCTCTACCTCGACGGCCGCTACCTCGACCCCGACCGCGTCACCCAGCTGGAGTCGATCGTCGACCTGACCCGCTGGTGCCTGCCGCAGGTCTTCTTCTACGGCATGTACGTCCTGGTCGGGCAGGTCCTCAACGCCCGCGGGCGGTTCGGCCCGATGATGTGGGCGCCGATCGCCAACAACCTGCTGTCGATCCTGGTCCTGGTCGCCTACCTCGTCCTCTTCGGGCCGACCGGGGACGGGGCGGCCCGCTCCGCGGGCCTCAGCACCAGCGAGGAGGTCCTGCTCGGCCTGGGCTCGACGGCCGGGATCGTGGCCCAGTTCCTGGTCCTGCTGCCCTACCTGCGGGCGTCGGGGTTCATCTACCGCCCGCGCTTCGACTTCCGCGACCCCGAGCTGCGCAAGACGCTGTCCCTCGGCATCTGGACGGTGCTGTTCGTCGTCGTCACCCAGGCGGCGTACCTCGTCGTGGTCAGGCTCGCGTCGGGCGGCGCCGTCGACGGCGGCACCGGCTACCTCGTCTACTCCAACAGCCTGCTCATCATGATGGTGCCGCACGCCATCGTCACGGTCTCGCTGGCGACCGCGATCCTCCCGCGGCTCTCGTCGTACGCCCACGAGGGCCGCCTGCCCGAGCTGGGCCGCACCGTCGGCTCGACGCTGCGCACCGCGCTCGCGCTCGTGCTCCCGTTCGCGGTGCTGCTGCCGGTCACGGCAGGCGACGTCGCCGGCTTCGCCTTCGGCTGGGACAACCCGGAGGAGGCGGCCACCTTCGCCCCGACCCTGGCGGTCTTCGGGCCGGCGCTGGTGGTCTTCACCGTCCA
This sequence comes from Nocardioides sp., assembly GCA_035762385.1. Taxonomy (GTDB): domain Bacteria; phylum Actinomycetota; class Actinomycetes; order Propionibacteriales; family Nocardioidaceae; genus Nocardioides. The sequence continues at coordinate 3,716 of DASTPB010000029.1, read as the reverse complement.
CTACTTCATGCTCCGCGGCTTCTACGCCATGGAGATGACCCGACTCGTGTTCTTCATCCAGCTCGCCGTGTCGGGCACCAACGTGGTCGTCGCCACCCTGCTGGTGCCGTCGCGGCCGCCGGAGGAGACGGCTCCCCTGCTCGTCGTCGCCTATCTCGCGTCGTACTGCGTCGGCGCGGTCGTGAGCTACGTCGTCCTGCGCCGCACGGTCGGTGGGCTGGAGACCCCGCAGCTGCTCCGGTTCCTCGCGCGGATGGCGATCGTGCTCGTCTTCACGGCCGCGGCAGCCTGGGGGGTGGAGCGCGCGCTGGCGGGGCTGGGCGACTACCCGGGCCCGCTCCCGTCGCTGCTCCGCGGCGGGCTGAGCGCGGCAGCCGGCCTGCTCGTCGTGCTCGTCGGCGCCCGCCTGCTCCGGATCCAGGAGGTCACCAGCCTGGTGGACACCGTCGCGGCGCGCCTGCGACGCGGGTGAGACTCCCTAGAGTGGGCCCAGCAGAGGGACACGCGAGGGAGGTGGGGTGAGCAGTGCCGACGTCGATGCAGGCAGGTGACGTGCTCGCCGGGCGCTACCGCCTCGACGACCTGCTCGCCGAGTCCGGGGCGGGTCGGTTCTGGCGCGCCCACGACCTCGTCCTGCACCGGCCGGTCGCCGTGCACATCCTCGCCGAGGACGACGAGCGCGCCCAGCCGCTCCTCGAGGCCGCACGCCGCACCGGGCCCGTCATCGACCGGCGCCTGCTGCGGGTCCTCGACGCCGAGGCCGCCGACGGCCGCTGCTTCGTCGTCAACGAGTGGGGCCAGGGTGAGTCCCTCGACATCCTGCTCGCCCGCGAGGGGCCGATCGCCCCCCGCCGCGCGGCCTGGCTCGTGGCCGAGGTCGCCGACAGCCTCGTCGACGCCCACGCGGCCGGGCTCGCCCACGGCTGCCTGACGCCCGAGCACGTGCTGATCGACGTGCACGGGCAGGTGCGGATCATCGGCTTCGGTGTCGAGGCGGCCCTCCGTGGACTTCCCGCCGGGCGGGTGAACGTCGACGAGATCGACCTGGCCGGCCTCCTGTACTGCGCGCTCACCGGCAAGTGGGCCGGGGTCTCGCCGTCGGCGGTGCCACCGGCGCCCGAGGTGCACGGCGAGGTGCTGCGCCCACGCCGGGTCCGCGCCGGGATCCCGCGCCTGCTCGACGCCTTGTGCGACCAGGTGCTCAACCCGCAGCGGGAGACCGACCAGCCGCACCCGTCCGCGCGCACCATCCGCGACCTCCTCCTCGAGCACGTCGGCGAGATGACCGGCACCCAGGTGGCGGTCCCCGGGGCCCGTCCGACCGCCCCGCCCACCCCCCAGCCGACGGCGCCGCTCACCACGCCGCCGCCGACCGCCCCGGCATCCCCGACCGCCTCCCCGACCGAGGTGGTGCCGGTCGTGCCGAGCGCCGACCTCGAGCCGCCGCCCGACCCGGAGGCCCTGCCTGCCGAGTCCACCGCCGCGACCCCCCCGCCGGGCGAGCCGGAGCCGACCGTGACCACCGAGGTCCGGGCGGAGGAGCCGCCACCCGCCGAGGACGTCGCGCCGCCGTCGAGCACCGACCTGCCCACGCAGGCCGGGATGCCGGTGTTCCACGACGACGACGAGGTCGACTGGCTCCGCGCGCGCACCGAGAAGCCCGCACCCCCACCCCCCTTCGCGGACCCGACGCCCAAGCCGCTCTTCGCGCCCGACCCGCCGGAGGGCGAGCCCGTACGACGGCCCCGTGCGGGCAGCCGTGCCGCCACCGACCCGTCGTACTGGCCCTGGGACTCGAGCCAGGACTCCGGTCGGGCCTCCGGTCGCGGTGGTGACCCGAACGGCGAGTCGGGCGTGCGCCCGATCGGCCGCGACACCGGGTCGTGGGCCTCCGGCTCCTGGTCGGACGACCGGTGGGACACCGGGGACGGGCTCGACGACACGAGTGACCAGGTGCCCGGCCGCAACTGGATCCGGCTGGCGATGATCGTGGGCATCTGCCTGCTCGTCGGTGTCGCCGCCGTCGCGGCCTACCAGCTCGGCCTGAAGCCGCCGACCCCCGGCTCCAGCGAGGAGCCGAGCGCCACGCCGACGCCGACCGTGGCCGAGCCGACGCCGTTCACCGACCTGGCCGCCGACGACTTCGACCCGCAGGGAGCCGCCCCGCAGGAGGAGAACCCGGACACCGTGCCCAACGTCCTCGACAGCGACCCGGCGACCACGTGGTCCACCTCGACCTACGAGCAGAACTTCGGCCCCGCCGGGCTCAAGACCGGCGTCGGTCTCGTCGTCGACCTCGGTGCGACCAAGGCCGTACGCCGGGTGCTGGTCACGACGGTCGGGGGGCAGACCTCCCTGGCGGCCTACGTCACCTCCGAGCGCCCGACCGGTGTCTCCGGGCTGACCCCCGTCGGGACGGCGTCGGGCGACGGCGAGCTGTCGATCGACCTCGACGAGCCGGTGTCGGGCCAGTACGTCACCGTCTGGCTGACGTTGCTCCCGCAGGTCAGCGACGGCTACCGCGGCACGATCTCCGAGGTGCAGGTGCTGGGGTGAACAGCCCGGTGACCTCGGGCCCGACGGACGACGAGCGCGACGACCGGGTGCTCCTGCAGGCCCACGTCGACGGCGACGCGGACGCGTTCGGGGTGCTGTTCGCCCGGCACCGCGACCGGCTGTGGGCGGTCGCGCTCCGGACGATGGGCAACCCCGAGGACGCCGCCGACGGCCTCCAGGACGGCATGATCGCCGCCTTCCGGCGGGCGGGATCCTTCCGGGGGGACTCCGCCGTCACCACGTGGCTGCACCGGGTCGTGGTCAACGCCTGCCTCGACCGCCTCCGGGCCGCGAAGATCCGCCGCTTCGACACCCTGCCCGACGACGTCGAGGACCGCGGCACCGTGGTGGCGACCGCCGTCCACGACGACCAGCCCGAGGCGGTGGCCGAGGACGCCGAACGACGCCGCCGCGTGCTGGCCGCGCTCGCCACCCTGCCCGCCGAGCAACGGGCCGCGCTCGTGCTCGTCGACATGGAGGGCTACCCCGTCGCCGAGGTGGCCGAGATGATCGGCTGCGCGGAGGGGACGGTGAAGTCGCGCTGCTCGCGCGGCCGCGCGAAGCTCGCCACGCTGCTCGCCGACCTCCACCACCCCGCCGGTGACCCACCCCACGGGAACCCGCCCCCCGAGGGACCCGTCCAACCCACCGGGCGTCCGCGCGGTCCCCCCGCGCCCTGAGACCCACCAGTCCACGCACCGTCGTCCGACCCAGCCCCCGAACGCCACCCACCGAGGAGGTGACCGCCGATGTCCGAGCCCTCCGGACTGCCGCCCGAGCAGGAGGCCGTACGCCGCCTCCTCGCGGACGCCCGGCACACCGCGCCACCACCTCCCGAGGTCGTCGCACGCCTCGACGACACCCTCGCGACCCTCGTGTCGCAGCGGGCGGCCGAGCCCACGGCCGGCTCCACTGCCGAGGCGGGGGACGCGCGCGGCGACCGCTCGCCGGGACGCGTCGTCGACCTCGGCTCGCGCCGCCGCCGGATGGCGGGCATCGGGCTCCTGGCCGCCGCCTCCGTCGTCGTCGCCGGTGTCGCGATCGGCCAGGCCCTCCCCCGCGGCGACGACGCCTCGAGCGCCGGCTCCCAGTCCGACAGCTCCCCCGCCGAGGCCGGCGACGCCGGTGCCTCCAGCGCCGAGTCCGACGCGAGCACCGAC
>DASTPB010000028.1:0-13466 GCA_035762385.1 Nocardioides sp. | reverse complement strand
AGGCCGGTGAGGCCGACGTGGTGCCGGCCCACGTCGTGGCCGACCTCGAGCAGCAGCTGGCCGAGACCCGGGAACGGCTCGCGAAGGTCCGATCGGCCCGTGACCGCGCGCGCCGCGAGCGCGACCGGGCGCGCGCCGAGGTGGCAGCCGTCGACGGACGCGACGACCGCAACGGCCTGGTCGGACGGCTGGGGCGCCGGCTCCGCCGGTGACGTGCACCCGAGCCACCCGAAGCCGTCTGGAGCCACCCGGCACGCCTCACACGGCCGCTGCCGCCACCTCGTCGGCGTGCGCGATGCTCGACAGTCTCGACCACACCAGCGCGAGGGTCAGGCCGGAGCCGACGAACGCGAACCAGAACGGCGCGGCCAGGCCCCAGCGCTCGGCGATCGCACCGCCGATCGCCTGCCCGATGACCATGCCGCCGAAGACGAAGATCAGGTAGACCGAACCCACCCGTCCCTGGAACTCCATCGGCACGGCCCGTTGTCGCACGACCTGCGAGACGTTGAGCCACACGAAGGCGTAGGCACCGAAGCCGAACATGATCAGCAGCGCGAGCCACGGCGCCGTGGTGAGGGCCAGCCCCAGGTGCATGAGGACCTCGAGGAGGAGACAGGTCTTCATCAGTGTCGCGAGGTCGAAGCGCTGCTCCAGCCGGCCGTACACGGACGTGCCGAGCATCCCGCCGAGCGCCGCCGCGGTGGTCAGGAGCCCGAAGCCCACCTCCCCCATGTGCACCCGGTCGAGCGACCAGAGCACGAGGATCGACCACGCGGCGCCCCACGTGATGTTGAAGGTCAGGATGACGATCGCCAGCGTGCGGATCGCCGCGTGCCCCCAGAGCCACCGGATCCCGTCGACGATGTCCTGCCGCACGTGGGTGTCCACGGAGTCGCGCACCTGGTCGCGGGTCGAGCCGATGCGTGACACGAGGACCACCCCGAGCAGCACGCAGACGAGCTGGCTGACGAACGGCCACGCCATGCCCGCGGCGAACAGGAACGCGCCGAGCGGCGGACCCACGAGCTGGTTGGCGGTGATGAAGCCCGCCTGCATCCGGGAGTTGGCGATCCCGAGGTCGGCCTTGTCCACGAACATCGGCGTGAGGGTGCTCGACGTCGAGTCGGCGAACACCTCGGCCACCCCCAGCGCGAAGACGGACACCAGCACGACCGTGATGGACACCTGTCCGGTGGCGATGGAGAGGCTGAGCAGCGCCAGTACGACGCTGCGCACCAGGTTCGCGGTGACCACGACCGTACGCCGGTCGACCCGGTCGGCGACGGCGCCGGCGTACAGCCCGAACACCAGCCACGGCAGGCCGCGCAGCAGGCCGGCGAGCGCCACGAGTCGTGCGTCGTCGGTCTGCGAGGCGACGAGGAGGGGCCCGGCGGCCATGGCGACGCCGTCGCCGATGTTGGTCGTCCACGACGACGCGAGCAGCCACCGGAATCGCCGACCGAGACGGGCCGGCAGGACGGTCTCGACGAGTCGGCTCACAAGCGCCAGACCCTACGCCGGGGGTCGGCAGGGTGCAGCAGGTTTTCGGTGACGTGACGCAGGTCGCGTCAGGCGGGCTGCAGGTCCTCGACCTTCAACTCGTCGCGAGCAGCCGCGGCCAGGCGGTCGTTCTCGGCCTGCAGGCGGAGGACCAGTGTCTCGAGGTCCCTGACCCGGCGCCGGAGCCGGCTGTTCTCGACTGCGAGGACCGAGGCGGTCCGTCCGTCGTGGTTCACATGACCCATCAGCGCCTTCGCCATGGGGTGCCTTTCCAGAAGGGGGTACGAGGCCGCGTGGCGGCCGTCTCCAAGAGTCCCACCGTGGTGGGCGGGGGTCAACGCCCACCGGCGCGTCGCGCGCGCGGTGGTCGCTGGCAGGTCGGGCAGAAGAACGACGAGCGGTTCATGAAGGCCACGCGACGGATCGGGGTCCCGCACCGCCGGCACGGCTCCCCCTCCCGCCCGTAGGCGTCCAGGGAGCGGTCGAAGTAGCCGGACTCGCCGTTGACGTTGACGTAGAGGGCGTCGAAGGAGGTCCCGCCCTGGGCCAGCGCCGCGCCCATCACGTCGCGGACGTGACCGAGCAGGCCGCGCAGCGCAGGACCGGAGAGCCGGTCGCCCGACCGCTCGCCGTGCAGCCGGGCGCGCCACAGCGCCTCGTCGGCGTAGATGTTGCCCACGCCGGAGACCAGGCCCTGGTCGAGGAGCAGCCGCTTGACCGCGGACGTACGACGCCGCGCGCGGCGTACGAACTCGTCGTCGTCGAACTCCGGGTCGATCGGGTCACGGGCGATGTGCACGATCTCGCTCGGCAGCTCAGCACCGCCGGCGGAGACCACGAGGCCGCCGAACATGCGCTGGTCGACGAAGCGCATCTCGAGCGGGCGGGCCTCGGCGCTGCGCAGGCCGAACCGGACCCGCAGGTGCCGCTCGTCGAGCGCCCCCGGCTCGTGGAGGAGCATCTGACCGCTCATGCCGAGGTGCCCGAGGAGGGCGTCACCGTTGCCGAGCGCGAGCCAGAAGTACTTGCCGCGACGGCGCACGCCCACGATGCGCTGTCCCACCAGGGCGGCTGCGAAGCCGGATGCGCCGCGGTGGTCGCGGCGCACCGGACGCGGGTGCAGGACCTCGACGGTCTCGACCGTGGCGCCGACGACGTGGCGCTCGAGGCCGGCCCGGACGACCTCGACCTCGGGCAGCTCCGGCACGTGTCAGGCGTCGGTGCTGGTGGCGGGCGGCGGCGCGGCCGGCGCCTGGGTGGTGTCGAGCACGGGCCGGCCGTTGGCCTGGGCCGCCTTGATCTCGCTGTAGGCGGTCTCGGCGGCGCCCTGCTCGGCCTCCTTCTTGGAGCGGCCGGTGCCGTTGCCGAGGACCTGCTCGCCGACGCGCACGCGCGCGACGAAGGTCTTCATGTGGTCGGGCCCGTCGTCCTCGATGAGGTACTCGGGGACGCCCAGCCCGAGGTCGGCGGAGAGCTCCTGGAGGGAGGTCTTCCAGTCGAGGCCGGCGCCCATGGACGCAGCAGCCTCCATCACCGGGTCGAACAGCAGGTGGACGACCTTGGCCGCCTCGTCGATGCCGCCGCTGAGGTGGATCGCGCCGATGACCGCCTCGACGGTGTCGGACAGGATCGAGGCCTTGTCGCGACCACCGGTGGTCTCCTCGCCGCGACCGAGCTTGATGTGCTGGCCGAGCCCGATCTGGCGGGCGACGTCGGCGAGGGCGCGCGCGTTGACGACAGCGGCTCGCAGCTTGGCCAGCCGGCCCTCGCTGAAGTCGGGGTGCGCGCGGTAGAGCGTCTCGGTCACCACGACCCCGAGCACGGAGTCCCCGAGGAACTCCAGGCGCTCGTTGGTGGGGAGCTGCCCGTTCTCGTAGGCGAACGAGCGATGGGTCAGGGCGCGCTGCAGCAGCTCGGGATCCAGGACTGGATCACCGAGCGCTGCGCGGAGCTCGTCGGTGGTCAGAGGAGACGTCAGAGGACCTGGCGACGGTCGGCCTTGGCGCCGTACTGGCCGCACTGGCCGCACGCGCGGTGCGGGAGGTGCTTGGCGCCGCAGGCGGGGTTGGCGCACGTCACGAGGGTCGGCGCGACGGCCTTCCACTGCGAACGGCGGTGGCGCGTGTTGCTGCGCGACATCTTCCGCTTCGGAACAGCCATGGTGGTCTCCTACTTGAACGTGTGGCTTGCTTGCGTCTCCGCCGGGGATTTCCGGCGGAGTCAGTCCTGGGGGTCGTGCTTGAGCTGCTGCAGTCCTGCCCAGCGCGGGTCGATCGGCGCATCGTGTGCGTGGTCCGGGTCGTCCGCGAGTCGCGCACCGCACTCGGCGCACAATCCCGGGCAATCGTCCATGCACAGCGGCTGGAACGGTAGTGCGAGCACCACCGCGTCCCGCAGCAGGGGCTCGAGGTCGAGCAGGTCGTCCTCGAGCTGGCTGGTCTCGTCGTCGAGGTCGCGGTCGTCGTGCTCCGCGGCCTTGTCGTGCTGGTCGGGGTAGACGTAGAGCTCCTGCAGCGTCACCTGGATCTCGTCCTCGATCGGCTGCAGGCAGCGTACGCACTCCCCCTCGAGCGCGGCCGTGGCCGTGCCCGTGAGCAGCACGCCCTCCATGACCGCCTCCAGCCGCAGGTCGAGCTCGACCGGCGATCCTTCGGGGACAGAGAGGACTTCGATGCCAAGTTCTGCTGGCGCCGGAACGGAGAGCTCGAGCTCACGCTGGGACCCCGGGCGGCGGCCGAGCTCGCGAGTATCGAGCACGAGCGGCGCCCTCGGGTCCAGGCTGCTCACGTCGAACTCCCACATCTGGACACCAACACAACCTCGGAATCGTATCCGTCGCCCCGCCGACGGGGCAAAACGAGTGGCGAGCGGGGCCTGCGGGGGCGGGTCACGCCCGTCGATCGGCGAGCCGCGACACGAGCTGCTCGCGCACGGGCTCGGGGACCAGGCCGCGTACGTCGCCGCCCAGCGCGGCGACCTCCTTGATCAGGCTCGAGGAGACGAACGCGTTGCCGACCGCCCCGGGGAGGAAGACGGTCTCGACCTCGGTGAGGTGGGAGTTCATCTGTGCCATCGGCAGCTCGTACTCGTAGTCACCGGCCCCGCGCAGCCCTTTCACGATCGCCACCGCCTCGATGTCGCGGCAGAAGTCGACGATCAGTCCGTCGAAGCCCGACACGCGCACGTTGGGGATGGCCGACGTGGCCTCGCGGAGCATCGCGATCCGTTCGTCGGGCGTGAACAGCCGGTTCTTGCTCATGTTGACGCCGACCGCGACGACGACCTCGTCGAAGAGCTTCGCGGCACGACCGACGATGTCGAGGTGGCCGTTGGTCACCGGGTCGAACGACCCGGGGCAGACAGCGCGACGCACGGGCGTCCTTCCATGGAGCGGGGCTGGAGGGGATCCGGTCCCGTCTCGGGATCAGGGGGCCGGGGTGGCGTGACCGTACCAAAGCGCGGTCTCGCCGTAGCGCCTCGTGCGGTCCTCCTCGACCCCGGGTGGCCAGGTGAGGACCGTGCGCTTGGCTGCCCGCTCGACGACCACCAGGGCGCCCGGGACGAGCCAGCCGTGCGCCACCAGCGCGACCAGGTCGGCGTCGACGTCCGCGTCGGGCATCGGGTAGGGCGGGTCGGAGAAGACCACGTCGTAGGGCGCGGCGGGCGGCGATGCGAGGAACGACGCCACGGACGTGGCCACCACCCGCGCGCGGGAGAACCCGAGGGTCGCCGCGTTGCGGGTGATCAGTGCGGCGGTGCGCCGGTCGTGCTCGACCATCGTCACCACGCCGGCCCCGCGCGACCACGCCTCGAGCCCCACCGCGCCCGATCCGGCGTACAGGTCGAGGAAGCGCAGCCCGTCGAGCGAGCCGGTGCGCGACTCGATCGCCGAGAACAGGGCCTCGCGCACCCGGTCGCTCGTGGGACGGGTCGTCTGGCCGCGCGGCGTCTCCAGGCGGCGGCCCCCCGCCGTTCCCCCGATGATGCGAGTCATGTCCCCGTGGTCAGCCCTTCTCCATGAACTCCGACGCCGCGGAGCGCTCCACCTCGGCGACGGCGTCGGCCAGGGCGGGCGCCTGTGCGAGCGCCGGATCCTCGGAGAGTAGCGCCTCCGCAGCCTCCCGGGCACGAACGATCGTCTTCTCGTCGCGCAGCACCCGGAGCGTGACCAGCCCGGAGCGGAAGCCCGACTGGTTCGCGCCCAGCACGTCGCCCTCGCGACGCTGCTCCAGGTCGACGCGGCTGAGCTCGAAGCCGTCGGTGGTCGCCGCCACCGCGTCGAGGCGATCACGGGCGGCGGTGCCGACCTCGGCGTGGGACACCAGCAGGCAGAGCCCGGGCAGCCCGCCGCGGCCCACCCGGCCGCGGAGCTGGTGGAGCTGCGAGACGCCGAACCGGTCGGCGTCGAGGAGCACCATCGTGGTGGCGTTGTGGACGTCGACCCCGACCTCGATCACGGTGGTGGACACGAGCACGTCGACCTCTCCGGCAGCGAAGGCGCGCATCGTGCGCTCCTTGTCGTCCGGTGCCATGCGCCCGTGGAGGACGGCGGTGCGCAACCCGGCGAGCGGGCCGGCCGCCAGCTCGGCGTGGACGTCCTCCACTGCCGCCAGCCGGCGCCGCGGGGTGATGACGGCGCCGTCGTCGTCGAAGTCGAGCTGGTCGGTCTCGCCCTCCTCCCCCGCGTCACCGGAGATCCGCGGGCACACGACGTAGGCCTGGTGGCCCCGCTCGACCTCCTCGCGCACCCGTTGCCAGACCCGGTCGATCCACGACGGCTGGTCGGCCAGCGGTACGACGTTGGTCTGGATCGGTGCGCGCCCGGCGGGCAGCTCGGCGAGGACGGACGTCTCGAGGTCGCCGAAGACCGTCATCGCGACGGTGCGCGGGATGGGCGTCGCGGTCATGACCAGCACGTGGGGAGGCGTTCCGGCCCGGTCGGTCAGCGCGGCGCGCTGCTCCACGCCGAAGCGGTGCTGCTCGTCGACGACCACGAGGCCGAGGTCGGCGAACTGCACCGTGTCCTCGAGGAGCGCGTGGGTGCCGATGACGATGCCGGCCTCGCCGGTGACGATGCGCAGCATCGCCTCCTGCCGGGCCGCCTTGCCCATCGACCCCGTGAGCAGGACGACCTGGGTGGCGTCGGCGTCGCCACCGAGCATGCCGCCCTGCGCGAGGTCGCCGAGCATCGCGGAGATCGAGCGGTGGTGCTGCTGGGCGAGCACCTCGGTCGGGGCGAGCAGCGCGGCCTGTCCCCCGGCGTCGACGACCTGCAGCATCGCCCGCAGCGCGACGAGGGTCTTGCCGGACCCGACCTCACCCTGCAGCAGGCGGTTCATCGGGTGGTCCCGACCGAGCTCGTCGGCCACCAGGTCGCCGATCTCGCGCTGCCCGCGGGTCAGCTCGAACGGCAACCGTGCGTCGAAGGCGGCGAGCAGCCCGTCGTGGCGGCGGCTGCGGGCCCGGGCTCCCTGGGCACGGTGCGCCGCACGGCGCCGGGCGAGGACCAGCTGGAGCACCAGCGCCTCCTCGAAGCGGAAGCGCTTCTGGGCCGCACCGACCTGGGCCCAGTCGTCGGGGAGGTGGATCCAGCGCAGGGCCCGCATGACGTCGAGCACCTCGAACCGCTCGCGCAGGTCGGGGGTGAGGACGTCGGGCACGCCCGTCACCAGGTCGAGGGTGGCGGAGACGACCTTCTGCAGGTCCCACGAGTAGAGCTTGGCGGTGAGCGGGTAGATCGGGATGAGCTTGCTCATCGACACCGCCTCGTCGCCGTCGAGGGCGAACCCGTGGGGCTGCTCGAGCTGCCAGCTCCCCCGGAACTGCTTGACCTTGCCGGTGAAGATCGCCCGCGTGCCCGGCCGGAACCCGGCCTCGTGGCGCTCGGCCTGGTTGGCGTAGGGACTGAAGAGCGTGATCGAGAAGTCGGGGCCCTCGGTGCGGAGGCGCACCGTCGTACGGAACTGGCGACGGTTGCCGCTGAAGAACGGGGCGCTCTCGCACGAGCGCACCTCGCCGACGATCGTCAGCTGCTCGCCGACGACGGGCGTCGCGACCTCGGTGAGCTCGGTGGCGGCGACGTAGCGGCGGGGGAAGTGGCGCAGGAGGTCGCCCACGGTCCGCAGGCCGAGGCCCTCCTCGGCGAGCTTGCGCTTCTTGTGGCTGTTGCCGAAGACCGCGCCGATGGGGCTGTCCGGGGTGATCGCGACCATGGGTGATCCTCGGGTCACTCGACGCTGACGAGCAGCGGGTAGCGCGGCTGGCCGCCGTCGTGGACGGCGACGTCGACGTGGGGGTGACGCTGCTCGACGTGGGCGGCGACCCGCTGGGCGAGCTCCTCGCCGTCCTCGCCCGACACGATCGTCACCAGCTCGCCGCCACCGGCCAGCAGGCGCTCGAGGACGTCGGTGGCCACCTCCTCGAGGTCGGACCCGACGACCGCGAAGTCGCCGGCGATCACGCCGAGCGCGTCGCCGGGCTCGCAGGCACCCGCCATCGTGATCGCCCGGCGCGCGGCGACCGTGACGGCGCCGTGGCGGGCGTGGCGGGCGGTGGCGGTCATCTCCCGCACGTCGGCGTCGAAGCCGCGGCCGGGCTCGTGCACGGAGACGGCGGCCAGTCCCTGCACCTGCGCCATGGTCGGGATCACCTCGACGGACACGTCGTGCTCGGCCTCGGCGGTGCGGGCCGCGATCTCGGCGGCACGCACGGTGTCGCCGTCGTTGGGGAGCACCACGACCTCCGCGGCACCGCAGCCGGTGATCGCCTCGAGCAGCTGGCCGGTGGACGGCCGCCGTCCCGGACCGCCGGCGACCACGACTGCTCCCGCCGACTCGAACAGCGCGGCGAGGCCGGGGCCCGCGGCGACCGCGACGACGCGGCGGCCGGTGCGCGACGCGGTGCGCTGGCGGCCACCGGCGGCCGGGACGGCGGGGTGACCCGCAGCCTGACCCGCGGCCTGACCCGAGGCCTGCTCGGCGAAGTGGGTCACCCGGATGCGGTGCGGGCGACCGGCAGTGATCCCCGCCTCGACGGCGGCACCGACGTCGTCGACGTGCACGTGGACGTTCCAGAGGCCGTCGCCGCCGACCACGACGAGGCTGTCGCCGAGCGCACCGAGGGTGGCACGGAGGTCGGCGACACGCTGGGCCTCCTCCTCCGGCGTGACGTCGAGGAGGTAGAGCACCTCGTAGCCGGGACCGTCCTCGGTGAGGTCGTCGGTCGGGAGCGTCGCCGCCACCGGGATGTGGTGGGTGCCGATCGGCGCCGACCACGGCGTGGGGCGGCGCCCCGTGGCCGTCGTCTCGACCGCGTCGAGCACGACGCAGAGCCCACGACCGCCGGCGTCGACGACCCCGGCCCGGGCGAGGACCGGGAGCTGCTCCGGCGTACGGGCGAGGGCGTCGCGGGCGGCCGCGGCCGCCGCCGTGAACACGTCGCGGGTGCGCGCTCCCCGGCTGGCCGCCTCCACTGCGGCGTCGGACGCGGCCCGGGACACGGTGAGGATCGTGCCCTCGACGGGCTCGCCGACGGCGGCGTAGCTGGCCTCGGTCGCCTCGGCCATCGCGGCGGCGATCGTCTCCGCCGGCCTGTCGGCGATCGCCGCACCGGCGAGGTGTCGGACGTAGGCGCGGAGCATCTGGCTGAGGATCACCCCGGAGTTGCCCCGCGCGCCCATGAGCGCCGCCCGGGCGAGCACGGCCATGCCGTCGCCCAGCGACAGGTCGGGGTCGCCGGCACGGGCCTCGCGCAACGCGTCACGGGCCGCGGAGACGGTGAGGAACATGTTGGTGCCGGTGTCACCGTCGGGCACGGGATAGACGTTGAGCGCGTCGATCTCCTCGCGGGCCGCGGACAGGGCGTCGGTCGCGATGTCGACGAACCGGGTGACGCCGTCCAGCGTGATGCCGTGGGTGACGTGCTCCATCGCGTCGGTCTGCTCCCGGGTGTCTGCTGATGTGGTGGTGCGGCTGCCTCGTCGTACGATGTGGGGCGCGCCACAGGGTAGTGCCCGGCACCGACGGCCCCTGCGATTTCATCTCGCCGTAGGTCCTCGGCTACTCTTGCGCGGTTGCCTGCTGCCGCTTCCTGCGGGGTGCGGGCCTCTCGACAACTGTCAACCTCGAACGGATCGGAGTGCACGGTGGCTGCCGTCTGCGACATCTGCGCCAAGAAGCCGGGCTTCGGAAACAACCGTCCCTGGTCGCGCAAGATCACCAAGCGTCGTTTCAACCCCAACATCCAGCGCGTCCGGGCGACCGTCAACGGTACGCCCAAGCGCCTCAACGTCTGCACCGGCTGCCTCAAGGCCGGCAAGGTCTCGCGCTGACCTGACGTCGTCCTGGTCGATGCCCCCGCCGCTCTGCGGCGGGGGCTTCGTCGTTCCTGGGCGGCCTCGGTCGCCGCGTCGAAGTCCCGACCTCGGTCGCCGCGTCGAAGTCCCCGCACGAGCGGGGACTTCGTCACCTGTAGGCGGTTGCAACGGCCTACAAGTGACCGACTCGCCCACCAAGTGCGGTGAGTCTCCGAGAGACTCACAGCCGAGGGGCGGTCAGAAGTGGGTCCAGCCGGTGGGGCCGTCGTACGCCCCGCCGTCGACGGTGACGCCCTCCCCCTCCGTCACCTCGCCGACCACCTGCCAGCCGGCCGGCACCGACGAGGCGTCCGGGAAGGTCGCCAGCAGGGAGTGGTCGTCCCCGCCGCCGAGGATGAACTGCATCGGGTCGGCGCCGAGCGCGGCGCCGACGGCCTGGAGCGGCTCGGGCACCTCGAACGCGCGGGTGCGTACGTCGATGGCGACACCGCTCGCGTCCGCGATGTGGCGGGCCTCGGCGAGGAGGCCGTCGGAGACGTCGATGAGGGCGGTCGCACCGGCCTGGGCGGCCACCTTGCCCGCGGCGTACGGCGGCTGGGGTCGGCGGTAGGCCTCGACCAGCACCCGCGGGGAGCGGAAGCCGCGACCGAGGACCGCGAGACCGCCGGCGGCCCACCCCTGGCGACCGGTGAGGGCGAGGACGTCGCCGGGCCGGGCGCCCGAGCGGAGGACCGGGGCCTGGGTGCACTGGCCGAGCACGGTGACGGCGATCATGACCTGGTCCGCGCGGGTGACGTCGCCGCCGACCACCGTCGCGCCGACGCTCGCGCACTCCTCGGCGAAGCCGCGGGCGAGGTCGAGCGCCCACGCCACCGGGAGGTCGGCGGGGGCTGCGAGGCCGATGGTGAGGTGGCGGGCGGTGCCGCCCATGGCGTTGATGTCCGAGAGGTTCTGGGCGGCCGCCCGGTGGCCGACGTCGTCGGCCCCGGCCCAGTCGCGACGGAAGTGCCGGCCCTCGACCATGAGGTCGGTCGAGACGACCACGTGCCCGTGCTTGATGCGCAGCACAGCGGCGTCGTCACCCGGCCCGACGAGCACGTGCTCGTCGCCCTCGAAGATCTCACTCGACTGGGAGATGAGCTCGGCGATCAGGCCGAACTCGCCTGCCTCGCCGAGGGTTGCGTCAGCTGCCGGTGCCATGCGCCCATCCCACCAGACGGGGGTCGTGACCACTGTCACCCATCCCCTGTCGGGGCCGGTGCGCGGCGCGGTAGGTTGTGGCGGTCCCACCCGATGAACGAGACCGAGGAGTCCACGATGGTCGTCCAGGCCTACATCCTGATCCAGACCGACGTCGGCAAGGCCGCGGAGGTCGCCCGCGAGATCGCGCAGGTCAACGGCGTCACGCTCGCCGAGGACGTCACCGGTCCCTACGACGTGATCGTCCGCGCCGAGGCCAAGAACGTCGACGAGCTGGGCAAGCTCGTCGTCTCGAAGGTCCAGAACCTCGACGGCATCACCCGCACGCTCACCTGCCCGGTCGTCCACATCTGAGCCGCCCGGCCCACGTGCACCCGGCTCGACGCCTCGGTCCGTGCACGGGCCGGGGCGTCGTCGCGTCCAGCGCCGCCGCCGCGGTGCTCGCCCTCGGGGGTTGCAGCAGCACGCCAACGATCGCCGACGTCGACGTCTCCGCGGCCGACCGGGCCACCTGCGAGTCGCTGGTCGCCGACCTCCCAGACACCCTCGCCGGCCTGGAGCGTCGCGACGTCGAGCCCGCCGACGCGCTGGGCGCGGCCTGGGGCGACCCGGCGTACGTCCTCACCTGCGGCGTGCCCGAGCCGACCGACTACGAGCCGACGGCCGAGTGCAACGTCATCGACGGCGTGGGCTGGTACGTCCCCGACGACCAGCTGACCGACCAGGGCGAGGAGGCGACGCCCATCGCGCTCAGCCTCGCGCCCTACGTCGAGGTGGTCGTGCCGGCTGACTACCGCGCCGAGGGCATCGACCGCGCGCTGGCCGAGCTCGCGCCGGCACTGAAGGCGCACCTGGGCGAGGGGCTGTCCTGCCTGTAGCCGAGCCAGACGGTCAGCCGCCCCCGACGATCACCGCAGCCCGGTGTCGCGCCGCAGCGCCAGCTGGACGAGCCGGTCCACGAGGTCGGGGTAGGTCATGCCGGTGGCGGCCCACAGCTGGGGGTACATCGACGTCGGGGTGAAGCCGGGCATCGTGTTGAGCTCGTTGATCACCAGCGAGCCGTCGGGCTCCACGAAGAAGTCCACGCGCGCGAGGCCCTCGCACGACAGGGCCTCGAAGGCGCGGACGGCCATCGCCCGCAGCTCCTGCTCGGTGGCGGCCGGCAGGTCGGCGGGGATGTCGATCTCGGTGTGCTGGTCGGCGAGGTACTTCGCCTCGAAGTCGTAGAACTCGTGGTCGCCGCCGGTGCGCACCTCGCCCGCCCGTGACGTCTCGGGCGGGCCCTCGAGCGTGCCGAGCACGCCGCACTCCACCTCGCGCGCGCCCTCCATCGCCTGCTCGACGAGCACCTTCGGGTCGTGGCGGAACGCCTCCTCGAGCGCCGCGTCGACCTCCGAGGCGTCGTGCACCTTGCTGATCCCCATGCTCGAGCCGGCGCGCGCGGGCTTGGCGAAGCACGGGAAGCCGAGCTCCTCGATGCGCGCACGTACGCCGATCGCGTCCTGCTCGTGCTCCGTGCGGGTCACGACGATGCCGGGCGTGACCGGGAGGCCGGCAGCCTGAAGGACGACCTTCATGTAGGCCTTGTCCATGCCGATGGCGGAGGCGAGCACGCCCGAGCCCACGTAGCGCACACCGGCCATCTCCAGCATCCCCTGCAGGGTGCCGTCCTCGCCCCACGGACCGTGGAGGAGTGGGAAGACGACGTCGACCTCACCGATGACGGAGGGGACGCTCGCCGGCTCGGCGACGACGAGGTCGGTGCCGGTGGCTGCCCCCATCAGCGCCACCGGTGACCGACCGGCGTCGACCTGTGGCAGGTCGCTGCCCCGGATCGCGAGCCGGGCGGGCTCGTCGCTCTCGAGGACCCACCGGCCGTCGGGTGCGATGCCGACGGGCACGACGTCGTACGCCTCGCGGTCGATCGCGGCC
This sequence comes from Nocardioides sp., assembly GCA_035762385.1. Classification (GTDB taxonomy): domain Bacteria; phylum Actinomycetota; class Actinomycetes; order Propionibacteriales; family Nocardioidaceae; genus Nocardioides. Next base: position 517 of record DASTPB010000028.1, on the reverse strand, counting down.
AGCACGCTGCCCGCGGTCACGCACGAGATCCCGTGCTCGGACGAGCGGCCGCCGAAGACGACGGCGACGCGCGGCCTGCGGATGGCGGAATCGGATCGAGCATCGGATCGAGCATCGGATCGAGCATCGGTGCGAGCGTCTGGACGGGGCGTCGAGAGGGGGTCGGTGGGCGCGTCGGTCGTCTTGTCCGAGGAGGTGTCGTTCATCGCCTCGACCCTATCCACCTACGCTGGCGCGCATGGCTGCAGACACGACTTCCGGCTCCCCGCCCCGGCCCGGCACGCTGGCACTCGCCACACTGGCCGTCACGGCCGGCCGGCCGGACAAGGTCCCCGACGCGCCGCTCAACACGCCGATCACGATGGCGGCGACCTATGTGGCCGGCGGCGACGTGGAGTACGGCCGCTACGGCAACCCGACCTGGACGGCGTTGGAGGACGCGCTCGGCGCCCTCGAGGGCGGTCGGTGCCTCGCGTTCGCGTCGGGGTTGGCGGCCGTCGCGACGGTGCTCGACCTG
>DASTPB010000027.1:0-10390 GCA_035762385.1 Nocardioides sp. | reverse complement strand
CCCTTGGACTTCGACATCTTCTCGCCGTCGTAGGCGACCATCCCGGCGTGGGCGTAGGCGCGGGCGAAGCGCTCACCGGGGTGGGCGACCTGCGCGTGCCCGGCGGACATCTCGTGGTGGGGGAAGACGAGGTCGCTGCCGCCGCCCTGGACGTCGAAGGCCGACCCCAGGTGGTCGAGCGCGATCGCGGAGCACTCCACGTGCCACCCCGGCCGCCCCGGGCCCCAGGGGCTCTCCCACGCCGGCTCACCCGGTCGCTCGGCACGCCAGAGCAGGCAGTCGAGCGGGTCCTTCTTGCCCTCGCGGTCCGGGTCGCCCCCGCGATCGGGGAAGACCTCCAGCATCTGCTCGCGGTCGAAGCCGGAGACGTCACCGAAGGTGTCGTCGGCGGTCACCGAGAAGTAGAGGTCGTCGTCGACGCGGTAGACGGCACCGGCCTCGTCGAGGCGCTGGATGAGCTCGATCACCTGCGGGATCGACTCGACCGCCCCGGTGTAGTGGGCGGGCGGCAGGACCCGCAGGGCCTCCATGTCGTCGCGGAAGAGCTGGGTCTCGCGCAGCGCGAGCTCCGCCCAGTCGACGCCGACCCTGGTGGCGCGCTCCAGCAGCGGGTCGTCGACGTCAGTGACGTTCTGGACGTAGGTCACGTCGTGGCCGGCGTTGCGCCACGCCCGGTGGAGCAGGTCGAAGCCGACGTAGGTCGCGGCGTGGCCCATGTGGGTGGCGTCGTAGGGGGTGATCCCACAGACGTACATGCGGGCCGGACCCTCGGGCCGGGTCTCGACGAGGGTGTCGCTCGCGGTGTCGTGCACCCGCACGACGGGGCCCGCCACGGGCAGTGAGGGAACGTCGGGAGACGACCAGGCACGCATGTCGCGAAGCCTATCCGCCGGTCGTGAGGGCCCGACCGAGGACCGCCCGTGTCAGAAGGGCGGCCAGGGGATGACCGGGTACGACGACGAGCGGGGGCCGGGGAAGGTCCCCCGCGCGAGCAGCCGGGCGACCCGCCGCCGGGTGGTCTCCACCTCGTCGTCGGCGAGCAGCGCGGCCAGCCGCGCACCGAGCCAGCCGTCCAGCGCCGACGCCAGCGTGCGCAGTCCGTCGGCCTCCTCGCCGCTGATCGGATCGCCCACGAACCCCCACAGCACGGTGCGCAGCTTGTGCTCGACGTGGAAGGTCAGGCCGTGGTCGACGCCGTGCCGGTGGCCGCCCGGCATGGGCAGGACGTGCCCGCCCTTGCGGTCGGCGTTGTTGACCACGACGTCGAACAGCGCCATCCGTCGCAGGGGCTCGCTGTCCTCGTGGACGAGCGACACCGCCTGGTCGTGCGCGTCGAGGCCGTCGAAGACGTGCCGGAAGCCTGCTGGGACCTCACCCTCGCCGACGATGTCGACGGGGGCAGCGTTCTCGACCTCGTCCCGCCACAGCTGCACCATCCCCGGTCCGTGCGGCCCGTCGCCGATGACCGTCGGCGGCACGATGTCCCAGCCCAGCGCCTCCGAGACGGCGTACGCGCCCACCTCGCGGGCGGCGAGCGTGCCGTCTGGGAAGTCCCACAGCGGCCGCTCCCCCGCGATCGGCTTGTAGACGACGCGCACACCGGCGACCTCGCCGACGAAGGTGGCGTTGGACGCGGGCAGGACGCGTCCGTGCAGGGTGAGCTCCCCGGTGGGGAAGCCCGCCGGGAGCGTGCTGTCAGGGATCACGACGCCGGAAGCCGTTGGCGCGCACGCAGAGGTGGCCGTCCGGGTCGATCGGCTCCCCGCAGAACGGGCAGTCCGGGCGCCCGGCGCCGACGACCGACAACGCACGCTCGACGAACGCCCGCGCCGACGCAGCGGTGATCCGGACGAGGAAGATCTCCTCCGGCTCGGGCTCGAGCAGGTCCTCGAGGTCTTCCTGGAGCTGCTCGGGCGAGACGACCGCGGCCTCGGTGAAGGGGAACACCTCGATCACCACGCGCTCGTCGGCGCCGTCCCAGGACAGCGTCATCGTGCCGGCGCGGAACTCCTCCTGGATCGGCTGCTCGAGCGGCTGGGCGTCGGTGAGGTCACGTGGGGCGATCGCCGGGATGAGGGCGTCGCCGTCGGCGGCGCGCATGAGCTCGTCGAGGAGCTCGTCGATCCGCTCGGCCAGCGCCTGCACCTGCTGCTTCTCGAGCGACACGCTGACCAGCCGGGCACCCTCGCGCGCCTGGAGGAAGAACGTGCGCTGGCCGGGCTCGCCAACGGTGCCGGCGACGAAGCGCTCGGGCGGGTCGAAGCGGTGCACGACGGGCATGTCACTCACCCTAGGGCGTGCCCGTCTGGGGGCCGGCGCCTCCACCCACCTCGGCGTCGGTGCGCCGGGTGCGGGAGGAGCGTCGGGACTTCTTCGGCGGGGTCAGCCAGGCGAGGTCCCCGGCGTGGGTGTTCGTGCCGAGCACGAACGGTCGCGACTCGGTGTAGCGCACGACCGACACCGAGGCCGGGTCGACGTGGATGCGCTGGAAGAGGTCGAGGTGGGTGCCGAGCGCATCCGCGAGGATCGACTTGATCACGTCGCCGTGGCTGACCGCGAGCCACACCGCGTCGTCCCCGTGCTCGGCGGCGACCCGCGCGTCGTGCCGTCGTACGGCCGCCACCGCCCGGTCCTGCATGGCGCGCATCGACTCACCTCCCGGGAAGGTGGCCGCCGACGGCTGCGACTGCACGGTCTTCCAGAGCTTCTCCCGGGCCAGCTCCTTGATCGGCCTCCCCTGCCACTCGCCGTAGTCGCACTCCGAGAGCTGCTTCTCGCTGCCGGCCCGCAGCGGCTGGGCCTGCCGCCGCGTGATCTCGCGGCACGTCTCGCGACAGCGCTCCAGCGGGCTGGTCACCGCGGCCGAGAGCCGTACGCCCGCCAGCCGCTCCCCCACCGCGACCGCCTGCTTCACCCCTGCGTCGTCGAGGTGGACGCCGGGCAGCCGGCCGGCCAGGACTCCGGTGGCGTTGGCCGACGAGCGGCCGTGTCGCACGAGGATCAGGGTGGGCATTCTCCAGAGGTTAGTGGGGCTAGCCTCGGCCCTGTGATCGTCGACAACGCCCTCTACCACCAGGGCAAGCGGGTCCAGCTCGGTGACGACGACGACCAGAGCCTCGGCTGGGCCAGGGTGCCGTGCGACCCGGGCGACTTCCAGTGGGTCGGGATCCACGACCCCAGCCCCGACGAGCTCGACCTGATCGCCCGCACCTTCGACCTGCACCCGCTGGCCGTGGAGGACGCCGGCGACTCCCACCAGCGCCCGAAGCTCGAGCGCTACGGCGACATGCTGTTCCTCGTGCTGAAGACGCTCTGGTACGTCGACGAGGAGGACGCCGTCGAGACCGGGGAGATCAACCTGTTCATCGGCCGCGACTTCGTGGTGACCGTGCGGCACGGGGCGGGCATCGACCTCGCGACGGCGCGACGCGACCTCGAGCAGCGGGCGCAGGTGCTGGAGCACGGCCCGATGGCCGTCCTCTACGCCATCTGCGACCGCGTCGTCGACGAGTACGAGAAGGTCGGCCAGGAGCTCGAGGTGGACGTCGACGAGGTGGAGGAGTCGGTCTTCTCCGACGCCCGCACCAACGACTCCACCCGGATCTACGTCCTCAAGCGCGAGATCGCCGAGGTGCGCCGGGCGGTCATGCCGCTGCGTGAGCCGATACGGAAGTTCGCGATGGGCGTCGACGAGCGGATCACCGTCGAGACCGCCACCTACTTCCGCGACGTCGCGGACCACCTCCAGCGGGTCTCGGAGGTCATCGACGCCCTCGACGTGCTGCTGTCGACCGCCTTCGACGCCCACCTGGCCCGGATCTCGGTCCAGCAGAACGAGGACATGCGCAAGATATCCGCGGGCGCGGCCCTCGTCGTCGTACCGACGCTGGTGGCCGGAATCTACGGGATGAACTTCGACCACATGCCGGAGCTGCACTGGCAGTTCGGCTACGCCTACGCGCTCCTGCTGATGGCGGGCATCGCGGCCGGTCTCTTCGCGTGGTTCAAGAGGTCCGGGTGGCTGTGACCCGACCGACCGCCGGGGCGCCCACGGCCTGGCGGGTGGTGTGGTGGTTCGGGTTCGTGAGCCTGTCCGCCGACATGGTCTACGAGGGCGCCCGCTCGGTCTACGGCCCCGTCCTCGCCGCGCTCGGGGCGTCCGCGGTCGTCGTCGGGCTCGTCACCGGTGCCGGCGAGGCGGTGGCGCTGGTGATGCGCCTGGCGTTCGGCCCGATCGCCGACCGCACGGGCCGCTACTGGTCGCTGACGATCGTGGGCTACGGCCTGACCGCGGTGTGCGTCCCGCTCATGGCGCTGTCGCCCCGCCTCGGTGCCGCCGGACTGGCGTTCGCCGTCACGATGATCCTGCTGGAGCGCCTCGGCAAGGCGGTCCGGTCGCCGTCGAAGTCCGCGCTCCTGGCCCACGTCGCCTCCGCGGTGGGCCGGGGCCGCGGCTTCGGGCTGCACAAGGCTCTCGACCAGGTGGGTGCGTTCGCGGGACCCCTGGTGGTGGCGGGGGTCGTCGCGGTCGCGTCCCTCTGGTGGGGGCTCGCCGTCCTCGCGGTCCCCGGGGCGGTCGCGATGCTCCTGCTGTTCGCGCTGCGCCGTCGCGTTCCGGACCCCAGCGTGTACGACGACGCACCGGCACCGGCAGCCCCGGAGCGCCCCGACCCGCCCCGCGGCTGGTGGGCGGATGCGGTCGGACGGGGGTTGCCGGCCGACTTCTTCCGCTACGCCTTCGCCGCGTCGCTGACGACGGCAGCCCTGGTGACCTTCGGCATCATCGGCTACCACCTCACCGTCGACGACCTGCTGCCCGTCGCTGCGGTGCCCGTGGTGTACGCCGCCGCGATGGCCGTCGAAGCCATCGCGGCGCTCGCCGTCGGCGCGGTCTACGACCGCACCGGCCCCAGGGTGCTGCTCCTCGTCCCGGCGCTGGTGGCGCTCGTGCCGGCCCTCGCGCTCGGGTCGACCCTGGTCGCGGTGCTCGGTGGCCTCCTCGCGTGGGGCTTGGCCCAAGGGGTGCAGGACTCGACCGTGAAGGCGGTGGTCGCCGACCTGGTCGATGCCCCGCGCCGCGCGACGGCGTACGGCGTCTTCGCGGGCATCCAGGGACTCCTCGCGATCATCGGTGGGGTCACGGCCGGGTGGCTCTACGAGCGCTCCCTGCCCGCGCTCGTGGCCGTCGTCGCCGTCACCCAGGTCGTGGCGCTGGTGATGCTGTTGAGGACGTTCAGGCGGTCAGCACGCCGGTTCCGAGCAGGATGAGCGTGAACGTGCCGAGCAGGATCCGGTAGATCACGAACGGCGTGTAGGACCGGGTGCTGACGTAGCGCAGCAGCCAGGCGATGGCGGCGTACCCGACGACGAACGAGACGACCGTGGCGGTGATGGTCGGCCCCCAGCCGAAGTCGTTGTGCCCGTGCGGGATCTCCTTGAGCTCGAACACCCCGGCGCCGACGACCGCGGGGATCGCGAGCAGGAACGCGAACCGGGTCGCGGCCTCGCGCTCGAAGCCGAGGAATCGGCCCATGGAGATGGTGGCACCCGAGCGCGAGACGCCGGGGACCAGTGCGAGGGCCTGCGCCGCGCCCATCAGGACCGCGTCCCGCAGGGTGAGCTTGCCCAGGGGCCGGTCGGTGCGACCGATGCGGTCGGCGATGCCGAGGACGATGCCCATCACGATGAGCGTGCACCCGGTGATCCACAGGTTGCGGAAGTCCCGCTCGATGACGTCCTTGAGCAGCACCCCGAGCACGACGATCGGCAGCGAGCCGACGATGATGAACCAGCCCATCCGCGCGTCGAACGTGCCGCGGTACTCCGCCTTGAACAGGGAGCGCACCCACGCGCTGCCGATGCGCCAGATGTCCTTGCGGAAGTAGATGAGCACGGCGAGCTCCGTGCCGATCTGGATGACGGCCGTGAACGCCGCGCCGGGGTCCCCCCAGCCGAACAGCTCGGGGAAGATCCGCAGGTGTGCGCTGCTCGAGATCGGCAGGAACTCCGTCAGCCCCTGGATCACGCCGAGGACCACGGCCTTGAGGAGATCGATCACGAGGCGTGAGCCTACGGGCGCGTCCCGTGCGGCCCGCGCACGCCCCGTGGCTACTCTCACCACCATGCAGCAGCGTTCCGTCGGCGCCACCGGGCTCAAGGTCTCCCGTCTCGGCCTCGGCACGATGACCTGGGGTCGCGACACCGACGAGCACGAGGCACGCGACCAGCTGATCGGCTTCGCGGAGGCCGGCGGAACGCTGGTCGACACCGCCGCCGGCTACGGTGACGGCGCCAGCGAGGAGCTCATCGGGACGCTGATCGGCGACGTCGTCGCCCGCGACGAGGTGGTCATCGCGACCAAGGCCGGGATCAGCCGTCGTACGGGCGAGCGGGTCACCGACACGTCCCGCGGCACCCTCCTGACCACCCTGGACGCCTCGCTGAAGCGTCTCGGGGTCGACCACGTCGACCTCTGGCAGGTCCACGTGTGGACCGACGAGACGCCCGTCGAGGAGACGCTCAGCGCCCTCGACCTGGCCGTCACCTCGGGTCGTGCGTCCTACGTCGGCATCTCCAACTACACCGGCTGGCAGACCGCGCAGGCGGCGACCTGGCAGCGGGCCGTCCCGGGGCGGGTCCCGCTGGCGTCCACCCAGGTGGAGTACTCCCTGCTCAACCGGCAGGTCGAGCACGAGGTCGTGCCGGCCGCGCAGGCGCTCGGGCTGGGGATCCTCCCCTGGTCCCCCCTCGGCCGGGGCGTGCTCACCGGCAAGTACCGCACCGGCACGCCCTCGGACTCGCGTGCCGCCACCGAGCACTTCGCCGGCTTCGTCGGCGCCTACCTCGACGAGCGCGGCCGCGGCATCGTGGAGGCCGTCGCGCGTGCCGCCGACGGTCTCGGCTGGACGCCGCTCGAGGTGGCGCTGGTGTGGGTACGCGACCGGGTCGGCGTGACCGCCCCGATCGTCGGTGCGCGCACGGCCGCACAGCTCAAGGGCGCGCTCGGCATCGAGGAGCTGACCCTGCCACCCGAGATCGTCGACGCCCTGGACGACGTGTCGGCCGACTGAGCGCCCCTTCGACGGACAACAGACGGGAGAGACGATGGCCAGGATCCAGCGCCGCCCACCGGGGCGCGGGGTGGAGTGGGAGTTCGAGACGCTCGTGCTGCCCAAGGACTTCTCCCGCAACGTCGTCACCCGCATGCTCGTCGAGCGGGCCGAGCACGGCGGCTGGGAGCTCGACCGGCTGCGCATCGGCAACGACGGGAAGCGCCGCGTCGTGCTGCGCCGGAAGATCATCCGGCAGCGGCTGACCCTGTTCGCCGGCTGACCCGGCCGACCCGGCACGGGGTGCGGACCCCATTGACGTCGCCGCCGCGGGATGCTCGACTCGTGGGAGCGGGGCCACCCCGGCCCCGGTGAGGGGACGACGGACATGGCGACACGCAGGCATCGGCCGGCACTCGGGATCGTGGAGCTCGCGGTGGACCCGGCCGACGTGGACCAGACGACCTACCCGGTGCGGATCAGGCTGACCCGGCCGCTGACGGCGTACGAGGCGGAAGGGCTGGCGGCGAGCGAGCCCGAGCTCCGGAGCGAGGGCGACGCGATCGTGCTGCCCAGGGCCCGGCTCGACGACGTGGCTCGCGACGTCGACATCTGGAACGCCCGCCTCGAGCGGGTGCAGACGCGCGCCGACCAGCTCGAGGGCCAGGCACTGGTCGCCGACCAGCGCCGGCTCGAGGACCACGTGCGGCACGCGCCCCACCTCGAGAGCCAGCAGGTCAACGACCGCGGGCTGCACTGACCCGGAGCCGGGCGACCGGCTACCAGCCCGACGAGCCCGGACCGCCCTTGAAGGGGCCGGTGACCCGGGAGGTGATCCAGCCGCCGTAGAAGCTGCCCGGCTGCGGCTGGACGACCTCGCCGTCGACCGTGCAGCGGTCGACACGCCCCGGGTAGAGCGCGACGTGGTCGACCAGCGCCTCGAAGCCCTTCGAGGGGTCCAGGTAGGTCCACGCCACCGCGGGCAGCACCGCGTCGCCGACGACGAGGTCGTAGTAGGTGGCCTGGCCCTTCCACTCGCACCACGAGCCACCTCGTGCCGGTCGCAGCAGGCCGCCGACGAAGTCGGCCACCGGCAGGTAGTACGTCGGGGGGTGGCTGGTCTCCAGGACCCGCAGGCTCGCCGTGGTGTCCACGACGACCATCTCACCGTGTGTCACCACGACGTGCTCGCTGCTCGGTTCGACCCGCGGCGGGCGGGGGTAGTCCCAGACGGACTCGGTCATGCCCCCAAACCTACGCACCCGCCCTACGCACTAGCCCTACGACTCGCCTACGCTTCGAGCCCGCGCGACGCGAGCCACGTCCGTCCGCGACGGTCCGACGCCTGCGCGAGCCAGGCCTCCTCGACGATCTCCACCAGCTCGTCGCTGTCCATCTCCGCGACCCGGGAGGCTCGCAGCAGGACCGAGGGGTGGCCGTCGAAGTGCGCAGTCGTGAAGAAGGGCAACCGCTCGTCCTGCAGCAACGCCTGCTTGTCGCCCTCGGATGCGACCCAGATGACCACGACGTCGGTGTAGCGCTCCCCCGTCTCCGGGTCGACGGCGTCGGGTCGGGGCGTGCGGAAGAACACGAACGACTTGCCGCCGACCTGGTACACCGGATTCCTCTCCGGGCGCGCCACGGTCACGTGCGGCATGGCACGCGCGGTCGCGTGGATGTCGTCGACCGTCGCCGGGCGGCTCACGTCGTGACCGAGGCGGCCTTCGCCCGCAGCTCGGCCACCATCGCGTCCGGGTCGTCGGCCGAGTACACCGCCGATCCCGCGACGAAGACGTCGGCTCCGGCCTCGGCGCACCGCTCGATGGTCTCGAGCGACACGCCTCCGTCCACCTGGAGCCAGGTCTCGACGCCGTGCTTGCGCATCAGCTCGCGGGCGGTGCGGATCTTGGGCAGGCACAGGTCGAGGAACTTCTGCCCGCCGAAGCCCGGCTCCACGGTCATGATGAGCAGCATGTCGAGCTCGGGGAGCAGCGCCTCGTAGGGCTCGATCGGGGTGGCGGGCTTGAGGGCCATGGATGCCCGGGCCCCCTGCGAGCGGATCTCGCGGGCCAGCCGCACCGGGGCCTTGGCCGCCTCGGCGTGGAACGTCACCGACCCGCAGCCCGCCTCGGCGTAGGCGGGCGCCCACCGGTCGGCGTCCTCGATCATCAGGTGCGCGTCGAGCGGCTGGGTGGCATGCCTGCTCAGCGCCTCGATGACGGGAAGGCCCAGGGTCAGGTTGGGGACGAAGTGGTTGTCCATCACGTCCACGTGCACCCAGTCGGCGCTGGGGATCCGGGCGACCTCGTCGGCGAGACGCGACAGGTCGGCGTTGAGGATGCTCGGCGTGATCTGGATGCCCACGGGGTCGATCCTAGGCAGTGGTGCGAGCGCCCGGCACCGGGGCCCGGAAGCGCCGACGTAGTCCGCGCCACCCTCGTACGCGCGACCAGATCGGCACGTACACACCCATGAACAGCAGACCGGTGGTCGCGAGGACGCCCAGGTCCACCCACCAGGGTTGCCGACCGAGGGCCGCGCTGACCGCCACGAACGGGACCAGCAGCAGCACGAAGCACAGGAGGAACGACACGACCTGCACGCGACGGGCCCAGGACGATCGAGCGCGCGACTCCGCCGCCTGGATGCGCGCGAAGTCGGCCAGGGCCACGTGGGGCGGCGGCGCGGGAAGTCCGGCGAGGCGCTCCTGGTGGACGCGCCAGGTGGCGAGCGCGTCGCCCGGGACGACCCGGACGTCCAGGTCGGTCGCCAGGATCTGCTGCTCACGGTGGACGTCGAGGGTGCGGTGGCGGCGGCCCAGTGACGTCGGCCACCGAGGTGCCGCGTCCCAGTCCGTCATGGTCTGGACGATCCGCCCGTCACCCAGGACGCTGGTGAAGGTCGCGTAGCGACAGTCCCACAGCCAGGCCAGCTGGACGAAGGTCGTGCCGTCCGGGGACGACAACACCTGGCCGGGCTCCCGGGCCCAGCGCTCGAACTCGGACGCGCCGTCGCCGTAGGTCTTCGCCATGCGTGCGACCTCACGGATGCCGTCACCAGTCAGCGAACAGCCACCGAGCAGCCGGAAGCCCACATCCTCCAGCTCACGCCGCATCTCCGGTTGCGGGTCTGCCGCCTCCGCGGGCCATGGCAGCGGGACGTAGTCGAAACCCATGGTCGGCTACCCGACCTCGGGCTCGGGCGGCGCCTCGGCACCCTCGGCCTCGTCGCGGTCCGCCCACTCCAGGAGCGGCGCGATGTCGAAGGGGTGGTCGTCGATCGTGGCGTGCAGGTCGCCGATCCTGGCGTACCTGTCGGGCATCGTGAAGATGGTGAAGTCG
>DASTPB010000026.1:0-3486 GCA_035762385.1 Nocardioides sp. | reverse complement strand
GGTCGTCGTACCCGAGCTCCTCGCCGGCCGCGATGCGGAACATCTCGCGGACCAGGTCGATGCCGGTGACCTCCTCGGAGACGCAGTGCTCGACCTGGAGCCGGGTGTTGACCTCGAGGAAGGAGATCGTGCCGTCCTGGGCGACGAGGAACTCACACGTGCCGGCGCCGTGGTAGCCGGCCTCCTTGAGGATCCGCTTGGACGACTCGTAGAGCTCGGTGACCTGCGCGTCGGTGAGGAAGGGGGCGGGCGCCTCCTCGACGAGCTTCTGGTTGCGGCGCTGGAGCGAGCAGTCGCGGGTGGAGACGACGACGACGTTGCCGTGCTTGTCGGCCAGGCACTGGGTCTCGACGTGGCGCGACTTGTCGAGGAACTTCTCGACCAGGCACTCGCCGCGACCGAACGCGGTGACGGCCTCGCGGACCGCGGACTCGTAGGCGTCCGGGATCTCCTCGAGCGTGCGGGCGACCTTGAGGCCGCGACCGCCGCCGCCGAAGACGGCCTTGATCGCCACCGGCAGGCCGTTGGCCTCGGCGAACGCGACGACCTCGTCGGCATCCTTCACGGGGTCCTTGGTGCCGGGCGCGAGCGGGGCCTTCGCCCTGTCGGCGATGTGCTTCGCCTTGGCCTTGTCGCCCAGCGCCTCGATTGCGGCCGGCGGGGGGCCGATCCAGATCAGCCCGGCGTCGATGACGGCCTGGGCGAAGTCGGCGTTCTCGGCGAGGAAGCCGTAGCCGGGGTGGATGCTGTCGGCGCCCGACTTCTCGGCGACGGCGATGATCTTCGCGATGTCGAGGTAGGACTCGGCCGGGGTGGCGCCGCCGAGGGAGTGGGCCTCGTCGGCGAGCCGCACGAAGAGCGCGTCGCGGTCCGGGTCGGCGTACACCGCGACCGATCCGATGCCGGCGTCCTTGCAGGCGCGGATGACGCGGACGGCGATCTCGCCGCGGTTGGCGATGAGGACCTTCTTCAAGCTCACGCGAGGACTCCTGGCGGTGACACTGGACGGGGCGACGGGCAGCCGGACGGCGTACCGCTCGGCAGGCTACCGCGACCCGAGCGCGGCGCGACCGACTGCTTGGTGCAGCGGCCGCACGACGTAGGCGTAGACGATGCCCACTGTGAGCGACGCCACAAGCGCGAGCCACTGGTGGCCGGCGTCCTCGAGGGGTGGGTAGACCTGCCAGTGCGTGAGATAGATGAACAGGCTGGCGGACGCCAGCGTCCCGGCCACCCGCGCGAGCAACGGCGTGACCGGCACTCGCGGGCACCACAGCATCAGCAGGAACCCGCCGAGGACGATGACCTCGCGGTGCACCTCCCCGAAGAAGCCGGCGACCAGCAGGACGGCCAGCCCGGAGACGAGGAGCCGCTGCCGGGTGGTCGCCGCCCGTGCACCAGCCCACCCGAGGGCGAAGAAGAAGGCGACCACGAGGGTGGTGTAGCGCTCGGTCGGGCCGGCGCGCAGCCCGACCTCCGCGATGCGGGCCACGGTGGCGAGCCCGAGCACGGCGAGCGCGAAGCGGAACGGCGTACGACGCTCCAGCCGGTGCAGCACCGGCAGCGTGGTCGCGGCCAGCGCGGCGGCGGTGAGCCACACGAGCGACTCGAGGAACCACAGCTGCCACTGGTCGTCCCACTCCGAGCCGTTGACCACCTCGCGGAGGAACAGGACGGTCGTCAGGTCGTAGCTGCCGAGCACCAGCGCCACGCCACCGACCCACAGCACCGCTGGTACGACGAGCTGGGCCAGGCCGGACAGGCCGTGGCGCAGCCGGGTGCGGGCGTCGCCGGGTGCGGAGAGCTGGAAGCGCGCGAAGTTGAAGCCGGCGAGCGCGAGCAGCAGGTGGGCACCACCCTCGAGACCGACGAGGTCGACGTGGCTGGCGACGATGAACACGATGGCGAGCGCCCGCAGCGCGACCGTCGTGTCGAGGTACGTCCTGCGCCGAGGGCGGTCGTCGTCCGCGGCGGGAGCGCCGGTCGCCCGGTCCGGCTCGGGGCGGGCCTGCGTCGCCGCTGCGGCGCGCTCGAGCTCGCCGATGCTGCGCACGTGCCACCCGGCGGGGAGCCCGTCCGGGAAGTGGTCGGCGAGGCGGGTGGCGAGCTCGACGTAGGACAGCGAGTCGCCACCGAGCGACACGAACGAGTCCGACTCGGCGGCATCGGGGCGGCCGAGCACTCGGACGACGTCGGCGCGGACGGTCCGGGGGTGGCGGCCGGACGCGGGGGGCGGTCCCTCCTCCCGCTCGACCGTCGTGGCGAGCTCGCCGAGCGCGGCGTAGTCGGGCTTGCCGCTGCTGGTGAGGGGCACCTGCGGCACGACGCTGACCTGCACCGCGTGCGGGGGTACGCCGCACCGGTCGGCGACGAGGGCGCGCGCGGCGGCGCTGCGGCGCCCGGTCGTGACGAAGGCGTGGACGGCCCGGCCGGTGGCGACCACGCGGGCCTGCCGGTCGACGTCCTCGCGGAGGCTCCGCTCGACCGCGTCGAGGTCGATGCGGAGCCCGAAGACCTTGCCCCAGCGGTTGCGTCGGCCCACCACCGCGAAGAGACCGTCCTGCTCGCGGGCGAGGTCACCGGTGCGCAGCTCGGTCGTCACCCGCGGGAGGGCGAGGTCGGCCGGCGTCTCGGCGTAGCCGAGCATGACGTTGGGGCCGGTGTAGACGAGCTCGCCGACGCCCGGCCGGTCGTCGACGGACTCGTCGAGGCGCAGGTGCCCACCGGGGATCGCGACGCCGATGCTGGCGGGGTGGTCCTCGGCGAGGTCGGGCGGGAGCCACGCCATCCGCGCGGTGGCCTCGGTGGCGCCGTACATCACGACGAGGTCCCACCCGCGGCTGCGACCGAAGCGGCTCCAGCGGCGTACGTCCTCGGGCTCGAGGCGGCCGCCGGCCTGGGTGACGTGGCGCAGCGTGGGCAGGTCGCGTCCCTCGAAGCCGCTGGCGGCCAGCAGGTCGAAGGTGTGCGGCACGCCCGCGAGACCGGTGACGCCGGTGCGCTCGAACAGGTCCCAGAAGCAGGGGTCGACCACGCTCAGGTCGGTCAGCACGACGCTCGCGCCGGCGACGAGGTGCGAGTGCAGGACGGAGAGGCCGTAGCAGTAGTGCAGCGGGAGCGCCGTGACGGCGCGGTCCGCGGGGGTGAGGGCGAGGTAGTCGGCGATGGCGGCGGCGTTGCTGGCGACGTTGTCGCGGGAGAGCCGCACGAGCTTGGGTGAGCCGGTGGTGCCGGAGGTGCTCAGCAGCAGGGCCAGGTCCGGGTGCAGGTCGTGCGCGCTCTCGACGCGGCGTACGTCGTCGCGCAGGCCGGGGCTACAGACGATGTCCGGGTCGTAGGCGGAGATCGTCGCGTCGCGCTGGGCGGGTCGGCCATCGGGGACGACGAGGGCGACGTGGCCGTGCTGGAGGGCAGCGAGGTAGGCGACGAGCGAGTCGAGGTCGTTGGCGCCCTCGACCAGCACCAGCCGGCGGGCGGGGCCCCAGG
>DASTPB010000025.1:0-14338 GCA_035762385.1 Nocardioides sp. | reverse complement strand
GGGACCGGCGGACGGCGACCCGACCAAGGTGGGCGTCGCCCTGGTCGACGTGCTCACCGGGAAGGACGCCGTCATCGGCATCATGGCCGCCCTGGCCGACCGGGAGCGCACGGGGCTCGGACAGCACGTCGAGGTGAACCTGCTCTCCAGCCTGCTCGGCGGACTGGCCAACCAGGCCTCGGCCTACCTCAGCACCGGGGTGGCGCCCACGCGCCTCGGGAACCGGCACCCCTCCATCGCGCCGTACGAGACGCTGCGCTGCGGCGACGGACTGCTCGCCGTCGCCTGCGGCAACACCGCCCAGTTCGTCCGCCTCTGCCGGGCCGTCGGCCTCGCTGAACTGGCCGACGACCCGCGCTTCGCCACCAACGCGGATCGGGTGGAGCACCGAGCCGAGCTGGCCCGCGCCCTCGAGGCCGGGCTGACCCGTCACGGGGCGCGGCACTGGATGAACGTGCTGACCGAGGCCGACGTGCCCGTCGGCGTGGTGGGCGACCTCGGTGACGCGATCCGCCGAGCGGAGGAGCTCGGGCTCCGGCCGACCCTCGACCTCCCGGCGCCGCATCCGCCCCAGATCCGGCACCCGGTCACCTACTCGCGCAGCGCCACTCGCGTGCCGACACCGCCGCCGGCGCTCGGTGAGCACGACGACCAGGTACGTCGCTGGCTCGCCGGCGCGCCCGTGCGGCCCGGGGCCGCCGACGATTGAGCCGGCCCACTCCCTCAGTGTCCGAGGTCCTCGAGCACCTCGCCGAGGCCATCGTGCACGCGGCGGATCGACGGCCGGTCGTCGGGCGACGGGGCCAGGCAGGACTCCAGGAGGTCGGAGAACGCGCGGGGCACCCTCGCGCGCAGGTCGGCGACGGACGGCGCCGGTCGCTCCAGCTGGAGAAAGGCACCTGCGGCGAAGGCCACGCGCTCGGTGTCGTCGAGCGGGGCGAACGGCGCGACCCCGGTGGTCGCCTCGAAGAGCGTCGCGCCGAGGCCCCACACGTCGGTGGCGGTGGTCACCAGCTCACCGCGAGCCTGCTCGGGTGCCATGTACTCCTGCGTGCCGTAGCCGCGTCGCACCCGACCGGGCTGGCGGGCGATGCTGAGGTCGATGAGGGTCGCGACACCACCGTTGGCCATCACGTTGCCCGGACGGACGTCGAGGTGCACGTAGCCCTGCTGGTGCAGGTAGTGGAGGGCGGAGGCGAGCTGCCGCCCGAGGTGGCACAGGTCGGGCACGGGCAGCCGGCGGCGCCGCTCGTCGACGATCTCCTCCAGCGTGAGACCGACGTCGGTCTCGAGGACGACCACCGGTACCGGGGTCTCCACCGTCTCGAAGGCGCGGGCGAGGTGCGGGTGCGCGAGCTCTCGGAGGAGCCATCCCTCCTGGAGCAGGCGGTGCGTGACCCGTGCGACGTCGACGCGGTCCGGACGGATCGTCTTCGCCACACAGCTGCACAGGCGCTCCTCCGACCACACCTCGTAGACGTCGAGGGCCGAGCCGCGCGAGAGGAGCTCGATGACCGTGTAGCCCGGTGCGATCTCGTCGCCCTCCTCCAGCACCGGGGGCTCCACCGGACCGGCCATCTCGAGCGCCGTCATCCGACACCCACCGCGAGCTGTCGGTCGACGGCCGAGCGGTCGGCGGCCGAGTGGTCGGTGGCCGAGCGGTCGACCGTGGAGGCGTGCGCCCACCAGAGCTCGGCGTAGCGTCCGCCGCGCAGCAGCAGCTCGTCGTGGGTGCCGCGCTCGACCACCTCTCCGTGGTCCATGACGAGGATGAGCGTCGCGTCACGGACGCTCGCCAGTGCGTGCGACACCACGATCGTCGTCCGGCCGGCCATCAGCCGGTGCAAGGGCTCGGTGACCCGCTGCGCGGAGCCGACGTCGAGCCCGGTGGTCGGCTCGTCGAGCAGCAGGACCGGGGCGTCGCGCAGGAGGGCCCGCGCGATCGCCACCCGCTGGGCCTGACCGCCCGACAGCCGCCGGCCGCGCTCGCCCACCGGGGTGTCGTACCCGTCGGGCATCGCCATGATGAAGTCGTGGGCGTCGGCCTCTCGTGCGGCCCGCTCGATCTCCTCACGGGAGGCATCGGGCCGACCGAAGGCGATGTTGTCGAGGATGGTGCCGTCGACGAGCAGGGTCTCCTGGAGGACGACCGCCACGTTGCGGCGTACGGACGCGCGGTGGACGTCGCGGAGGTCGAGCCCGCCCATCCGCACCTCGCCGAGGTCCGGGTCCGTGCTGCGCATCAGCAGCCCGGCGAGCGTGGACTTGCCCGCGCCGCTGGCGCCGACGATCGCGACGACGTCGCCGGGCCGGGCCGAGAAGCTGACCCCCCGCACGGCCGGCGCGTCGGCTCCCGGGTAGGTGAACGTGACGTCGTCGAAGTCGACGTCACCCCGGTGCGCGTCGAGCGCCACCGCGCCGGGCCGGTCGGGCGGGAGCGTCGGCTCGTCGAGGAGCTCGATCACCCGCTCGGCGCCTGCGGACGCGGTGAAGGCGGACGTCACGGTGCTCCCGAGCCCGCGCACGGGCCCGTAGAGGCGGGTGAGGAAGGTCAGGAAGGCGAGCAGCCCGCCGACGGTGAGCTGGTCCTCGGACAGCAGCCACGCGCCCGTGCCGATGACGACGAGGGCACCGAGCAGCTCGATGAAGTCGAGCGTCGGGACGTAGAACGACCGCAGCCGTGCGGCTGCCATCTCGGTGCGGTACTTGCCCTCGGCCTCCTCGGCGTAGCGCGCGACCTCGCGATGGCCCTGGTCGTAGGCCTGCACCAGGGGCAGGGTGCTGAGGGTCTGCTCGAGCGAGGTGTTGAGCCGGCCGGCGCGGCGTTGTCGCTCGCGGGAGATCTCCTTGAGCCGTCGGGCGAACCAGCGCGAGGTGGCCCAGAAGAGCGGCGCCACGACCAGCGCGACCGTCGCGAGGAGCGGCTGCAGGAGGAAGAGCGCGACCGAGAAGAACACCAGCTGCATCAGGTGGGAGACCGCGCGGCTGGCACCGGAGACCAGGAAGGCCTCGATGGCCGACACGTCGCCGGTGACGCGGCTCATCACGTCGCCGAGCCGCGAGCGGTTGAAGAAGTCGAGGGGCAGCCGTTGCAGGTGGTCGAGCAGGGCCGTCCGCGTGTCGACGAGGAAACGCTGGCTGAGCCAGGTCGACAGCAGCCGGTCGGCGCCGTCGACGATCGCCTGGACGAGGGTGAGCCCGACGTAGGTCGCTGCCACCAGGGGGAACATCCCGAAGTCGCGCGGGATGAGGACGTCGTCGACGACGACCTTGAAGAGCCAGATCTCGACCGACATGAGGGCCGGGCTGATCGCTGCGAGGACGAGTCCCACGAGCATCCACCAGCGCCGCGGTGCGGCGTAGGGCCAGAACCGGACCAGCTGGTCGCGGACGCGGGGCGCGTCACCGATGCGTGTCGAGCGGGACATCGAAGCTCCTCGAGCAGGGGTTCGGGGACGGGCCTGGCGGAGCCAGGCCCGTCCCCGGGGGTTGGTCAGCGACCGGTGGGGGCGGTCGGTGACCAGGGGGCTCGGTCAGCGACCGGTGGGCTCGGTCGTGACCGGGGGTTCCGGTCAGTGACCGGTGCGGGTGCGGGTGCCGGTGCCCGTGCCGGTGCCGGTGCCCGTGCCGGTGCTGGTGCCGTGTCCACGGCGACGACGGTTGCGACCCTTGGCCTGGTAAGCGGTGAATCCCATGACTAACTCCTCTCATCGTTTCGGGGGAGCTTCTGGACCCGGTGGGGGCGGGAACCGTTCTGCTCCAGTGATGACGACGGTAGGAGGGACGGGGTCTGAGTTGCCAGATGTCCTTAGGTACTAGGACCCTCGAGGGTCTGCGTCAGGTACTAGGACCCCTGGGCGTCGCCCTCGCTGCCGGGCAGCAGGAGCACGTGGCCGCCCGCGGCCTTGGTGGCGAGGTACCCGTGGTTGACCGGGCTCAGGTGCAGCCCCGTGCGCACGCAGCGCTCGACGAGGACGCCTGCCGCCTCGAGCTGGGCCGCCTTGTCGGGGTTGTTCGAGAGCAGGTCGAGCCGGTCGACACCCAGCGCCCGCAGCATCTGCACGGCGACCGCGTAGTCGCGGGCGTCCTCGGCGAAGCCGAGTGCCCGGTTGGCCTCGTACGTGTCGAGCCCGCGCTCCTGGAGGGCGTAGGCGTCGATCTTGTTGTAGAGCCCGATGTCGCGGCCCTCCTGGCGGAGGTAGAGCAGGTAGCCGCCCGCGCAGCTGACGCGTCGGATCGCCTCCTCGAGCTGGGGACCGCAGTCGCAGCGTGCGCTGCCGAGCACGTCACCGGTGAGGCACTCGCTGTGCAGCCGCACGAGGGGTACGCCGACCCCGCGGGCGTCGTCGAGCGCCCGGCTCCCCAGCCCGATGGCCACGTGCTCCCGACCGTCGACCAGGCCGTGGAACGTCGTCAGCCGGGCGGGCACCGAGGTGCCGTCGGCCAGGCGCAGCGGCAGGTCGACCGTGCGCCGCACGGACGCAGCGGGTGGCTCCGCGGGGACGGGTTCGACGCTCATTCGGGGTCCCCGCGGAAGTGCGGACTGGAGGAGCGAAGCGGGGGAAGGCCGCAGTTTCGTGGGGTGGTCATGCGGACTCCTGGAAGCGGTGCGACAGGGCATAGCGCAGCAGCACGACGTCGCCGATCTGCCGGGTCTCGGCGAGACGGGCGCGGTGGCCGGGGTTCCACGGGAAGGCGCCGTCCCCGACGAAGCGACGTGCCTGCGAGCTGCCGACGAAGAACGGGGCGACCACCAGGTGCAGCTCGTCGGCGGCCGCGGACGTGAGGAACTGGGTGTGCACCCGTCCCCCGCCCTCGACCATCAACCGGCGGACGCCGCGGTCGTGGAGGTCTGCGCTGACCCGCTCCACCTCCACGTCCGGCCCGCCGTCGACGACGGTCGCCACGTGGGCCAGCCGCCTCCGGGCCATGGGCAGCGACTCGGTGGCGCAGTAGACGATCTTCTCGCTGTCGCCGGTGGCGAAGAAGTTGCTGTCGGCGTCGAGCCGGGCGTGCCGGGTCATCGTCACCTTCGTCGGTGACGCGGCCAGCCCTCGGGCCGTTCGGCGCTCGCGCAGCGCCGGGTCGCGCACGAGCAGGCGCGGGTTGTCGTCGCGCACCGTGCCGGCGCCGACGAGGATCGCGTCGCACTCGGCGCGCACCTGGTCCACCCGGCACAGGTCGGCGTCGTTGGACAGCACGAGCCGCTCGCCGGTGGCGCCGCCGAGGTAGCCGTCGAGCGAGATGCTGCAGCTCAGGATCGTGTAGGGACGCTCAGGCACGGATCCTCCCCCCGGTCGTGGTCGCGGCTGCCGGCGTCGACGGACCGCGGGACGCGAGCACCAGGACGACTCCCGGCAGGTTCGCGACGAGCACCATCGTGCCGTAGGCCACCGCCGTCGCGACACCCGTCGCGGCGCCGAGACCCGCCACGGCGAACGCCCACGCGGCCATCCCCTCCCGCGGCCCCCAGCCCGCCAGGTTGAGGGGCAACCCGGCGGCGACCAGCACGACGAGCACCAGTGGGAGCAGCGCCGAGACCGGGGCGTCGACGCCGACGGCGCGGGCTGCCACGACGTACGTCGCCACATAGCCTGCGAGGGCCACCAGCGAGGCGGCGAGGACGCCGGGCCACGAGCGACGCACGAGCAGGGCGAGGCGTACGTCGTCGCGTGCGGCGCGGACCAGCCGGCTCCACCAGGCCTCCCCCCGCGCGGACCGGACGACGAGCGCCGTGCCGGCGACGACCACGCCGATCCCGGCCAGCGCCCACGGCAGCACCGGCCGCACCGGCGACGGCAGGACCGCCACGACGAGGAGCGCGACGACCACCTGGACGACCTGTCCCGACGCTCGCTCCCAGCCCACGGCCCGCAACGCCCGCCCGGTCTCCCCGGTGGACCGTCCGTGCACCACACCGCGGTGGACGTCGCCGAGGACGCCACCCGGCAGGACCGAGTTGAGGAGCTGGCCCCGGTAGCAGCCGGCGATGGCGGCGGGCAGTGCGACATCCACGCCGAGCTCACGCGACACGAGGTGCCAGCGCCACGCGCACGCGACCGTCGTGACCGCGCCGATCGCGATGCCCAGCAGGAGCACGCGCAGGTCGAGCGACCGGATGCCGTCCACGACGGAGTCGCTGCCGACCCGCCAGACGACGACCCCCAGGATGACGGCGCCCGCCAGCCGGCGCCACGCCCTCATGCCCCGACCTCCGCGAGGATGCGGACCAGGCGTGCGGCCGCGACGGGCCACCCCGCCAGATGGCGGCGGCGCTCGAGCGCCCGCGACCGGAGCTCGTCACGCAGGCCGGAGTCCGACAGCCACCAGCGCAGTGCCGCGGTCAGCGCGCCCGGGTCCCCCGGACGCACCAGGATCCCCGGCACGCCACGCGCGGGCACCTCCCCCAGCGCCTCCCGCACCCCGCCGACGTCGGTCGCCACCACCGGCAGGCCGCGGGCCAGCGCCTCGGCCACGACCATGCCGTAGGTCTCCGCGCGACTCGGCAGGACCAGCAGGTCCGCAGCGGCGTACGCCGCACCGAGCGCCTCACCGGTCAGCGCGCCGGCGAGCACGAAGCGGCCGGCCAGCCCCATCTCGGCGCTCGTCTTGAGCAGCAGGTCCGCGAAGTCCAGGTCGACGGAGTCGGCGCCCGCGCAGGTGCAGTGCCACGTCAGGTCGCGCACCTCGGACAGCGCCGCCAGCAGCTGGTCCTGTCCCTTGACCGGGGCGATCGTCCCGACGCAGAGCAGGCCGGTCCCCGCGCCCGACCCTGTCGAGAGGGCCGCCGGGTCGACACCGGGGTGCACCACGTGGACGGCGGACGGCGGGACGTCGTACTCCCGCACCAGCCAGTCCATGCACCAGACGCTCGTCGTCACGACCGACGACGCGGCCGCCACGACCTGCCGCTCGTCGATCCGGGCCATCACGTCGTCCACACCGACCGGGAGGTGGACGAGCAGCACGACGTCGAGCCGGTGACCGACCGGGACCATCACCTCCGGCAGCGAGGACGCGAGCAGCCCGTCGACGAGCACGACCGACCCGTCCGGGAGCTGGTCGAGCGCCTGCTGCAGGCCGACCCTCCCGCGCTGGGGCGACCACGGCCAGCCGCCCTCGACCTCGTGGACCTCGACCTGCAGGCCGACGTCGCGCAGCGCCGCGCAGATACGACGGTCGTAGACGTTGCCGCCGCTCGGGCGCAGCGGGTCGTCGATGCCGCCCGGCACCACGACGTGCAGCCGCCCCGCCGTCACAGCGGCCTCTCGTAGCTCGCCGACGCCACGTGGGACTCGTGCAGCGTGACGACCAGTCGGTCCACGTGGTGGGCGGTGCCCAGCTCGCCCGCCGCGATCCGCTCGGCCAGTCGGTCGGCGACGTGGCGGGCCAGCACCTCGGTGGTGGTGTTGGTGCCGGCGAAGGCCGGCTCGTCGTCGAGGTTGCGGTAGGACAGCGCCCCCACCACCTCGCGCAGCGCCGTCGCCGCCCGGCCGATGTCGACGAGGATGCCGTCGGCGTCGAGCTCCTCGCCGCGGAAGGTGGCGTCCACCACGAACGTCGCCCCGTGCAGCGCCTGGGCCGGTCCGAACACCTCGCCCCGGAAGCTGTGCGCCACCATCATGTGGTCGCGGACGGTCACGCCGAACACGGGACCTCCTCCCCAGCGGCCGGGTAGGTCACGGCGTGGCACAGCGCCGGCAGCTCCCGTGAGACGAGGCGCGGCATCACCTCGGGCAGCTCCTCGAACGGCGACTCACCTGTCAGCAGGCAGTCGAAGGCGTCGTCGCGGAGCAGCTCCAGCGCCAGCGCGAGCCGCTGGGCGGTCGTGCGACGGTCCCGCCGCGCGGGCGCGACGCGGCCCACCTGGCTCGCCCGCAGGGCGAGCCGCCCGGAGTGGAAGCTGCCGCCGAGCGACACGGTCGTCGGCTCGTCGCCGTACCAGCTGAGCTCGAGCACCGTCCCCTCGGGCGCGAGCAGGTCGAGGCTGCGCTGGAGGCCCGCCGACGTCGCGCTCGTGTGCACGACGAGGTCGCGCCCGGGCGGTGCGTCGTCGGGCAGCGCGAAGCCCACCCCGAGCGCGTCGGCCACCGGAGCGCGCGACGCATCGACGTCGACGAGGGTCACCGAGGTGCCGGGCACGCGCGAGGCCAGCCGCGCCACGCAGCACCCGAGGACACCTGCACCCACCACCGCGATCCGGTCACCCAGCAGGGGCGGCGCGTCCCACAGCGCGTTGACCGCGGTCTCGACGATCCCGGCCAGCACGGCACGCGTGACCGGTACGTCCGCGGGCACCGGCACGACGGCGCCGGCCGGGACGACGTACGCCGTCTGGTGCGGGTGGAGGCAGAAGACCTCGCGGCCGAGCAGCTCCGCCGGGCCGTCCTCGACCCGGCCGACGTTGAGGTAGCCGTACTTCACGGGCCCGGGGAAGTCCCCGTCCTGGAACGGCGCCCGCATCACGTCGTGCTGGCTGACGGGCACCCGGCCGTCGAAGACCAGGCTCTCGGTCCCGCGGCTCACGGCGGAGCGCAGCGTGCGGACGACCACGTCGTCGGGTCGTGGGGCCGGCAGCTCGACGTCGCGGATCTCCCCCGCGCCCGGCTCCCGGAGCCAGAAGGCCCGTGCCCGCATCCGTTCCTCCTCGTCCGGCTCGCCCGGTGAACCGAGACGGCACTGGCTCCGTATTCCTCGTCGACTCTCCTCGTACCCCGGTGAACGGAGCAAGCGTGCCGACGGTTCAACGGTGGCGTGCCCTCGCCGCGGCATGCCTCACGCTGCTCGCGCTCGCGCTCGTGCTGGTGGTCCTCACCGCTCCCGGCGAGCTCGAGGAGATGACCCCGCGCGCGTTCCTGCGCCTCCCCGTCGAGCTGGTCGCCCTGCTCGCCCTCCTGCTCGTCATCCCCGACCGCGCGCGACGCACCCGCGCCACCATCGTGGCCGTGGCGGGCCTGCTGCTCTCCGTGGTCGCGGTGTTCCGGCTGCTCGACCTCGGCTTCGGCGAGGCGCTGAACCGGCCGTTCGACCCGATGATCGACTGGCGCTACGCCGGCGCCCTGGTCGAGACCGTCCGCGGCTCCGCCCCCGGCGCGCTCGGGGTGGTGCTGCTGACGGTCGCCGGCCTCGCGCTGCTCGCCGCGCTCCTGGTCGTCCCGCTGGCGCTGCGCCGCGTCTGCCGGACGGCGACGCACCACCGAACGGCCACGATCCGGGTGGTCGCGGTGCTGCTGCCGGTGTGGCTGGTGCTCAGCCTGCTCGGCGTCCGCGCCGGCACGGTGCCGGTCGCGTCGAGCTCCGCGGCGTCGTACGCCGTCGCGCAGGTGGCGCGGGTGCCGTCCCAGCTGCGCGACCAGCGCGAGTTCGCCCGCGCGGCCGCCGCCGACCCCACCCGGGACATCCCGGCCGCCGACCTGCTGACCGGGCTGCGTGGCAAGGACGTGCTCGTGGTCTTCGTGGAGAGCTACGGACGGGTCGCCCTGGACGACCCCGGCCTCTCCCCCGCCATCGTGGCCACCCTCGACGAGGGCACGCAGCGGCTGCGGCGTGACGGCCTGCAGGCGCGGAGCGCCTGGCTCACCTCCCCCACCTTCGGCGCGCTCAGCTGGCTCGCGCACTCGACGCTGCAGTCCGGGCTGTGGGTGGACAGCCAGCAGCGCTACGACCACCTCGTCACCACCGACCGCGAGACCCTCACGAGCCTGTTCTCCCGGGCCGGGTGGCGCACGGTCGCCTCCGTGCCGGCCAACAACCGCGACTGGCCGCAGGGGGCGTTCTACGGCTTCGACCACCTCTACGACTCCCGCAACGTCGGCTACCAGGGCCCGCGCTTCGGCTATCCGACGATGCCGGACCAGTACACGCTCGACGCCTTCCAGCGACTCGAGCTCGCACCCGACGACCGCCGCCCGGTGATGGCCGAGATCGACCTGATCACCAGCCACGCGCCGTGGTCCCGCACCCCCGACCTGATCCCGCAGGAGTCCGTCGGCGACGGCAGCGTCTACGACGGCATGCCCGAGACGCTCCCGTCCGAGGCCGACATCTGGCCCGACGCCGACCGGGTGCGCGCGGCGTACGCCGACGCGATCGACTACTCGCTGCAGTCGGTCGTGTCGTTCCTGTCGACCTACCCCGACGACGACCTGGTGGTGGTGATGCTCGGGGACCACCAGCCGTCGACCATCGTCTCCGGCGCCTCGGGCGAGGACCCCGGGCACGACGTGCCGGTCACCCTCATCGCCAAGGACCCCGCGGTCCTCGACGCCGCCGAGCCGTGGGGCTGGGACCCCGGCCTGCGGCCGTCCGACGACGCACCGGTGTGGCGGATGGACGCCTTCCGCGACGAGTTCCTCCGCACGTACGGTCCCGAGGGTCACACTGGGACGGCACGGGCGGTTGCGCGTTGAACCAGGAGGGCGACGTCGCCGTCCTCCTGAGGAGGAGGGTGGGATGCCGAAGGACGAGGTCGCGCTGATGCAACAGGTGCACGACGAGCACGCCGATGTGCTCTGGCGCTTCTGCATGCGCCTGGTCGGCAACGACCGCGGCCGTGCCGAGGACGTCACCCAGGAGACGCTGCTGCGGGCCTGGCGCCACGGCTCGATCCTCGAGAGCCCGCCGGCCGCCGTGCGTTCGTGGTTGTTCACGGTCGCCCGCAACATCGTGATCGACGACTGGCGCAGCAGGAAGGCCCATCCCGAGACGTTCGTGGACGAGGTCCCCGAGCAGCGCCGGTCCGTCGAGGACGACGACGCCGACGACCAGCTGCTGCTGTCGTGGGTCGTCGCCGAGGCGCTCACCCACCTGTCCGAGGACCACCGCACCGTCCTGCTGGAGTGCTACTACCGCGGCCGCCCGGTCGCCGACGTCGCGCGCCGTCTCGGCGTACCCGCCGGCACCGTGAAGTCCCGCACCCACTACGCCCTGCGGGCGCTCAGGCTCGCGCTGGAGGAGATGGGGGTCACCGCGTGAACACGTCGATGGGCTGCCCCCACGCACACGACGACGCCGCCTACGTGCTCGGTGCGCTCAGCCCGGCGGAGCGCCTCGACTTCGAGCGGCACCTGGACACCTGCGACGAGTGCTCCCGCTCCGTACGCTCGTTCGCCGGGATGCCGGGCCTGCTCGACCTGGTCGACCCCGAGGTGCTCGCGGACCCGCCCGTCGACCCGCCCCTCCCGAGCACGCTGCTGCCCTCGCTGACCCGGGTGGTCGAGCGGCGCAGCCGTCGGCGGGTGGTCGTCGTCGCGGGGCTGGCAGCCGCAGCGGCCGCTGTCGTCGCGCTCGCCGCACCCGCGGTCCTCGACCAGGACGAGGCGCCGGTCTCCGGCCCGCCCACGAGCACCTCCTCGCCGGACACCCGGAACCGGGTCGAGACGCAGGAGATGGCCCCCTTGGGTGACGTCCCGGTCAAGGCGACCCTCGGCCTCGAGCGGGTCATCTGGGGCACCCGGATGCTGCTGACCTGCTCCTACGACAAGGACGCCATCGCGGTGGAGCTGCCGAGGAAGGTGGAGTACGTCATGTTCGTCACCGCCGTCGACGGCCGGTCCGAGCAGGTCGGGAGCTGGACGTCCGTGGACGGCACCACGATGGAGGTGCCGGCCGCCACCTCGGTCCGCCGCGACGACATCGCGACCGTGGAGGTGCGGACCGTGGACGGGCGGGTCGTCCTACGACTTGACGCGTGAGGCGAGCGGGTTGTCCGCGGCGAGCAGCCGTGCACCCGCGACGATCGCGACCACCTCGGACGCCGCCGCGACCCACGGCGCCCAGCCGTCCCAGTTCGCGGTGGTGCCGAACAGTCCGACCGTCGTGGCGAGCAGGAAGGCCAGCAGCGTGCTCGCGCCGAAGCCGAGCGCGAGGAACGCCGGGATCCAGTGCCGCCACAGCAGGAGCAGCACCGCGATGACCACGCCCGCGATCGCGTTCAGCATGAACGAGGGCCCGAGGAAGTCGTCGTCCCTGGCGAAGTCGAACCAGAGGTAGAGGTGCGTCAGTGCCGAGACGAGCACTGCGATCGCTGCAAGGACGCGCATGACACTCACCTGCCGTGTTCGAGGACGTTTGCAGGGAGTACGTCAGCGGTGGCCGTCCGGTTCACCTGGTGACGCCAGAGCCACAGCACGTCCCGGAGGAACGACTCGGCGAGGAGCAGCGCCGCGGCGAGCAGCACGGCAGACGTGACGGCGGGCGGCGCCAGGCCGGACGCCGCGATCGTCAGGGCGATGCCGACGCAGGCCGTGACCACCTTGCGCCAGTAGCGCGGCGGCAGGGAGCGCCTCATCCACGGCAGCAGGGCCGTCCCGACCGCGAACGCGTAGCGGACCAGGCCCATCCCCAGCACCCACGCACCGTGCTCGCGCGCGACCAGCACGCTCAGCACCAGGATCAGGAAGGCGTCGGCCTCGCCGTCGATGCGGCCGCCGTAGGCCGACGTGGTCCCGGTGAGCCGTGCGACCCGGCCGTCGACGAAGTCGAGGGACAGCGCGACCACCGTGAGGGTGACGAGCGTGGTGGTCACCTCCGCTCCGGCCGCGGTCTCCGCCACCAGCCCGGCCACACCGCACGCGAGCGCCGTGCGGGTCAGGGTGACGAGGTCCGC
Organism: Nocardioides sp.; assembly: GCA_035762385.1. Lineage (GTDB taxonomy): Bacteria > Actinomycetota > Actinomycetes > Propionibacteriales > Nocardioidaceae > Nocardioides. Next base: position 1,731 of record DASTPB010000025.1, on the reverse strand, counting down.
CGGCCCGAGGCCCGCGGCCCCGTCGACCGTCGCCAGGTGAGCGGCGGCGACCGCGAGGACGACGGCGCAGGCGAGCCCGACGACCCACCCGGCCGGTCCGACGTCCAGGGCCGTGAGCAGGACGCCCACGCCGACGAGGCACCCCGCCAGACCGCGACGCACTCCGACCACGGGACACCTCCTCGTCGAGACGTACGGACGCCGCCCCGCGGTGGTTCACCGCCCGGCGCGTCGGACGACCAGAAGTCGCCGGGCACCTCGGCCGCAGGCGTGCCAGCCGCCGGCGTACGACGTTGTGGTCGTCCGACGCGCCTGTGGACGAGCGGAGCGGAGGTGGGCCGGCTCCCGGCAGGCTGGCGGGATGGACGCCGCTCCCGCCCTCGAACGCCTCGGCGGGACCGGCGGCGCTCGGGACCTGCTCCGGCTGACCACGCGTCGCCGGCTCCGCCGGGCCGTCGCTCGCGGCCTCGTCGTGCGGCTGAGCCGGGGACGGTACGCCTTGCCGACGGCCGACGACGCGCGCCGGATGGCGTCCGGGCTCACCGCGGTCGTGTGCCTGCGTAGCGCGGCGGCCCACCACGGATGGGCGCTGAAGCACCAGCCGCCCGTCCCGGAGCTGATGGTCGGACGGGGGCGCAAGCTCTCGCCGGAGCAGCGGCAGGGGGTCTCGATCCACTGGGCGAACCTCGCCGACGACCAGGTCGTCGACGGTGTGACGACACCGCTGCGCACGGTGGTGGATTGCGCCCGGGTGCTGCCGTTCGACGAGGCACTCGCCATCGCGGACTCGGCGCTGAGGTCGGGGCTGGTGACGCGGGCCGACCTCGACGCGATCGACGTACGAGGCGCGGGAGCCGGCGCCGTACGACGCGTGCTCCGCCACGCCGACGCTCGGGCGGCCAACCCGTTCGAGTCGGTGCTGCGGGCGCTCTGCATCGAGGTCGGGATCGTCGTGGAGCCGCAGGCCGCGGTCGACCTGGGCAGCGGCACCATCCACCCGGACCTGGTGTGCCACGCGCTCCGGATGGCGTTCGAGGCCGACTCGTGGTCCTTCCACACCTCGCGGAAGGCCCACCGCCGCGACTGCGCGCGCTACAACCTCCTGGTCGTCCACGGCTGGCGGGTGCTGCGCTTCACCTGGGAGCAGGTGATGCACGACCAGGCCTACGTCCGCTGGGTCCTGGCCGCGCTCGTCCGGCGCGTCGGACGACCAGAAGTCGCGTGAGTCGTCATCGATCCCGCTCAGCCGACGGCCGCCCGCGGGGTTGTGATCGTCCGACGCGCCGCAGGTACGACGCTCAGGCCAGGCGGAACTCCACGGTCCGCGACGCCGGGTCGGCGGTGGCCAGCTCGACGGTGACCTCCTCGCCGAGAGGCAGGTCGGAGTCACTGGTCACCGGCGCCTCGATCGCGGGCTCCTGGATGGTGATGTCGCCCTTCTGCCGGCTCTTCTCGTCGAGGTCGACGACGACGGCCGTGAAGCGCTCGCCCACCCGGTCGTGGAGCAGCTCGGCCTCGCACAGGTTCACGACGGCGTTCTCGTAGCGGTGGGCCCGGCGCCCCGACTCGGTCATCGTGTCGGGCAGCCCGGCCATCGCCTCGACCACCCACGACGGGACCTCGGTGCCGGCGGACAGCGCGACGCAGATCTCGCCGGCGTAGCGGTCGACGAGCCGGCGCAGCGGCGCGGTGACGTGGGCGTACTCCGAGGCGAGCGCGGAGTGCTGCGCC
>DASTPB010000024.1:0-2778 GCA_035762385.1 Nocardioides sp. | reverse complement strand
CTCGCCGTTGACGAAGCGGAGCTGGTAGGTGACGGCGCGGACGCCGTCGCGACCGGCGCGGACGACCTCCTCCTCGCCCTCGAACATCGAGGAGTCCTCGCGCTCGACGACGGGCGCGGCGACGACCTCGCGCGCCACCTTGCGGGTGGCGATCCGGATGTCCTTCACGACGATCGTGTCGCCGTCGGCGATCTCCGTCGTGAGCGACGGTCGCACCTTGTCGTGCTTGTCGACGTCGAAGCCGGCGTCCTTCAGCACGTCGGCGACCGTCATCGCGGTCAGCCTGCGCTTCTTCAGCTGCTTGGCCCCGAGCTTGAGGTGGACGACCTTCGGCGTGACGACCTCGAGGGTCATGCCGCTGCGCCCGATGGACGAGCTGCGGCTGGCCGACAGGTCGGCGCCCTCGAAGCGGCGGCCGATCTCGCCGAGGGCGCTGGCGACCTCCGTCGAGTTCACCCAGTAGGTGTGCGACTGCCCGTCGACCTCGAGCTCGAGCGGTCGCCCGAACTGGACGGCGATGGCCGAGCCGTCGGTGACGGGCTCGTCGACCGCGGGGGCGACCAGGTCCTTGTCGGTGACCTCGACGCCCTCGGCTGCGAGCACGTCGGCGACGGTGCTGCCGATGGCGCTGACCTGACGGGTCTCCCCGTCGAGGGTGAGGGTCACGTCCTTGCTGAGGGCGGCGTAGCCGACCGTCGTACCTCCGACGGCTGCCACGACCAGCGCCACGAGGGTCGCCAGGACGGTCTTGGACCTGCTGAGCTGCGCAAGACGAGAGCGCACGATTCTCCGAACGTCGTACTCCCCGGGCCTCGGGCGGCAGCACCCCCCGGCCGAGCGCCGCGCGGCAGCCACGACGGGGTCGCGGGAGTCGTACGACGTGCGAGCGGGGGTCTCGCAGGACCGGCCCGATCCGGTCCTCGTGCTGCCGGACATCGCTCCCGATCCCGGCCAACAATCACAGGACGATAACGATCAGCGGCCATGACGCAAACTCCTGACGGCAAAATTCCGCGTGGCACCCCTCACGGTCCTGCCTGCCACCCCCGGCGCGGGGGCGCCTACCAGCCGCCCCCGAAGGCCCGTTCGGTGGTGGCGTCGACGGCCCGGCAGAGCGCCTCGAGATCGGTCCCCAGCACCTCTGCGAGGGCCCGCACGGTGTGCGGCACGAGGTAGGACGCGTTGGGCCGTCCGCGCCACGGGGTGGGGGTCAGGTAGGGCGCGTCGGTCTCCACCAGCACGCGGTCGACCGGCGTGATCGCTGCGGCCTCGCGCAGGGGACCGGCGTTCTTGAAGGTGACGGTCCCGGCGAAGCTCAGGTACGCCCCCCGGTCGAGGCAGCGTCGGGCGAAGGCCGCGTCGCCCGAGAAGCAGTGCATCACCCAGCGCTCGGGCGCCCCCTCCGCGTCGAGGATCCGGAGCACGTCGTCGTGCGCGTCTCGGTCGTGGATGACGAGCGTCTTGTCGAGGCGCTTGGCCAGGTCGATGTGGCGACGGAAGCTCTCCTCCTGCGCCGCCCGGCCCTCCTCCCCGGTGCGGAAGGTGTCGAGTCCGGTCTCGCCGACGGCACGCACCTTGTCGTGCGCCTGCGCCAGCTGCTCGATCTCGGCGAGCGCCTCCTCGAGGCGGCCGGCCTCGGCGAGGCGGGGCGCCTCGTTGGGGTGGAGCGCGACGCCGGCGACGAGCGCATCGTGCTCGGCCGCTGCGGCCACCGCCCACCGCGCGCCGGGGAGGTCGCAGCCGATCTGCACGATCCGCGGCACGCCGACGGCCGCCGCGGCCGCGATCGCGTCCGCGGTGTCGAGCCAGTCGCCGTCGGCGATGTCGAGGTGGCAGTGGTTGTCGACCACGGGGTGCGGGAGCGGTTCGGGGGCAGGCGGCCGTTCGCGGTCGCGGCGCGCACCCGACTTCTCCTCGGTGGCGGCCCGGCTGCGCGTCGGCCCCTGGTCGGGCTCAGCGGTGGACAACGTCGTACACCTCCCGCTTGGGCAGGCCGGCCCGCTTGGCGACCTCGGCGATCGCCTCCTTGCGGGTGGAGCCGGACGCCTCGAGGTCGGTGACCGCCGCCCGCAGCGTGCCCGGGTCGGTGGCGAGGGCGGGCGCGCCGCTCGAGCCCTCGACGACGATGGTGACCTCGCCGCGCACGCCGTCGGCCGCCCACGCGGCGAGCTCGGCGAGGGGCCCGCGGCGCACCTCCTCGTGCGTCTTGGTCAGCTCCCGACAGACCGCGGCCGGTCGGTCACCGCCCAGCGCCTCGGCCATCGCCGCAAGCGCCGCCTCGGTGCGGTGCGGCGCCTCGAAGAAGACCATGGTGCGCTCCTCGGCGGCGAGGGCGGCCAGCCGTCGTCCGCGCTCGCCCGCCTTGCGGGGCAGGAACCCCTCGAAGCAGAACCGGTCGACCGGGAGCCCGCTCACGGCCAGCGCCGTCAGCACGGCACTCGGTCCGGGGACCGCCGTGACGCGCACGTCGTGCTCGACCGCCGCGGCCACGAGCCGGTAGCCCGGGTCGGAGACGCTCGGCATCCCGGCGTCGGTCACCAGCACGACGCGCTCGCCGGCCAGCAGCGCCTCGAGCAACGCGGGGGTGCGCGCCTGCTCGTTGCCCTCGAAGTAGGACACCACCCGGCCGGCCAGGGTGATCCCGAGATCGGCGCACAACCGCTTGAGCCGACGGGTGTCCTCGGCCGCGACGACGTCGGCCCCGGACAGCTCGGCGGCCAGCCGCGGCGGCGCGTCACCGGCCTGCCCGATCGGGGTGCCCGCGAGGACCAGGACGCC
>DASTPB010000023.1:0-10624 GCA_035762385.1 Nocardioides sp. | reverse complement strand
AGTGGTGGTGGAGGTGGAGTCGGCATGCGAGGGGGCGGGTGGGAGTCGAGATGGTGTCGTCCATGGTGAGCTCCTGGGTCAGTTCTCGACGCAGCGCCCACGCGGTTGACCAGACGCCGCTCGCGTAGATGAGCTGGTGGGCACGGTCGAGGTAGGAGAGATCGGCTATAAGCTCCGAGCGGTAGCGCCCGCGAGCATCGCCGGGCGGGAGCATCCGGGTCGCAAGCCGGACCGCCGCCGCAGCGGGAGCGAGTGGCCGGCGAGCCTCGGCTGGCCCGGTGCTCACGTCTGCCCCGGCTGGGGTCGGAGGATCTTGGCGTGGGCGGGGCGGTAGGCGCGAGCGAGCCCGTCGCGGGCGTGATCGATGCCATCCGTCGTGAGTCGGTAGTAGCGGCGGGCGGGTCGGCCGGCTGCGCTGGGATCGACCTCCTCCCAGCGGGACTCCACCCAGCCGAGCCGTTCCAGGCGGGCGAGGATCGGGTGGATGGTGCCACTGGGCAGGCCGGCGGCCTCACCGATCTCAAGACCGTAGCGCTCGGCCCTCGGGTCGTCGAGCAGGGCACGGAGCACGAGCTGAGTCGGTAGCGTCATCCGCGGTGACTGCGTCGCCATGAGTTGTACTCTACCTAGCCCCTAGGTAGAGTACAAGCGGCCCGCATGGGCGCGCACTGGCCGTGCGGACCCGTCGCTGCTTCGTGTCGATGAGGTTCAGGTGGTGTCCACCCCGCCTGCTGCGCAGACTGCTCATGCATGCACAGTTCTCTCCGTGAGAGCGGCGACGACGGGTCAGTACACGCCACACGACGCCCCGCGACGCAGCTCCCCTCGCCGGTGGCAGGTACTGGGGGCCGCCTGCGGGACGGCGGGCCTCGCCTGGGGGATCGGCACGTCGATGCTCAACCACATGGAGCTCGCGGCGGTCGTCGCGGCGTTGGCGGGCAGTGGGGCGGGATGGCTGGTCGCAGGACTCCTCGTCGCGCTGCTTGTCGGCTGCACGGGTGCGGGGCGGGGCCGGGGCTGGTGGGCGCGCACCGGCGGGGTGGGCTGCTTCTACCTGTCGGCCTGCCTGGGCTACTACCTCGCTGACTGGTGGGCCGCGATGCCCGGTGTGTCGAGGTTGCGCGACGACGTGGCTGCGGGACGGGTGCCGGCACCGGCGTCGGGTGGGATGTCGGCGTCGTTCGACTGGGGAGAGTGGCTCGTGTGGTCGGTGGCCAGCGTTCCGGCGACACTTCTCACGGTGCTCCTCGCGCACGGGCTGCGGACGCTGGTCGGTCGAGTCGCCCGCCGTCGTGCTCGGTCCCTCTAGATCGCGACGGAATCGCCGTCGCCGCGTCCGCCACTCGACGACGGCACGCATCCTGAGGGCGCACGTCCGCGGCGACGAGGAGGCCGCAGATGGATAGTCGTTGATGATCTGTGACGTCCAAGAATTTGCCGCACAGTCATCCGTGGCACCCCGCCGTCAAAGGTTCTCGGTGCGGCGGTCACGTTCACCGCTGAGCTCAGGACCCATTGGGTTGTCCCTGCCGCGCAACTTCCATCCCGCCCAGACGAAGAACAGGACAATCAGCGCGATACCGATCACGAACGGATCCACGGTGACCACCTCCAAGCACCTCCAGCGTATGCCTCGGTGGGCAGGCCCGCCGTCCATGTCTAGACAGTCCGCGGGGTGCCTCGATCGAGCCACCGGCTCCCTGACCGAGAGCCGGAGGGACTTCCTCACGACGATCAGCCCGCCGGACCGGAATGTCCGGATCCGCCGGCGGCGAGTGAGTCAAAACCGCCGGAGATGATCATCGAACATGCTTGCGAATAAATACCATCGGCGTGTAGACTGGCGGCACGCATCAAACAGTCCATCGTTCTAGGGTCAGTGACCCGGACGGTGGCTGGGTGAGCGAGTTGCGAGGGACGTAAGTGTCCGGCTGGGCCGGCCTCCAGGAGCGACGACCGTCAGTGAGTTGCGCGTGCGCAACGACGTCGTCGAGAGGAGGCCGCCGCACATGTCCCATCCGATCCTGGCTGCGGCCACGGCGATGGACGTCGTGCTGAAGGACGTGGCGGAGGCCAACCCGCTCTTCATGTCGGCCGCTGAGAAGGCGGATGCGCTGCGCGAGCTGGCTCGCATCGAGTCCCGGGTGGCCGAGCTGCGGATGCGCGTACTGGTCGACGCCGGTGACGTGGCGACCGAGGTCGGGGCGCGAGACGCGGCCGGCTGGTACGCCGACGCCACCCACACGCGATTCGAGGACGCGCGGGCCGACCTCCGGCTCGCGACCGCCCTCGACCGGCGGTGGAGCGCCCTGGGTGCCGCCCTCCGCGAGGGTCGGGTCAACACGGCCCAGGCGCGTGTGATCGTCCGAGCGCTCGAGGACCTGCCCGACTCCGTGCCGGCCGAGCTGCTGGAGCAGGCCGAAGCCTTGCTGATCGAGCACGCCCAGCGGCTCGCTCCGAAGCAGCTGGCGCGGGTCGGGCGTCACGTCCTCGAGGTCGTGGCGCCCGAGGTGGTGTCCGAGATCGAGGGCAAGCGCCTCGCCGCCCTCGAGGCCGAGGGTCGCCGCCGCACCCGACTGATGCTCCGGCGGCTGGGTGACGGCACCACGCGGGTCTCCGGCCGCCTGCCGGACGCGGTCGCCACCCGCTTCGCCACCTACCTCGAGGCCTACGCCAACCCGCGGCGCGACGCAGCCTCGACCCCACTCGGCGAGCCGGCCGCGCCCCTCCTCGACCCCGTGCCGCGGCTGCCGTACCCCCGCCGTCTCGGTGAGGCCTTCTGCCAGCTGCTCGAGTCCCTCGACCCGCAGCGCCTGCCCGTCCACGGTGGCGATGCGACCACCATGGTGGTGACCATCTCGCTCGAGACGCTGATGTCCGAGCTCGGTGCGGCCGACGTCCTCGGCGCGGGCACGGTGCCGGCCGATCCGCACGGTGACCCGTGCGCAGGTGAGCGGATCACCGCAGGGGAGGCGCGTCGGCTCGCGTGCAACGCACGGATCCTTCCCGCCGTGCTGGGCGGCAGGTCCGAGGTCCTTGATCTCGGGCGTGCCCAGCGACTGTTCACTGCCGCGCAGCGGCGGGCCCTCCTGCTTCGCGACAAGACCTGCCGTGCCGTGGGCTGTGACGTGCCGGGCACCTGGGCCGAGGCCCACCACTGGCTGCCGTGGCGCCTGGGCGGCCTGACCGACCTCGACAACGCGGTGCTGCTCTGCGCCCACCATCACCACCGGGTCCACGACGCCGACCACGCCGCCGAGCGCCTACCGAGTGGCGACGTGAGGTTCCACCGACGCAGATAGGGCGCCGCGGCAGGGGGAGCTATCCCAGCTGGGTGCCGGCGAGCATGCCGATCAGGTAGGTCACGCCCATCGCGAGCAGACCGCCCGACACGTTGCGCACGACCGCGGGCAGACGCGGGCTGTAGCCGATGCGCGCGCTGACGAAACCGGTCAGCGCCAGCGCGGCGACGACGCTGAGGACGGTCATGAGCACCCGGACGCCGTCGGGGACGAAGGCCACGACGAGCAGCGGCAGGAGCGCACCGATCGTGAAGGCCAGCATCGAGGCCCATGCGGCGTGCCAGGGGTTCGTCAGGTTGTCGGGGTCGATGCCGAACTCGATGTCGGCGTGCGCGCGCAGCGCGTCGTGCTCGGTGAGCTCGCGGGCGACCTTGGCGGCCGTCTCCTGCGAGAGTCCCTTCTCGACGTACATCGCGGCGAGCTCACGCTCCTCCGTCTGCGGCATCTGCCGCAGCTCGGCGGCCTCGAGGTCCAGGATCGACCGCTCGGAGTCGCGCTGGGTGCTGACCGAGACGTACTCGCCCGCTCCCATGCTCAGGGCGCCGGCGGTCAGCGCGGCGATGCCGGCGATCACGATCGCGCCGCTGTCGTCGGTGGCACCCGCCACGCCCATCACGACGCCGGCGGTCGAGACGATGCCGTCGTTGGCGCCGAGCACCGCTGCCCGCAGCCAGTTGAGCCGCGTCCCGACGTGGTCACCCAGGTCGTCGTGGAAGTGCTTGGGGTCCTCGTCGGTCCCGATCTCCATGCTGCTCACCCCTCGATCCTCGTCCGAGGCCCGATGCCGCGCAACGAAGGTGAGCCTTCGCTGCCCGGCGTACGACGTCAGCCGAGCGTGTACGTCCCGACCACCTCGTGCCGCGGGCGGCGGCGCGGGCCCTCGCCGAGGTACGACGCCACGAGAGCCACCTCGTCGAGCTCCCACTCGGGGCCCTCGTAGGCGTCGAGGAGGCGGACCCACGACGTGACGTTGTCGGGATGTCCGAGCCGGGCGAGCGTCAGGTGGGCGCGGAAGCGCTGCCCGTCGACCCGCGCGCCGGCCTTCGCCAGCGCTGCGCGGCAACCGGTCGCGAGCCGGTCGAGCTCGGTGCGGCCGACCTCGTCCGTGTCGAGACCTGCGACGAGCACCCGAGCCCGGTCGACGTGCGGGAAGGCACCGCCGCCGGCCAGTCGCAGCCGGACAGGACGTCGCTTCGCCGCCGCCCGCCCGAGGCGCGCATCGAGGTCGTCCAGCGACCGGTCGGGCACGTCCTCCGCGAAGGCCACCGTGATGTGCCACTGCTCCGGCACGGTCCAGCGGTACGCCGCGGCGTCACGGCGCACCGTGAGGAACTCGTCCAGGTGGACGACGGCCTCCTCCGGCGGCACCGCCGCCACGAACATCCTGGTCACAGGCCCAGGTCGCGGCCGATCAGCATCTTCATGATCTCGTTGGAACCCGCCCAGATCTTCGTCACGCGGGCGTCGCGCCAGGCCCGGGCGACGCGGTACTCGTTCATGTAGCCGTAGCCACCGTGCACCTGCACGCAGTGGTCGAGGACGTCGTTCTGCACCTGCGAGGTCCACCACTTGGCCTTGGCCGCATCGACGGGCGTCAGCTCCTTCTTCGTGTGCGCGATGACGCACTGGTCGACGAAGGCCTGGGTGACGTCGACCCGCGTCACGAGGTCGGCGAGCAGGAACTGGGTGTTCTGGAACGAGCCGATGGGTCGGCCGAAGGCCTGCCTGTCCTTGGCGTACTGCACCGTCTCGTCGAGGATCTGCCGGGCATGGGCGAGGTTGGTGATCGCCGAGCCGAGGCGCTCCTGCGGGAGGAACTGCATCATCGAGATGAAGCCGGTGTCGAGGGGGCCGACGAGGTCGTCGTTGCTGACGCGCACGTCCTCGAAGGACAGCTCGGCGGTGTCGGAGTCGTCCTGGCCGACCTTGTCGAGGACGCGGCCGACGCTGAAGCCGTCCAGCGTGGTGTCGACGGCGAAGAGCGAGATGCCCTTGGCCTTCTTCTCCGGGCTGGTGCGGGCCGCGACGAGCACCAGGTCGGCCGAGCCGCCGTTGGTGATGAAGGTCTTCGAGCCGTTGATCACCCAGTCGTCACCGTCACGGACCGCGGTGGTCCGGAGGTTCGCCAGGTCGGACCCGCCGCCCGGCTCGGTCATGCCGATGGCCGTGAGGAGCTCGCCGCTCGCAGCCCGCGGCAGCCAGCGCGCCTTCTGCTCGTCGGTGGTGAGGTGGACGAGGTAGGGGACGGTGATGTCGGCGTGGATGCCGACGCAGCTCGGGAGCGTCATGTTGACCTTGGCCAGCTCCTCGGTGAGCACCGCGTTGAAGCGGTAGTCGCCGGCCTCCGAGCCGCCGTACACCTCCGGGATCTCCAGGCCGAGGAACCCCTGCTTGCCGGCGGCGAGCCAGAAGTCGCGGTCGAGGCCGTGGTTGCCGGCGTACGTGTCGAGGTGCGGGACGACCTCGCGGTCCAGGAACTGCCTGACCGAGGCGCGGAAGGCCTCGTGGTCCTCGTCGTAGATCTCACGCTTCATGCGGCTATGTTACCCGCGAGTCACCAAGGCTAGCCCCATCGTCCGGAAGAGGGTCCGATCCGCCGGGATTCGAAGTAACGTCGCGGTGGTCGGCCCGGACGGACAGCAGGAGCGGCGATGGACGACGACGGGCTGTGGGTGCGCCCGCGGGGACGCGCGTGGGGCAACGAGGCCCAACGCGCGGTGCTGCACGCCGTCGCGGAGGACGTCGCGAAGCGCACGCACCACAAGGTGGTGGCGATCGAGGCGCTGCGATCGGACGGCTTCCTGGAGTTCGTCGCGATCGCGGGCGACGACGAGGCCCGCGACAAGATGCTCGGCAAGGCCTCGCCGCTGGAGCTCAACCACATCCACCACCTCGGCACCGAGATGGCCGGTTGGCGGCACATCCCCCACGAGCGGCTCGACGACGAGCTCCGCGCCTGGCTCGACGAGTACGGCCACAAGCCCGACGTCCCTGCCTCGGACCTGCCCGACGGGTGGCACCCCGACGACCAGCTGGTGCGCCTGCTGGAGAACGAGGACGGGGAGCTGCGGGGGCTGCTCTACCTCGACGAGCCGCTGTCCGGGCTGCGGCCGACGCCCGAGACGGTGGCGACCCTCAACGCCGAGGCCGGCGTGCTCTTCGAGGCGGTCATCAGCATCGTCGAGCGAGAGCTCTACGGCGAGCAGGTGCGCATGGTCACCCAGGCGCGGCGCGCGATCGAGAGCGTACGCCCCGGGCTCGGGGTGGCGGAGCTGCTGGACGAGCTGTCGCGCGCGATGGTCGAGGCGATGGACGTGGCGACCGTCGACGTGATCGTGGCGGGGTCGGAGGTCCCCGGCATCGAGGACGACCGCGCCCACGTCTCCGCGCTGATGCGAGCGCAGTGGGGCCGGCGCGGGCACGTCGTGGTGGAGCGGCAGCGCACGTGGAGCATGCAGGAGGAGTCCATCGAGACCCCACCGTCGCTCACGCGCCTGCTCGACACCCACGGCCTCGGGTCGGGGCTGCTGGTGCCGATCGGTGCCGGGGAGGAGTACCTCGGCACGCTGTCGCTGGGCCGGGCGATCGACGCACCCAGCTGGAACGCCTCGGAGATCAACGCGGCCACCACGGTCGCGGCCGACCTCGCCCGGCTGCTGCTCGAGGCGCGGCTGATGGAGCGGGAGCGGGCCCTCAACGCCGAGCTCCGGGACCTCAGCGACCATCGCCAGGACATGCTCCTGACGGTCGCGCACGAGCTGCGGAACCCGGTCACCGTGCAGCTCTCCCACCTCGAGATGCTCGGCCTCGAGACGCACTCCGAGGAGGCGGCTCACTCGCACGCGGCCCTCCAGCGCGCGGCGCGACGCATCGAGGACATGGCCGCCGACCTGATGGCCCTGGCCTCGGCCAGCGACCCCGACCGTGGCGCGCCGGCGGACGAGGTCGACCTGTCGGCCCTGGTCCGGGAGACGAGCGACTTCCTCGCCCCCATGGCGGCGCGGGCCGGCGTGCAGGTGCGGACCGTCACGGAGGACGACGTGGTGGTCACCGGTGAGCCGGCCGGGTTGCAGCGGATGGTCTCCAACCTGCTGTCCAACGGGGTGAAGTACACCTCCGCCGGAGGACTGGTCGCGCTGGAGGTCTCGCGCCGGGCGGTGGACGGCGTCGAGGGCGTGCTGGTCACCTGCTCCGACAGCGGCATCGGCATCGCCGCCGCCGAGGTCGACAAGGTGTTCGCCCCGTTCTTCCGCTCGAGCAGCCCCGAGGCACGGCGGCGCCAGGGCACCGGCCTCGGCCTCGCCATCGTGGAGCGCGTCGTGACCCGCCACCACGGCACGGTCCGGGTCGAGTCGGTGCTGGGCGAGGGGACGACGTTCACGGTGTGGTTGCCGGCCGGGGGCCCGTCGCGCTGACCCGAGCCCGACCCGGCAACAGTTCGTGCACAGCAGGTGCCACAACCGGCGAAAACGGCACGGACGTGCCTGCCCGCGCCTACGATCCACGTGGGGGAGGGCGGGTCGCGATGGAGCAGGTGCGAACCGGGGAGCGCAGGACGCGCGACCTGAGCTGGGGTGACGCGCGCGCCCGCGCGCTGATGCACGCCCTGGCCGGGGACGCCGCCGCCCGTGCCGGCTTCCGCATCTGCGCGATCGAGGTGGTCCGACCGCAGGGGCTGCTCGAGTTCGTGGCCATCCACGGCGACCCGGCCAGCGCGGCGGAGCGCCTCGGGACGGCGTCGCGCCTGTCCGACATGCAGCTCGTCTTCGCCCTGGGGGAGGAGCACGGCCGCCTGCTCTGGATCCCCGACGAGAACCTGACCGACGAGGTCCGCGAGCGGATCGACGACGTCATCGTCGTCCCCGACATCCCCGACACCGGCGAGCCGGACGTATGGCACCCGATGGACATGCTGGTCGCCCGGATCGCCGACGAGCGCGGTGACCTGCGGGCGCTGCTCTACCTCGATGTGCCCCACGACCTCAGGCGGCTCGACGACGCCCGCCTGGTCGAGGTCGGCGACGAGCTCGCCACGATCCTCAGCTCGGTCCTCACGGTCGTGGAGCGGGAGGAGTACGCCGACCACATGCGGGTCATCCGGGCCACCCGCCGGCTCGCCCGGTCCAACCCTGCCCGGCACGACGTCAAGCACCTGGTGAAGGAGGCGCGCTCGACCCTGCTGGCCGCGCTGTCGGTCGACGCGCTGGAGATCCGGGTCTTCCTCGACCAGGAGGCCGGCACCGACGCCGGCCTGGGCCTCGACCTGCCCCCCGACGTACGACGCGCCCTCGACGCGGCGGCGGCGCGGGCCTGGACCCGCCAGCGGGTGCTCGTCATCGAGGCCGGGCAGGTGTGGGGCGACGCCGAGCTGGCGGCGTACGCCGACTGGTTCACGACCGCCCTCGACAAGGCCGACTTCGAGGCGGTCGTGATCGCCCCCGTCGGCGTCGACGACGAGGTGCTCGGCATGCTGATGTGCGCGCGGCGCACCGGCTCGCGCCGCTGGACCGACGGTGAGGGTGTCGCCGCCCTGGAGCTCGGTCACGACCTCGGGCGTGCGATCGCCAACGCCCACGCGACCCAGCGCGAGCGCCGCCTGCTCGAGGAGCTCCGCGAGCTGGAGGTCGCCCGGCACTGGTTCCTCCGCGAGCTGACCCACGAGATCAACAACCCGATGACGACCATCGTGGCGAACGCCGAGTTCCTGGCGTCCAGCGACACGCTCGACGAGCGCGGCCTCCGGCGGGCCCAGGCGATCCTGCGGGCGAGCGAGCGGCTGGGCGACCTGCTCCAGGGGTTGTCGATGCTCTCGCAGGTCAGCGATCCGCAGCAGCCGCCGTCGATGCAGCAGGTCGACCTGGTGTCGGTCGTCGAGGAGACGCTCGCCGCGATGACCGCCGTCGCCGAGCGCGCGGGGATCACGCTCCACCTCGTCGGCGACCTCGACGAGGCCGTCGTCCTGGGCGACCCTCGCGAGATCGCCAGCGCCGTCACCAACCTCGTCGACAATGCCGTGAAGTACTCCGACGCCGGTCACGAGGTGTGGATCGGCGTCGAGCGACGTCCCGACGGCGGGTTGTCCTTCGTCTGCACCGACGAGGGCATCGGCATCTCGGAGGCGGACCAGGCCAACCTGTTCGCGCCGCTGTTCCGCTCGACCAACGAGGCGGCGTTGATGCGACCGGGCACCGGGCTCGGCCTCGGCATCGTGCGGGAGATCATGCAGCGCCACGGCGGCAGCATCGAGGTCCAGTCGACGCTCGGACGTGGCACCCGGATCCGGCTCCACTTCCGGCCCCTCGTCCCCCGGGGCGGCGCCGCGGTCTGACGCCGTCAGGGACGCAGGACGCCCTGCGCGGGAGTCAGGCCAGCAGCTCGTCGACCCAGGCGGGCACGAGGCTGGTGGCCGGCCCCTGCCGGGACTCGGCGAAGTCGGTGGCGCCGGCACTGGGCTCGAGGTTGAGCTCGAGGGTGGCGCCGCGCGCCCAGTGGACGAACGCCGCCGCCGGATAGACGACGCCCGACGTGCCGATCGAGACGAAGAGGTCGCACGTCTCGAGCGCCTGCTCGACGCGGTCCATGCCGTAGGGGATCTCGCCGAACCACACGATGTCGGGTCGCAGGCCGGCCGCGCCGCAGGAGGGGCAGGCGGGCCCGTCGGCCAGGGCCCCGTGCCACTCGTGCCGCTCGTCGCACCGGGTGCACCAGGCGGACTGCAGCCGTCCGTGGATGTGGTGGACGCGGCGCGACCCGGCGCGCTCGTGGAGGTCGTCGACGTTCTGCGTCACGACCAGCAGGTCGTCACCGAGCGCGTCCTCGAGCCGGACGAGCGCGTGGTGCGCGGCGTTGGGCTCGACGCCGGCCAGGGCGGCCCGCCGGGCGTCGTAGAACCGCTGCACCAGGCCGGGGTCGTCGGCGAACGCCTCCGGCGTGGCCACCTGCATCGGGTCGTGGCCCTCCCAGAGGCCGCCCGAGTCCCGGAACGTGGTGAGCCCGCTCTCGGCGGAGATGCCGGCCCCGGTCAGCACCACGATCCTCATGCCTCCAGTCCTACCAGCCGCGCGTCACCCCCAGGGGTGCGGGACGGGTGGAGGTGCCGGCCCGACTCCGGTAGACAGGCCGGCATGACGGACTTGGGAGGGACGTCGGACGCTGTCGCGTTCGTCGGCGAGTGGGACGGGCCGGTCGTGGCGACCTCGGTGCACGCGGGGCACGAGCTGCGGCCCGAGATCGCCGAGGCGATGGTGCTCGACCGGGCCGAGCGCTTCCGCGAGGAGGACCCGTTCACCGACCGGCTCGCGGCTGTCGTCCCGGACCACGTC
>DASTPB010000022.1:0-17569 GCA_035762385.1 Nocardioides sp. | reverse complement strand
GTGGCGCCGCTCGGGCAGAGCCTGGTGAAGACCTACCTCGCCAAGTACGAGCAGGACGGGGCCACCACCATCGCTCCCGGCGTGCGCGACGACGCCTGGACGCTCTACACGCCGACCACCGTGCTCGAGGACGCCGACAAGGCCGCCGCGATCAAGGAGTACGTCGCCGCGTGGGCCAAGGCCCAGCAGTGGATCTCCGACCACCCCGACGAGTTCGCCCAGGCCTACTACGTCGACCACGAGGGCCTCTCGCCCGAGGACGCGCAGTACGTCGTCGACGCACTGGGACAGTTCACGGTGCCGACGAACTGGGACGAGTTCATCGCCCGCCACCAGGAGACCGTCGACACGCTCGTGAAGGAGCAGGAGCAGGAGCCGCTCGACGTGGAGACGATCTACGACCGGCGCTACGAGGAGGCCATCGCGGCCGCGGTGGAGGACTCATGACGACCCTCACCGGCAACCTGTCCACGCCCACCCGGCCGCTCGCCGAGGCCGAGGACGTACGCCCCACCCGGCGCCGGCTGGGCCCGGGCGAGCCGATCCGCTTCGGCGGCCTCATCGGCATCGTCGCCCTGCTGGCCGCGTGGGTCGTGGGGTCCGCCACCGGGGTGATCGACCCACGCACGCTCACCGAGCCGTGGACCGTGCTGCAGACGGCACGCGACCTCGTCGAGAGCGGCCGGCTGCAGGAGAGCCTGGTGACGTCCGGCATCCGCGCGGCCCTCGGGCTGGGGCTCGGTGTCCTCGTCGGCACCGTCCTGGCGCTGGTCTCGGGGCTCTCCCGGATCGGTGAGTCGTTCATCGACGGCCCGATCCAGGTCAAGCGCTCCATCCCCACCCTCGCGCTCATCCCGCTGCTGATCCTGTGGCTCGGCATCGGTGAGCCGATGAAGGTCATCACCATCGCCCTGGCCGTCTTCGTGCCGATCTACATCCACACCCACAACGGCCTTCGCACCATCGAGGGCAGGTACGCCGAGCTCGCGGAGACGCTGGGCGTCACCCGGCACGAGTTCGTCCGCCACGTGGTGCTCCCCGGAGCGATGCCCGGCTTCCTGCTCGGCCTGCGCTTCGCGGTGACCTCGTCGCTGCTCGCGCTCGTCGTGGTCGAGGTCATCAACGCCACGAGCGGGATCGGACACATGATCACGCTCGCGTCCAACTACGGGCAGACCGACATCATCGTCGTCGGCCTGGTCGTCTACGCGCTGCTCGGCGTCACCGCCGACGCAGGCGTCCGACTGATCGAGAGGAAGGCACTGTCATGGCGTCGTACGCTGGCGAGCTGAGCTCGCAGGAGGACCGCGCGGTGCGGGTCACGTCCCTGCACCGGAGCTTCAACCGGGCGGGGGGCGTGCTCAACGGCCTCGACCTCGAGATCGCGCCCGGCGAGTTCGTGGCCCTGCTGGGCCGCAGCGGCTCGGGCAAGAGCACCCTGCTGCGGGCGCTCGCCGGCCTGGACCGCGGTGTCGCCGGCACCGGCGTCATCGAGGTCCCCGACAAGGTGTCGGTCGTCTTCCAGGACTCGCGACTGCTGCCGTGGAAGCGGCTCCTCGACAACGTGACGCTCGGCCTGCGTGCCGGCGACGCGGCGGACCGCGGCCGCCAGGCCCTCGCCGAGGTCGGTCTCGCCGGCCGGGAGAAGGCGTGGCCCCACGAGCTCTCCGGCGGCGAGCAGCAGCGCGCCTCGCTGGCCCGCTCGCTGGTGCGCGACCCGCAGCTGCTGCTGGCCGACGAGCCGTTCGGAGCGCTCGACGCGCTGACCCGGATCCGGATGCACACGCTGCTGCGCAAGCTCTGCGAGGTGCACCGACCGGCCGTGCTGCTGGTGACCCACGACGTCGACGAGGCGATCGTGCTGGCCGACCGCGTCATCGTGCTCGACGGGGGCGTCGTACGCCACGACGCGCGGGTCGAGCTCGACGGTCGGCGCTCGCAGGCCGACCCGGCCTTCGCCCGGCTCCGGGCCCGGCTGCTCACCGAGCTCGGCGTGGAGGACGACCACGACGCGCCGGGACGCCACCTCGACCGTGCGGTGGAGAGGGCGGCCTCATGACCTCGGGCAAGCAGCTGCACCTCAACCTGTTCATCTACCCCGACGGCCACCACGAGGCGGCCTGGCGTCGCCCGGAGTCGCAGCCGGAGCGGATCACCGACATCACCTACTACCAGGAGCTGGCCCAGCGTGCCGAGGCCGCGACGTTCGACGCGGTCTTCTTCGCCGACGGCCCGGCGCTGGCCGACAACATCCGGTACGCCGCCCGCGGTGGGCTCGAGCCGATCACCAAGATGACCGCGATCGCGGCGGCCACGGAGCGGATCGGGGTGATCGGCACGTCGTCGACGACCTACAACGAGCCCTACAACCTGGCCCGCCAGTTCGCCTCGCTCGACCACCTGAGCAACGGCCGGGTCGGGTGGAACATCGTCACCACGTCCTCGACCGCAGCGGCGCACAACTTCGGCCTCGACGCGCACCCGGCCCACGCGCAGCGCTACGAGCGCGCCGAGGAGTTCCTCGACGTCGTCACGAAGCTGTGGGACAGCTGGGAGGACGACGCGGTCCTCGCCGACCGCGCGAGCGGGATCTATGCCGACACCGACAAGATCCACCGCATCGACCACGAGGGCCGGCACTTCTCGGTCGCCGGACCCCTCAACGCGCCGCGCTCCCCGCAGGGCCGTCCGGTCTACGTGCAGGCCGGGTCGTCGGAGGACGGCAGGTCGTTCGCGGCTCGCTGGGCCGAGGCGATCTTCACCGCGCACCAGACCCTGGAGAACGCGCAGGAGTTCTACGCCGACATCAAGGCGCGGGCCCGGTCCGTCGGTCGCGACCCCGAGGGCCTCAAGGTCCTGCCGGGCATCAGCCCGTTCATCGGCTCGACGGCCGCGGAGGCCCGCTCGCTGGAGGAGGAGTTCAACGACCTCACCCAGCCGGCGTACTCGCTGCGACAGCTGAGCAACCTCGTCGGCGTCGACCTGACGGCGTACGACCTCGACGGGCCGTTCCCGACCGAGGTCGTGGCGCCGGTGGGTGACCGCGCCTTCCACAGCCGCTCGCAGCTGGTGCTCGACATCGTGGCCCGCGAGAACCCGACGATCCGCCAGCTGTGCCACCGCCTCGCCGGCGCGCGCGGGCACCGGGTGGTCGCCGGCACGCCGGTCGACATCGCCGACACGATCCAGGAGTGGGCGGAGAAGGGCGCGGCGGACGGCTTCAACGTGATGCCGCCGTGGCTGCCCGGCGGGATCGAGGTCTTCATCGACGAGGTCGTGCCGATCCTGCGCGAGCGCGGGTTGTTCCGCACGGAGTACACAGGAACCACGCTCCGCGAGCACCTCGGTCTCGCGCGCCCCTCCAGCCAGTACGCCCCCGCTTCCCGCAAGGAGACAGCATGAGCGAGCGGAGCGAGCTCATCATCAAACACAGCGCGACATGTGCCTCATGCGCGCACGGAACGAAGTGAGTACGCGCATGAGCTACGAGCACTACCGACCGTTGGGGCGCACCGGCGTCCAGGTCAGCCCGCTGACGCTCGGCGCGATGATGTTCGGCGCGTGGGGCAACCCCGACCACGACGAGTCGATCGCGATCATCCACCGCGCCCTCGACGCCGGCATCAACGTCATCGACACCGCCGACGTCTACGCCCGCGGCGAGTCCGAGGAGATCGTCGGCAAGGCGCTGCAGGCCCGCAAGGGGAGCCGCGACGACGTCTTCCTGGCCACCAAGTTCCACGGCAGCATGCACGACGAGGACCCCAACCAGGCGGGCAACTCCCGCCGCTGGATCGTCCGCGAGGTCGAGCACTCGCTGCGCCGGCTGCAGGTCGACCACATCGACCTCTACCAGGTGCACCGTCCGCGGCCGGAGGTCGACATCGACGAGACGCTCGGCGCGCTCACCGACCTCGTCCGCCAGGGCAAGATCCGCTACATCGGCACGTCGACGTTCCTGCCCTCGCAGGTCGTCGAGGCGCAGTGGGTCGCCGAGCGTCGTGGTCGGGAGCGTCCGGTGACCGAGCAGCCGCCGTACTCCCTCCTCGCCCGCGAGGTCGAGCGCGACATCCTGCCCACGGCCCAGAAGTACGGCCTCGGCGTGCTGCCGTGGAGCCCACTCGCCGGCGGCTGGCTGTCCGGCCGCTACCGTCGCGGCGAGGACCCGTCGGTGACGTCGAGCCGGCTCACGCGCCAGCCGGCTCGGCACGACCCCGCGTCACCGGAGAACAAGGTGAAGCTCGAGGCGGTGTACGCCCTGCAGGAGCTCGCCGACGAGGCCGGGCTGTCGCTGATCCACCTCGCGCTCGGCTTCGTGCTCGCCCACCCGGCGGTGTCCTCGGCGATCATCGGCCCGCGCACGCTCGAGCAGCTCGAGTCGCAGCTCGGGGTGGAGAAGGTCGTCCTGCCGGCCGACGTTCTCGACCGGATCGACGAGATCGTGCCGCCGGGAACGACCCTCAACGAGGCGGACCGGGGTTACGCACCGCCGGCCCTCGTGGAGGCGGCGCTGCGGCGGCGGTGACGGCTGCGGGGGCCGGCTCGCGTGGGCCGGCTCGCGTGGGGTGAGCCGGTCCTGCTTGCCGGGGTAGTCCAGTGGCGAACGGGGGTGATCGAGGCCGTACGACACCCGTTTGCCACTGGACTACCCGGCGGTGGTGGAGGTCCCGGTGGTGGCGGAGGTCCTGGACTACCCCGGCCGCAGCAGAGGTCCTGGACTACCCGACCGCGGCGGAGGTCACGGCGGTGGCGGCGCGGGTGCGGGAGGCGGCCAGCACGCCGAGCACCGCAGCCAGGGCGGCGAGGACGAAGACCGTCAGGAACGGGTCGAGGTCCTGTCGTTCGGCGGCCGCGAAGGCGGCGCCCGCCACGGACAGGGCGAGCGCGGCGCCGAGGGAGTCGGCGACCGTGAGGGCGGAGGAGTTGAAGCCCCGGTCGCGGTCGGTCGAGGCCTCGAGCATCGCCACGCCGGTGCGCGGGTAGGCGAAGCCCATCCCGGCGCCGGCGAGGACGTACGCCGCCGCCGGGAGGACGGCGGACGGGTGCGCGCCGGCGTCGTGGGCCAGCACGCTCGCCGCCAGTGCGGTCAGGCCGGTGAGGACCAGCGAGGTGCCGACGACCATCGCCCGGGTGTGGGACACACGTGCGCCGAGGCGCGCCTGGACCTGGCTGGCGCTCGCCCAGACCACGCCGACGCAGGTCAGCGCGATCCCGGCCCGGCCGGGCGAGAGGTCCCAGTGCTCCTGGAGGACGTAGACGATGTAGGCCTCCGCGCAGAAGAACGTCGCCGCGAGGAGGCCGCGGGTGGCCACCACGGACGGCAGTCCGCGACGCAGGGTGCGGCTGCCGGGTGGGAGCAGCCGACCGAGCGAGACCCACACGCCGGCGAGGGCCGCGAGCGCACCGACGGCGGCCACGCCACGCGCCGAGCCGACGAGCTCGAGCACCAGCACGGCGACGGCTCCGAGCCCGGCCCACCACAGCCTGGACGCCGGCGTGTCCGTACCCTCGGCGTGCGCCGTCAGGCCGCGCAGCGCCGGCGACAGGAGGGCGAGCGCGAGCGCGACCAGCGCCACCGCGCCGAGGAAGACCCAGCGCCAGCTCCACACGTCGGCCACGAACGCGGCAAGGCCGGGACCGAAGAGGGCGGGTAGCACCCAGGCCGCGGCGAAGGAGGCGAAGACCGCGGGGCGGAGCGCGGCCGGGAAGACCAGGCCGACGACGACGTACAGCCCGACCGTCAGCGCGCCGCCGCCGAGACCCTGCAGGACGCGGCCGACGAGCAGCACCTCCATCGACGGCGCCAGCCCGCACACGAGCAGCCCGGTGGAGAAGAGGGCCATCGAGGCCAGCAGCGGCACGACCGGCCCGGTGCGGTCGCTCCACATGCCGGCGGCCACCATCCCCACGACCCCGCTGGCGAGCGGCGCTGCGAAGGCGAGGGCGTAGAGGTCGAGGCCGTCCAGGTCCCGCGCGACGGTCGGCATGACCGTGGCGACGGCCATCGCCTCGAACGCGACGAAGGCGATCAGCCCGAACAACGCGACGGTCGTGGCGGCGTACGCCGGTGAGAGCAGGCGCTCGCGCGGCTGGGTGGGAGTCGTGCTGGTCGTCACTGGCCCGACGGTAGGACCTCCAGTGCACCTGAGGTCAATCGGAATAACGCACCAGGTGCCGACGCTGGGCCGACAGTGACTTCTCCGACCGTGACCCTGTCCGTGCTCGACCTCGTCCCTGTCCGCAGCGACCAGACCACGGGCGATGCCCTCGCCGCATCGCGTGACCTGGCGAGGGTCGCCGACGAGCTCGGCTACCGCCGCTACTGGGTCGCGGAGCACCACAACATGCCGGCGGTGGCGGCCACCAACCCGCCCGTCCTGATCGCCATGCTCGCCTCCGCGACCGAGCGCATCCGGGTCGGGTCGGGTGGCGTGATGCTGCCCAACCACGCACCGCTCGTGGTGGCCGAGCAGTTCGCCCTGCTCGAGGCCGCCTTCCCCGGTCGTATCGACCTCGGCATCGGCCGAGCCCCCGGCACCGACCCGCTCACGCGGTTCGTCCTGCGCGGAGGGAGCGCGGAGTCCGCCGACGAGGCGGTCGCGAAGTTCCCCGACTACGTGGAGGACATCCGCACCCTGATGACGACCGAGGGTGTCGAGCTGCAGGTCGGACCGCGCCGCCAGCCGCTGCGGGCCACGCCGTCCGCCCGCACCGTCGCCGACATGTGGCTGCTCGGGTCGTCGGACTACTCGGCGCGCCTGGCCGCCGAGAAAGGCCTGCCGTACGTCTTCGCCCACCACTTCGCGGGCGAGGGGACCGGCGCCGCGCTCGACCTCTACCGCTCGTCGTACCGCCCCTCCCCGGAGTACCCCGAGCCTCGGACGTTCCTGACCGTCAACGCCGTGGTGGCCGAGACCGAGGAGGAGGCGCGGCGTCGCGCGCTGCCGAACGTTCAGCAGATGATCGCGCTGCGCACCGGAGCGCCGCTGCACCCCCAGCGGCTGGTCGAGGAGGCCGAGGCGGCCGAGATGAGCGACGACCAGCGCTCCTTCGGCGCTGCGATGGCGCGACGGTGGATCGTCGGATCGCCCGACCAGGCCCGGACCCGCATCGAGGAGCTCGCGGCGGAGCACGGCGTGGACGAGGTGATGGTGCACCCGGTGGCGGGTGCCGCGGCCGGGACCGACGCACGCAGGTCACCCGCGCGTGAGGAGACGCTGCGGCTGCTCGCGGACTGAACGGGTCGTGGCGCGAGGACGTGCCCGGTCAGTGGCGCTCCTCGAGCCCGACCGCCTCGCGGAGGTCCTCCGCGGCCTCCCGGAGCCGGGGGTCGTCGGCGGCCCGCGAGTCCATCAGCGCGGCGAGCGCCTCGGCGATGACGTTGAGCTTCTCCTGCATGGCCTCGGTGTTGCGTCGCCCGGCGTTCTCGAGCAGCACGAGGAGGAGCAGCGACAGCACCGCACCGAAGGTGTGGATGGCCAGCTCCCACTTCGTGATGCTGGTCCACAGGGGATAGCTGACCGCCCAGATCACGACCACCGCGACGCACACGGCGAAGAAGGGCGCCCGGCTGATCAGCTTGGTGGACAGGTCGACGAACCGTTCGAACGGGTCGCGCTGCCGCTTCTTCTCGCGGCTCTCCGCCGCATCCGTGCGCTCCATGGACGGAACCTAGTGCCTGCCGAGCCCGGCGTCGCTGCCTGAGGGCCGGTACGACGCGCGGGGCCGGGCCAGTAGGGTGCGATCCATGACCCAGTGGGAATACCAGGTGGCGCCGATTCCGCTCCACAACGAGGCCCTGATGCTCAACAACTTCGGCCAGGACGGCTGGGAGCTGGTGGCCATCCACACCAACGCGCAGGGCGGGCTCGTCGCCTTCCTCAAGCGTCAGAAGGGGGCCTGACCATGGGAGCCGAGGCACGCCTCGCCGAGCTGGGGATCACCGTCCCGGAGGTCGTCCCGCCGGTCGCCGCCTACCAGCCGACGGCGCGCACCGGGAACCTCGTCTTCACCGCCGGCCAGCTCCCCGCCCGCGACGGCGAGATGCTCGCCGTCGGCAAGCTCGGCGGTGAGGTCAGCGAGGAGCAGGGCTACGAGTGCGCCCGCCAGTGCGCCCTCAACGCGCTCGCCGCCGTCAAGGCCGAGATCGGCTCGCTCGACGACGTGAAGCGGGTGGTCAAGGTCGTCGTGTTCGTCGCCTCCACGCCCGACTTCACCGGCCAGCCCAAGGTCGCCAACGGCGCGTCCGAGCTGCTCGGCGAGGTCTTCGGCGACGCCGGCAAGCATGCCCGCTCGGCCGTCGGCGTCTCGGTGCTCCCGCTCGACGTGCCCGTCGAGGTCGAGATCCTCGTCGAGGTCTGAGGACCTGCCCGCATGAAGCGTCCCCCGCTGCCCGACGCCCTCGTCGCCCAGGCGAGGTCGTACGCCGAGGGTGGCGCGACCCCTGCCGAGCCGCGCGACGCCGCGACGGTGGTGCTGCTGCGTCCGGGCGACGACGGGCCCGACGTCTACCTGCTGCGCCGCCAGACGTCGATGGCCTTCGCCGGCGGCATGTGCGTCTTCCCCGGCGGGGGCGTCGACCCCCGCGACTTCGACCCTCCGCCTGATCAAGGACCGGGGCTGGTCGACCGCGGACTCTGGGCCGGACCCTCGCCCGCCGAGTGGGCCGCGCGGCTGGGCTGCGACGAGCCGAAGGCGCGGGCCCTCGTCTGCGCCGCCGTGCGGGAGACCTTCGAGGAGTCCGGTGTGCTGCTCGCCGGCGCCGGTCCCGACTCGGTCGTGGCCGACACGACCGGCGACGACTGGGAGGCCGACCGGGTCGCGCTCGAGTCGCGTGACGTCTCGCTGACCTCGTTCCTGGAGAAGCGCTCGCTCGTGCTCCGCACCGACCTCCTCGGTGCCTGGTCCGGCTGGCTCACCCCGGTCTTCGAGCCGCGGCGCTACCGCACCTGGTTCTTCGTCGCGCACCTGCCCGAGGGGCAGGTGACCCGCGACGTGTCGGGGGAGTCGTCGTCGGTCATGTGGGCCGGTGCGATGGAGGCGGTGTCCCTCGTCGAGCGGCGCGAGATCCTGATGATGCCCCCGACGTGGCTGACCTGCCTGGAGGTGGGGCAGTACGCCGATCCGTCGGCCGTCCTCGCGGAGGCGGGTGGTCGCACCGTCGAGATCTACATGCCCGAGGTCGTCGCCGACGGCGAGGAGTTCATCCTCTCCACGCCGCCGGCCTACACCGCGCTCATGGCCGCTCGATGACCGACCCGGGCTGGTCCGGCGGCACCTTCGGCGACACCGGCACCTGCGTGCTCGCGCCCAACGCCGACGTGATGACCCTCGACGGCACGAACACCTGGGTGCTGCGCGACCCCGACTCCCCACGCTCGGTCGTCGTCGACCCCGGTCCCTCGATCGACACGCACCTCGACGCGATCGACGCGGCCGCCGGCGACGTGTCCGTGGTCCTGCTGACCCACCACCACGCCGACCACAGCGAGGCGGCCCGGGAGTACGCCGAGCGGCACGGGTGCGGCGTACGCGCCCTCGACCCGGCCCACCGGTTGGGCTCCGAGGGGCTCGGCGAGGGCGACGTGGTCAGCGTCGGCGGGCTGGAGGTGCACGTGGTCGCGACGCCCGGCCACACCTCGGACTCGCTGTCCTTCGTCGTCCCTCAGGACCGCGCCGTGCTGACCGGCGACACCGTGCTGGGCCGCGGCACCACCGTCGTCGCGCACCCCGACGGCCAGCTCGGGGCCTACCTCTCCTCCCTCCAGCGCCTCCACGCCCTCTGCGGCGAGCAGGGCATCACCACGGTGTGGCCCGGCCACGGCCCGGTGATCGACGACGCGCTCGGTGCCCTCGAGCTCTACCTCGCGCACCGCGAGCAGCGGCTCGACCAGGTGCGCCAGGCGCTGCGCGACCTGCACGCGGTCGAGCGGGAGGGCGGCACGTTCCCGCACGAGAGCCTGCCGCGCGCGATCGTCGAGATCGTCTACGCCGACGTCGACCCGGTGCTGTGGGGTGCGGCCGAGCTGTCGGTGCGCGCCCAGCTGGCGTACCTCACCGAGCGCTGAGGGTCTTGCGCCGGCCCCACCGCGAGGAGTGAGGTGGGGGGCATGGACATGACCAACCAGCACCAGGCCGTCGTGGTCCTCTCCCGCGCGATCGACCAGGCCGGCGACGTCCTCGCCTCGATCCACGCCGACGAGTGGGACAGGCCGACCCCCTGCAACGACTGGACCGTGCGCCAGCTCGCCGCGCACCTCGCCGTCGCGCCCGAGCACTTCCTCCAGCAGGCCCGCGGCGAGGAGGTCGACTGGGTCGCTGAGCCCGAGGTGGCCGACGGCCAGTGGGCCGGCTACTTCCGCAACCACGGCGACGACCTCCTGCACCACTGGCACGAGCAACCCGACGACCAGGCGGCGCAGGCCGACTGGCAGAGCGCCGAGCTCGGGGTGCACACGTGGGACCTGGTCCGGGCGCTCGGTCGCCCGCAGCGCCTCGACGACGAGGTCGCCGAGCGGGGGCTGGCCTTCATGCGGCAGGGCCTCACCCCCGACAACCGCGGCGCGGCGTTCGGCCCGGAGGTCGAGGCGCCCGACGACGCCTCGGCCTATGACCGGCTGGCGGCGTTCGCCGGCCGCGACCCCCGCGCCTGAGCCGTCGTACGTCTCTCCGGCCCGGGGTGGTCCAGTGCGGGATGGCTGTCGGTCCGGGGTAGTCCAGTGAGAAGTGGGCGTCCGGGAGGCCGATCTCGCCCCTTTGGGCACTGGACTACCCCCGACGGGCGCAGCGTCCGGACGGCGTCGCGTCCCCGGCTCGTCAGGCATGCCCGGACGTACGACGCACGGGTGCGCCTGTGCGTGGGTCAGCGGTCGGGAGGAACCTTCAGCGCGCGCGCCGGGAGAGGCGCTCGAGGTCCATGATCACGACCGAGCGGGGCTCCAGGCGCAGCCAGCCGCGCGAGGCGAAGTCGGCGAGCGCCTTGTTGACGGTCTCGCGGGAGGCGCCGACCAGCTGGGCGAGCTCCTCCTGGGTCAGGTCGTGGTGGACGTGGACGCCGTCGTCGGCGGTGCGGCCGAAGCGGTCGGCCAGGTCGAGCAGCGCCTTGGCGACACGGCCCGGGACGTCGGAGAAGACCAGGTCGGCGACGACGTCGTTGGACTTGCGCAGCCGCGAGGCGAGCTGGGACAGGAGGCCGCGCGCGACCTGCGGGCGGCCGTCGAGCCAGCGCAGCAGGTCGTCGTGGGACAGCGAGGCGAAGGACGCGTCGGTGACGGCGGTGACCGTCGCGGAGCGCGGGCCGGGGTCGAAGAGGGACAGCTCGCCGAACATCTGGCCGGGGCCCATGATGGCGAGGAGGTTCTCGCGACCGTCGGAGGAGGAGCGGCCGAGCTTCACCTTGCCCTCGGTGACGATGTAGAGCTTGTCGCCCGAGTCGCCCTCGTGGAAGAGCACGTCGCCGCGACGGAGCCTGGTCTCGGCCATCGACCCGCCCAGCGCAGTGGCGGCCTCGTCGTCGAGCGAGCTGAACAGCGGTGCCTGCCGAAGCACGTCGTTGTCCACGTCATTCCTCCCGGTGGGGTGCGTCCCGACGGGTGGTGCTCGGGATCGCTGCTGATCCTAGCCGTGGTGTCGCTCACAACCGCGACTCCCGGTGCCTCCGGGCGGGTGCGGCGCCGCTCACGCCGACTTCGGGGTGTCGCAGCCGAACCGTAGGCTGAGCGTGTGCCCGCCCCCGCTCGCAAGGTCGTCGAGATCCCCAAGCCCGACACGTCGCTGGTGCGCCGGGCGCGCAAGGTCGACCGGATCCTCGCCGAGACCTACCCCGACGCGCGCGCCGAGCTCGACTTCACCAACCCGTTCGAGTGCCTGGTCGTCACGGTGGTCTCCGCGCAGACCACCGACCGCCGCGTGAACGCCGCGAGCCCCGCGCTGTTCGCGGCCTACCCGACACCCGAGGCGATGGCGGCGGCGCCGCGCGAGCACCTCGAGCAGCTCCTCGGTCCGCTCGGCTTCTTCCGGCAGAAGACCGACGCGCTGCTCAAGCTGAGCCAGGCGCTCGTCGACACCTTCGGCGGCGAGGTGCCCTCGCGCCTCGACGACCTGGTCACGCTGCCGGGCGTCGGGCGCAAGACCGCCAACGTCGTGCTCGGCAACGCCTTCGGCAAGCCCGGCATCACCGTCGACACCCACTTCGGTCGGCTCTCCCGCCGCCTCGGCTGGACCGAGGAGACCGACCCGGTCAAGGTCGAGCACGCCGTCGGCGCGCTCTTCCCCAAGCGCGACTGGACGATGCTGTCGCACCACCTCATCTGGCACGGCCGCCGTCGCTGCCACGCCAAGAAGCCCGCGTGCGGCGCCTGCCCGGTCGCACGCCTCTGCCCCTCCTTCGGCGCGGGACCGACCGACCCGGTCGAGGCGGAGAAGCTGGTCACGACGCAGGGACCTGCATGAAGAAGGTCCTCCTCCTGCTCGCGCTCGTCGCCTGCGTGGCTGCGGGCGCGTTGGCCTGGTCGTCGGTGGGCGACACGGGCCCCATCGCCGTACGCCCTCCCGACGTGGAGGTCGACACCCCGGCGCTGCGCGAGGCCAAGGCACGCATCGGCATGGAGGACTGCACCCCGGGCACCGGTGAGCCGGTCGCGGGTGGCCTGCCGGAGATGACGCTGCCCTGCCTCGGCGGCGGCCCCGACGTCGAGCTCTCGTCGCTGCGCGGCCCGATGCTGATCAACCTGTGGCAGGCGCAGTGCGAGCCGTGCCGGTTGGAGATGCCGGCGCTCGAGGAGTTCCACCAGCAGTACGGCGACCGGGTCCGGCTCGTCGGCATCGACTTCAACGACGTGCACCCCGACGGCGCGCTCGCGCTGGCCGAGGAGACCGGGGCGACCTACCCGTCGGTCGCCGACCCGGGCGGCGAGCTGATGGTGGAGGACGCGTTCGCGATCGCCCGCCGCGGCCTGCCGGCGTTCGTCTTCGTCGACGAGACCGGCAAGGTCGTCGCCCAGGACTCCGGCGGCGTGGAGTCGGTCGACGAGGTGCGCGACCTGGTCGCCGAGCACCTGGGGATCACTCTGTGAGCACCGCCCTGCCGGGGTGGCTGACCCCCGTCGTCGAGGCCGCCTCCACGATCACCGTCCACGAGCTGACCCGCTTCATGCCGCCCGCCGACACCGACCCGCGCCGCGGCGCCGTGCTCATGGTCTTCGCCGACCGTGACGCCGACCCGACCGAGCCCGACGACCTCGCGCACCGCGGCGAGCTGCTGCTGACCGAGCGCAACCACCACATGCGCTCCCACCCCGGCCAGGTGTCGTTCCCCGGCGGTTCGATCGACGAGGGGGAGACCCCGGTCGAGGCGGCGTTGCGCGAGGCCCGCGAGGAGATCGGGCTGGTGCCCGCCGAGATCGAGGTGTTCGGCGAGCTGCCCGAGCTGTGGCTGCCGCCGAGCAACTTCGCGGTGACACCGGTCCTGGGCTACTGGCGCGACCGGGGAGAGGTGCGCATCGAGAGCCCGGAGGAGGTCCACGAGATCCACCACGTCGCGATCGCCGACCTCCTCGACGCCGACAACCGCATCACCGTCCGCCACCCCAGCGGCTGGCTCGGACCCGGCTTCCTCATCGGCGCCCGGCGCGACGTGGTCCTGTGGGGCTTCACCGCCGGCATCGTCGCCCGGCTGTTCGACTACCTGGGGTGGGCCCAGGACTGGGAGCGGGCGCGGGTGCGTGACCTGCCCGACCACATGCTGCAGGGTGTCCCCCGGGGCACCGACCTCGCCCCCAACGCCCCGCAGGACCCGCCCCAGAACACCAGGCTCGAGGAGTAGCTCGTGATGAACGTCCTCGACTGGTGCCTCGTCGCACTCGTGGGGATCTATGCGCTCTCGGGCTACTGGCAGGGATTCATCACCGGCGCCAGCGCCACCGCCGGCCTGCTGCTCGGCGGCCTCGTCGGCATCTGGGCCGCGCCGCTCGCGCTGGGTGACGCCGCCCCGTCGCTGTGGGTGTCGCTGGGCGCGCTGTTCATCGTGATCGTCTGCGCCTCCCTCGGGCAGGCGCTCTTCCAGTACGTCGGCGCACGGCTGCGCGACCGCATCACCTGGCAGCCGATCCGGGCCGTCGACGCCATCGGCGGATCGGTCCTCAGCGCCGTCGCCGTGCTGCTCGTCGCGTGGGCCCTGGGCGTCGCGGTCTCCGGCACCCGCATCGGCGCGATCACACCGCTGGTGCGCGACTCGGCGATCCTGGCCGAGGTCGACAAGACCCTGCCTGCCGACTCCGGCAAGGTGCTGCAGACCTTCAACAACGTGGTCGGGACCACGTTCTTCCCCCGCTACCTCGAGCCGTTCGCGCCCGAGCGGATCGTGGCGGTCCGTGCCGGCGACCCGCGCATGCTGAGCGACCCCGACGTGCTCGCGGCCGAGCCCAGCGTGGTCAAGGTCCGCGGCACCAACGGGTGCGGCGCCGGGGTCGAGGGCACCGGGTTCTTCTACGCGCCCGGCCGGCTGATGACCAACGCCCACGTGGTCGCGGGCGTCACCCGTCCCGAGGTGGAGGTCGGCGGCTCGTCCGTCACGGCGTCGGTCGTGCACTACGACCCCAGGCTCGACATCGCCGTCCTGGCGCTGCCCGACACCGGGACGCCGCCGCTGGCCTTCGACACCGGGGTCGCGCCCCGGGACCCCGTCGCCGTCCTGGGCTATCCCGAGGACGGTCCCTACGACGTCGAGTCCGGCCGCGTCCGCTCGGAGCAGCGGCTGCGCTCACCGGACATCTACGGCGAGGGCACCGTCATCCGCCAGGTGTTCTCCCTGCGCGGACTGATCCGGCCGGGCAACTCCGGCGGCCCGATCGTCACGTCGGCGGGAGACGTCGCGGGGATGGTGTTCGCCGCGTCCGTCAGCGACCCCGACACCGGCTACGCGCTCACCGCGGAGCAGCTGGCCGAGTCGGCGACCACCGGCCTCAGCGCAACCGCGCCGGTCGACACCGGCACCTGCGTGCGCTGAACCTCGACGGCGCCTCGTTCGTCGCTGCCTGCTCGGTCACCGCGTCGTACGCCGCCCGAGCTCGGCGTGCGTCAGGGCTGGCCCTTGAGCGCCTGCGGGATCTGCCTGCCCTGCTCGATGGCCCGCTCGGGCGCCTTGACCTGCTTGACCTGCCGGAGGCCGATGTAGGCCAGCAGCGCCGCGATCAGGACGTAGACGACGAACACGACCGTGAAGGCCCAGTGCAGGTCGAGGCCCTCGCCGTTCCAGTTGAGGAAGTAGGCGAACGCGACCGACAGCATGATGATGGCGAGCACGGCGATGAACGCGGCGCCGGCGAACAGGCCGATGCCCACGCCGCCGTGCTTGACGCTGACCTTGAGCTCGCTCTTGGCGAGCTGGATCTCCTTGGAGACGAGCGAGGAGATGTCGCGCTGCGCATCCATGACGAGCTTGCCGAGCGTCGGATCGCCCTTCGGGTCGATGCCGGGCTTGACCGGTTCGTTGGTCATCGGAGCTGTCCTTCGGTGTACGCCGGGGGCTGGGTGCTGCGACCCTACCAACGGGCCTGTCTACACTCGGGTCACAGGTGAGCCGGGAAGTCTGGTCGGCCCGTGGCGAGTCTGGCTGCGGTGATGCTGCTTCGACCACCCCCGGAAGGACCCCCCGCCATGGCCACGCCGCCAGACCGCTCCCGGCTCGACGACCTCTGGAGGTCCGGTCCCGTCTACAGCGCCAGCGACAAGCCGTTGGCCCGGTTGGTCGCCCGCCCGGTGCGCGAGTTCCTGCGTGTCGAGGCGGCCGGCTCGGTCCTGCTGCTGCTCGCCGCGGCGGCGGCCCTCGTCTGGGCCAACAGTCCGTGGGCGGCGTCGTACGACGCCCTCTGGCACGCCCACCTGACCATCGACGTCGGCCCGCTGCACCTCGACGAGTCGCTCCAGCACTGGGTCAACGACGCGTTGATGGTCATCTTCTTCTTCGTCGTGGGCCTCGAGATCAAGTACGAGCTGGTCAACGGCGACCTGCGCGACCCCCGGACGGCAGCCCTGCCGATCGTCGCGGCCGTCGGCGGGATGGTGGTGCCGGCCGGCATCTACGTCGCGCTCAACCCGCCCGGCAGCGACGGCAGTGCCGGCTGGGGCATCCCGATGGCGACCGACATCGCGTTCGCGGTCGGTGTGCTGGGGGTGCTCGGGCGGCGGATCCCGTCGCCGGCACGGCTGTTCCTGCTGACGCTCGCGATCGTCGACGACATCGGTGCGATCCTCGTGATCGCCGTCTTCTACACGAGCGACCTCTCGCTGACGTGGCTCGCGATCGCTGTCGGCCTCCTCGGCCTGATGGTCGCGGCGCGCATGCTGCGCATCTGGAGCGTGGTGGTCTACGGGGTCCTCGGGGTGGGCGTGTGGTTCGCCCTCCTGGAGTCCGGCGTCCACGCCACGCTGGCCGGCGTCGCCATCGGCCTGCTCGCCCCCGCGACGCCCCTCCTCAAGGAGGAGGTCGCCCGCGAGTTCGCCGCGCGTGCCCTGGAGGACCGTCAGCTCGACGCCGACGAGCTGGCGCGGCTGCGGTTCCTGCTGCAGGAGTCGGTGTCGGTGGTCGAGCGGCTGATCAGCGCGCTGCACCCCCTCTCGGCCTACGTCGTCCTCCCCGTCTTCGCGCTCGCCAACGCGGGCGTGGAGCTGGGCGCCATCGGCGAGGTCCTCACCGAGCCGGTGGGCCTCGGCATCGTCCTGGGCCTGGTGCTCGGCAAGCCGATCGGCATCGTCGCGACCTCCTTCGTCGCCGTACGCCTCGGCGTCGCGAAGCTGCCCGAGCACACGACGTGGCCGATGGTCGTGGGTCTCGGCGCCGTCGCCGGCATCGGCTTCACGGTCTCGATCTTCATCGCGGGGCTCTCGTTCCCCGGCGCCGAGCTGCTGACGGACGAGGCGAAGATCGCCATCCTGCTCGCGTCGCTCATCGCCGCGGTCGTCGGTGCCGTGCTGCTGCTCGCCGCCACCCGCACCCGGACATCTGAGGACGCCGTGGACGGCTGAGGGGCCGATTCCCGTCCGTCACGTCCTCAGATATCGGGGCTGGACGTCGTACGCCAGGGCGGAGGGGCGTCAGTCCTCGGCGGGGGCCGAGGTCTCCTTGGACTTGATCAGGTCCATCACGGTCGAGTCGGCGAGGGTGGTCACGTCGCCGACCTCGCGGTGCTCGGCGACGTCCTTGAGCAGGCGGCGCATGATCTTGCCGGAGCGGGTCTTGGGCAGCTCGGGCACGACCATGATCTGGCGCGGCTTGGCGATCGCGCCGATCTCCTTGGCGACGTGCTTGCGCAGCTCCTCGACGATGTCCTCGCCGCCGTCGCCGGCGGAGTCGCGGAGGATGACGAACGCGCAGACGGCCTGACCGGTGGTCTCGTCGGCGGCACCGACGACGGCCGCCTCGGCGATCTTGGGGTGCGAGACGAGCGCCGACTCGATCTCGGTCGTCGACAGCCGGTGGCCGGACACGTTCATCACGTCGTCGACGCGGCCGAGGAGCCAGATGTCGCCGTCGTCGTCGAGCTTGGCGCCGTCGCCGGCGAAGTAGAGGCCC
>DASTPB010000021.1:0-3846 GCA_035762385.1 Nocardioides sp. | reverse complement strand
CGACCTGGTCACCCTGACCATCGACGGCGTCCAGGTCAGCGTCCCCAAGGACACGCTGGTCATCCGCGCCGCCGAGCAGGTCGGCGTGCAGATCCCGCGCTTCTGCGACCACCCGCTGCTCGACCCGGTCGGCGCCTGCCGCCAGTGCCTGGTCGACATCCCCGACGCCGGCAACGGCCGCGGCTTCCCCAAGCCCCAGGCCTCCTGCACCCTCCCGGTGGCCGAGGGCATGGTCGTCAACACCCAGGCCACCAGCGAGGTGGCCGACAAGGCGCAGCAGGGCGTCATGGAGTTCCTGCTCATCAACCACCCGCTCGACTGCCCGGTCTGCGACAAGGGCGGCGAGTGCCCCCTGCAGAACCAGGCGATGAGCAACGGTCGGGGTGAGAGCCGGTTCGCCGAGCGCGGCGGCATCAAGCGCACCTTCCCCAAGCCGATCAACATCTCGGCCCAGGTCCTGCTCGACCGCGAGCGCTGCGTCCTCTGCGCCCGCTGCACCCGCTTCTCCGAGCAGGTCGCCGGCGACCCCTTCATCGCCCTCGCCGAGCGCGGCGCGCTCCAGCAGGTCGCGATCTACGAGCGCGAGCCCTACGAGAGCTACTTCTCCGGCAACGCGATCCAGATCTGCCCGGTCGGTGCGCTCACCTCGGCCGACTACCGCTTCCGCTCGCGGCCCTTCGACCTCGTCTCGACGCCCGGCGTCGGCGAGCACGACGCCTGCGGCGCGGCCATCCGCATCGACCACCGTCGCGGCAAGGTCATGCGTCGCCTCGCCGGCAACGACCCCGAGGTCAACGAGGAGTGGATCAGCGACAAGGACCGCTTCGCGTTCCGCTACGCCCAGGTGGCCGACCGGATCACCTACCCGCAGGTCCGCGAGATCCGGCCCGACGGCGGGCGGGGCGAGCTGCGTCCGGCGTCGTGGACCGAGGCCTTCGCCGTCGCCGCCCGCGGACTGCGTGACGCCGGCGCCTCAGCGGTGCTCACGGGTGGTCGCCTGACCGCCGAGGACGCCTATGCCTACGCCAAGTTCGCCCGCGTCTCGCTCGGCACCAACGACATCGACTTCCGCGCCCGCCCGCACAGCGCGGAGGAGGCCAGCTTCCTCGCCTCGCACGTCGCGCTCTCCGGCGACGTCACCTACGCCGACCTCGAGGCAGCACCCGTCGTGGTGCTGCTGGGCCTCGAGCCCGAGGACGAGGCGGCGACGCTCTTCCTCCGGCTGCGCAAGGCCACCAGGCGCGGTCGTACGCAGGTGGTGTCCGTGGCGCCCTACGCCTCGCGCGGCCTGACGAAGATGAAGGGCCGGCTGGTGCCGGCCGCCCCCGGCGCCGAGGTCGAGGCCATCGGCTCGCTCAAGGACGCCGAGCACGGCATCACCAAGGACGCCGTCATCCTCGTCGGCGAGCGCCTCGCCCAGACCCACGGCGCGCTCAGCGCCGCGGCAGGGCTCGCGGCCGGCACCGGTGCCCGCATCGCCTGGGTGCCGCGGCGCGCCGGTGACCGCGGCGCGGTCGAGGCCGGCGCGCTGCCCAACCTCCTGCCCGGGGGACGCCCGCTCACCGAGGCCTCCGCGCGCGTCGACGTCGGCGCGGCGTGGGGCACCGAGTCGATCCCCGCCAAGGTGGGTCGCGACGGCAACGCGATCGTCGCGGCGCTGCTCAAGGGCGACCTCGGTGGTCTCGTCGTCGGCGGTGTCGACCCCGACGACACCGCAGACCCCGCCGCCTTCCGAGCGGCCCTCGACGCGGCCCGCTTCGTGGTCAGCCTCGAGCTGCGCGAGACCGACGTGACGCGCGCCGCCGACGTCGTCCTGCCCGTGGCCCCGGTCACCGACAAGGCCGGCACCTTCGTCACCTGGGACGGACGCCCTCGATCGTTCGGCGCGGTGTTCGCGAACCCCGCGTCGCTGCCCGACCTGCGCGTCCTGTCCGGCATCGCCGACGAGCTCGCCGCGATCGGTCACGGTCGACCGCTCGGCTTCCGCACGGTCACCGAGGTGCGCGACGAGATGCAGGCCCTCGGCCCGTGGGACGGGGACCGCCCGGCCCTCGACGCCGGGAAGGCGCCCAAGCCGGCCAGGACGCCGAAGAAGGGCGAGACCGCCTTCGCGCTCGCGACCTGGAAGCAGCTGATCGACCTGGGCTCCATGCAGGACGGCGAGGAGCACCTCCGGGCCACCGCCCGCCGGCCGGTCGCCCGCGTGAGCCGGGCGTCCTACGAGTCGGTGCTCGGGATGCTCGAGGCGCAGCCCGGTGGCGACCAGCTCGTCACGGTCACCGGTGACCGGGGGAGCGTGACGCTCCCCGTCGTGGTCGCCGACATGCCCGACGGTGTCGTCTGGCTGCCGGCCCGGTCCTTCGGCCGCGGCGTCCTCGCCGAGCTCGCCTCCCCCGGCAGCACGGTCACCCTGAAGGGAGCAGCACAGTGACGGGTCCAGTGATGCACCTCGCCCCGCTGGCAGCGGACCTGCCCAACCCGGAGCTGACCGACTTCGGCCAGGACCCCTGGTGGGTGATCCTGCTGAAGGCGGTGTTCATCTTCCTGGTCCTGGTGCTGCTGACGCTCTTCAACATCTGGTTCGAGCGCCGCGTCGTCGCGCGGATGCAGCACCGCGTCGGCCCCAACGTGCACGGCCCCTTCGGCCTCCTGCAGTCGCTCGCCGACGGCGTCAAGCTGGCGCTCAAGGAGGACATCATCCCCAAGTCGGCCGACAAGGTCGTCTTCCTCCTGGCGCCGATCATCGCGACCGTCCCCGCCTTCATCACGTGGGCGGTGATCCCGTTCGGGCCCGTGGTCAACTTCTTCGGCCATGAGACCCCGCTGCAGCTGACCGACATGCCGGTGGCGGTGCTCTTCATGCTCGCCATCGCCTCGATCGGCATCTACGGCATCGTGCTCGGCGGCTGGTCGTCGGGTTCGACGTACTCCCTGCTGGGCGGCCTGCGCTCGAGCGCGCAGATGATCTCCTACGAGGTCGCGATGGGCCTCGCTCTGGTGGCGGTCTTCCTCTACGCCGGGTCGATGTCCACCTCGCAGATCGTCGCCGCCCAGGACCGCCTCTGGTTCGGCCTCATCCTGCTGCCGTCGTTCGTCATCTACGTGATCTCGATGGTCGGCGAGACCAACCGCGCCCCCTTCGACCTCCCCGAGGCCGAGGGCGAGCTGGTCGGCGGGTTCCACACCGAGTACTCCAGCCTGAAGTTCGCGCTGTTCTTCCTCGCCGAGTACATCAACCTCGTCACCGTGTCAGCGATCGCCACGACGCTGTTCCTCGGCGGCTGGGCCGCGCCGTGGGGCATCGAGAACGTGTGGGAGGGCGCCAACAGCGGCTACTGGCCGCTCCTGTGGTTCTTCGGCAAGGTCTTCATCTTCGTGTTCCTGTTCGTCTGGCTGCGCGGCTCGCTGCCCCGCATGCGCTACGACCAGTTCATGGCGCTGGGCTGGAAGATCCTGATCCCGGTGGCGCTGGCCTGGATCGTGGCCGTCGCGACCATCCGCGTCATCTCCCTCGAGGGCAACATCAACCGCACCTACCTCGTCGCCGCGATCGCCGTCCTGCTCGTGCTGACCGTGGGGCTGATGTTCGTCGGCGACCGCGGCGACAAGACGGGTCCGACGGCCGACGACGCCGCACCGGCCGAGGCGAGCGACGAGCCGCACGACGCCTTCGCCGGCGGCTTCCCCGTGCCGCCGATGCCCGCCGGCGGGGCCGTGCGCGGAGGCGCCGCGCCGCTGACGTTCGCCCAGAGCCGCACCACCGTCACCGCTGCAGCGGAGGAGAACCATGAGTGAGCCGACTCAGTCCGGGCAGGGGTCCAAGGGCATCAAGGAGAGCCTCTGGGA
>DASTPB010000020.1:0-10764 GCA_035762385.1 Nocardioides sp. | reverse complement strand
CGGAAGAAGCGGGACACGCCCATGAGCGTGCCGGTCGTGCCGAGGCCGGCGACGAAGTGGGTGATGCCCGGGAGGTCGGCGAGGATCTCCGGGCCGGTGCCGTCCTCGTGCGCGAGGGCGTTGGCCTCGTTGCCGTACTGGTAGAGCATCACCCAGTCGGGGTGCTCGCCCGCGACCTGCTTCGCGACCCGGACCGCCTCGTTGGAGCCCCCGGCCGCCGGCGAGGAGACGATCTCCGCGCCCCACATCCGCAGCAGCTGGCGGCGCTCCTCGGACGTGTTCTCGGGCATCACGCAGACGATCCGGTAGCCCTTGAGCTTGGCGGCCATCGCCAGCGAGATGCCGGTGTTGCCGCTGGTGGGCTCCAGGATGGTGCACCCCGGGCGCAGCGTGCCGTCCTTCTCGGCCTGCTCGATCATCCTCAGGGCCGGCCGGTCCTTGATCGAGCCCGTCGGGTTGCGGTCCTCGAGCTTGGCCCAGAGGCGTACGTCCGGGCTGGGCGAGAGCCGCGGCAGCCCCACCAGCGGGGTGTTGCCGACGGAGGCCAGCAGGTCGTCGTAGCGCGTCACGGGATCAGGTGGGGCCGGGGCTCACCCGCCGGCGACGGCGGGGAGGACGACGACCTGGTCGCCGTCGGAGAGCTCGGCGTCGAGGCCGCCGATGAAGCGGACGTCCTCGTCGTTGATGTAGACGTTGACGAACCGGCGCAGGTCGGTCGACCCGGACTTGTCCTCGACGAGCCGGTCCTTGATCCCGGGGTGGTTGCCCTCGAGGTCGTCGATCAGGGCGGACAGCGTGCCGCCGGCACCCTCGACGGCCTTGGCGCCGTCGGTGTAGGTGCGCAGGATGGTGGGGATCCGGACCTCGATGGCCATCAGGGGGTGCTCGCTTCCTCGGTGGGCAGGATCGCGACCTCTTCCTCGGTCACGACTCCGTCGATGATTCTGTAGGACCTGAACTCCACCGGGCCCTCACTATTCCCGTGCTCGCGTGTGCTCACGAGCACGTAGTGGGCGTTGGGCTCGCTGGCGAGGCCGATGTCGGTGCGACTGGGGTAGGCCTCGGTGGCCGTGTGGGAGTGGTAGACGACGACCGGCTCCTCGTCACGCGCGTCCATCTCCTTGTAGAGCTGCAGGAGCTCGGTGGAGTCGAACTCGTAGAACGTCGGGCTGCCGGCGGCGTTGACCATCGGGATGAACCGCTCGGGACGGTCGCTGCCCTCCGGGCCCGCGACGACGCCGCACGCCTCGTCGGGGTGGTCGCGCTTGGCGTGCGCCACGATGGCGTCGTACGTCTCCCGGTCGATGGTCAGCACGCCGTCAAGGGTAGGCAGGACGGCGATGCGACTCGAACGCGTCTCACCACATAGTCTTGACGTCGAGATACTTCGAGGGGGCACCACATGACGTTGACGCAGGCTCAGGCACCACTGACCCGTCGCGGCATCCCCCTCGAGCGGGACCTGCGGGTCCTGGCGCTGGGCTCGTTCGCGAACCGCTTCGGTGGCGGCGCGGTGATGACGACCAGCGCGCTCTACTTCACCCGCCAGGTCGGCTTCTCCGCCGCGGAGGTGGCCTTCGCCCTGGCGCTCGCGGCGGTGGTCGGCATCGTCGTGCAGGTGCCCGCCGGGCACCTCGGTGACAGCCACGGCCCGCGTCGCGTGCTCACCTGGTGCATGGCCGGTGCGGCCGTGACCAGTGCCCTGCCCGTCCTCGCCCGTACGCCGTGGCAGCTCGCGCTGCTCCTCGGCCTGCTCGCCCTCTTCGAGCGCTCGGCCGGGTCGGTCCAGCAGGGCGTCATCGCGCAGCTCGCCACGGGCGGGCGGGGTGTGCAGTTCAAGGCGTACCTCCGCGCGGTCACCAACACCGCCCTCGGCCTGGGCTCGGTCTTCGGCGGCGCCGCGCTGGTGGTCGACGAGACCTGGGCCTACGTCTCGGTGTTCCTCCTCAACGCCGTCTTCACCGGCTTCGCCGCCTGGAACACCACCCGCCTGCCCGAGCTGCCGGCCTACGTCCGGGTCGAGGGCGAGCCGCGGCTCGCGGTGCTGCGCGACTGGCCCTACGTCGTCATCGTGGCCATCACCGGCCTGTTCTCGCTGCACTTCTTCGTCATGGAGCTCGGTCTCGCGCTCTACATCTCCGAGCGGACCGACGCGCCGCCGGTCATGGTCGCCGTGCTGCTGGTCCTGAACACCGCGTGCGTGGCCCTCTTCCAGGTGCGCCTCTCGCGTCGCGCCGACTCCGTCGAGGCGGGCGCCCGGGCGCTGGTCCGTGGCGCGGTGTGGATCGCCTGCGGCTTCGCCATCGTCGCGCTGGCCGACCGGGGCGACGCGACGTTCGCCGTCGCGGTGCTGGTCGTCGGGTCACTCGTCCACGTCGTCGGCGAGATGATCGGCTCCGGTGGCCAGTGGGGTCTGCAGATGGGCCTCGCGCCCCACGAGCGCCAGGGCCAGTACCAGGGCTTCGCCGGTCTCGGCTTCAGCGTGATCGCCGTCGTCGGGCCTCCCGTGGTGACGCTGTTCTGCGTGGAGATGGGTGAGACCGGCTGGCTCGTGCTGGCCGCGCTGATGCTCGCGGTCGCCCTCGTCTCCGTGCCCGCGGCTCGCTGGGCGCTCGCCTCCCGCGAGCGCTACGGCGTGCTCACGCACTCCGGCTGACGGCGGTCAGGCCCAGATGGCGGCCGGGATGCCGTCGGAGAAGACCTCCGGCACCTCGGGGTAGGACTCGGAGACGCCCAGCGCGTGGCGTACGGCCGTCCAGGCGACCGCGCACGCGTCGAGGAGGTCGTCCTCACCGAACCCGGCCCCGCGGAACCACGCGGGCGCCACGATGCCGTGCGCCGCAAGCGCCTCGCGGCGGGCGCGGACCCCGGCGGCGTCCTTCTTGCGCTGCTGGACGGGCGCCCCGGTCATCGTGGCGAAGCTCAGCTCGGGGTGGACCTCGATCACGCGGGCACCGGGCCGCCCCCGCACCCACGCGTCGACCTGGAGCACCTTCTCGCTCAGGGCGTACGCCTGGGCGCTGACGCTGGTGCGTCCGTCGGTCGCAGCGAGGTTGGCCGCCCGGGCCTCCTCGTAGGTCGCCGCCTCGACCGCTGCCCGCACGGGGGTGGAGAAGACCGAGGAGGCCTTGCCGACCAGTGCGCGCCGGGCCTCCGCATCAGCCCGACGTCCACCTGTGTCGGGCAGGCCGATCGGGATGTCGATCGCGACGACGGAGACGTCGTGCTGCTCGCGGACCAGCTCGACGAGGCCGGCGATCTCGGGTGCGACGAAGACCGACGCACGGCGGTCCGGGTCGATCACCACGCCGACCCACCCGCCCGGGCAGGCGTCGACCCCGAGCACGGGTGCAGGAGGGGCGAGCACGGGCGGCGGCTCGACGTCGGTCCCGTCCGCCGGGGCGACGAACCGTGCCGCGGTCTCCCCGCTGGTCGCGGCATCGATCCGCTCGAGCATGACGTCGCTCATCGGGGGCAGCGACCCCAGCGGCCACCACCGCACGTCGCTCGACTCGTCGTCGGCGACGTGGGCCTCCCCCTCGAGCCAGGTGCAGGCGAAGGTCAGGTCGAGGTAGGTCGCACGGTCCCCGTTGTCGTACACGACCTCGGGGTGCACCGAGGTCGAGGCGAGCCGATCCACGCGGATCCGCACGCCGGTCTCCTCCATGGCCTCGCGGGCCGCGGTGACGGCGGGCTCCTCGCCCGGGTCAGCGATCCCGGTGACCGGCGTCCACGCGCCGTTGTCGGCACGCCGCACCAGCAGCACCTGGTCGGCCCGCCGGACGACGGCCGTCACGCCGGGCAGCCACAGCGGGTCGTGGCCGACCTTGTCGCGCAACGCGAGGACGAACTCCGGGACGGGGGTCATCCGGCCGTCAGTGCCTCGACGACGGTCTCCTGCAGGTAGCCCACCCACTCGTAGATGTCGTGGGCCTGCGCGCGCGGGTCGTCGTCGGGCAGCGAGTGCCAGTAGTGCTCGTCCCCGGCCTCCACGCCCAGCCGGGTGGCCAGCGCGAGCCGGATGTCGGTGAAGGCACGCATCCAGGTCTCGGCCTCGGCGTGGGTGAGCTCGACGTCGATGACGAGGCCGTCCTGCGTCAGCTCGGGCGGGAGGCCGGCGTCCTCCAGGGTGTCGATGATCGCGCCGGCGGCCGAGGCCTTGCCGTCGCGCAGCCCGCCCTCGGTGAAGCGCCGGAAGTCGGCGGCGGACTCCTCGTCGTCGGGGTAGGCGGTCGGGAAGAGGCGCGCGAGCACCGGGTCCTCGGGGATGGTCGTCGCGCCGGAGAACTCGGCCATCATCGCGTCGAACGCGTCGGTCGGTGCCGCCGCGGGCTCGGCCCGCTCGTTGCGCAGCAGCTCGACCATCTGCGAGGCGAGGGAGCGCAGCAGGTCGGCCTCGAAGCCGGTGAAGGTCGCGATGACGCGCCCGGACCTCCGGTGTCGTTCGAACCCGCTCACCTCAGGACGCCTTCTCCATCGTCGCCCAGAGTCCGTACTCGTGCATCGCCTGCACGTCGCGCTCCATCTCCTCGCGCGTGCCCGTCGAGACCACCGACTTGCCCTCGGTGTGGACCTCCAGCATCAGCTTCTCGGCCTTCGCCTTGTCGTAGCCGAAGTACTTCTGGAACACGTAGGAGACGTAGGACATCAGGTTGACCGGGTCGTCCCACACGAGGGTCACCCACGACTTGGCCAGGAAGGTGATCTCGTCGGGCGTCAGGGTCGGCTCGACCTCTACGGGGCTGGCGGCTGACACGCAGCCCATCGTGGCACAGTGTCGGTCGTGACGAGCTCACCCCGTGCGGCGACAGCGCTCCTGACCGACCACTACGAGCTGACCATGGTCCAGGCCGCGCGCCAGTCCGGGACGGCCGACCGGCGGGCGGTCTTCGAGCTCTTCCCGCGGCGCCTCCCGCCCGGTCGCCGCTACGGCGTCGTGGCCGGGGTCGGCCGGGCGCTGGACGCCATCGAGGACTTCCGCTTCGACGCCGCGTCGCTGACCGCGCTCGAGGGGGTGGTGGACCCCGACATGCTCGAGTGGCTCGCCGCCTACCGCTTCTCCGGCGACGTGTGGGGCTACGCCGAGGGCGAGGCGTACTTCCCGTACTCCCCGCTCCTGGTGGTCGAGGGCACCTTCGCCGAGGCCGTGCTCCTCGAGACCGTCCTGCTCTCCGTCTACAACCACGACTCCGCGATCGCCTCGGCGGCGTCCCGGATGACGCTGGCGGCCGGGTCCCGCCCGTGCATCGAGATGGGGTCGCGCCGCACCCACGAGCAGGCGGCGGTCGCGGCTGCGCGAGCGGCCTACGTCGCCGGCTTCGACGCCAGCAGCAACCTCGCGGCCCGCGCCCTCTACGGCGTGCCGTCCACCGGCACCGCCGCGCACTCCTTCACGCTCCTCCACGACGCCGAGGCCGACGCCTTCCGCGCCCAGGTGCAGACCCTCGGGGTGGGCACGACGCTGCTCGTCGACACCTACGACGTGGCGGAGGCCGTACGCCTCGCGGTGGAGGTCGCCGGCACGGGACTGGGGGCGGTGCGCCTGGACTCCGGGGACCTCGGCGAGGTGGCCCGTGAGGTGCGGGCCCAGCTCGACGGCCTCGGCGCCAGCGCCACCCGGATCGTGGTCACCAGCGACCTCGACGAGCACGCCATCGCGGCCTTGGCTGCCGCCCCGGTCGACGCGTACGGCGTGGGGACCCAGCTGGTCACCGGCTCGGGCCACCCGACCTGCGGCTTCGTCTACAAGCTGGTGGCGCGCGAGGACGCGGATGGCGAGCTGGTGTCGGTCGCCAAGAAGTCGACGGACAAGCAGTCGATCGGCGGGCGGAAGTACGCCCTGCGCCGCCGCGGTGCGGGCGGGGTGGCCGAGGCCGAGGTGGTCGGGATCGGCGCACCTCCGGAGGACGACGGCGACGACCGTGCGCTGCTGGTCCCGCTGGTGCGCGGCGGCGAGGTCGTCGGCCGGGTGACGCTCGACGAGGCCCGCGCGCGCCACCGCGCGTCGATCGCGGAGCTCCCTCGCGCGATCACCATGATGTCCGCCGGCGAGCCGGTGATCCCGACCGTCCACCTCGGCCCGTGAGGGGCTGCCCCGTGCGCACGTCCCCCGATAGCCTCGGGCCATGGCTCGTGCCCTGATCGTCGTCGACGTCCAGAACGACTTCTGCGAGGGTGGCTCCCTGCCCGTGGAGGGCGGCGCCCGGGTGGCGTCCGACATCAACGACCTGCTGCACCGCTGGCACTCGCGGGCCGACGACGCGCCGGACTACGACGTCGTGGTCGCCACGAAGGACCACCACGTCGACCCCGGCTCGCACTGGTCGGTCAAGCCGGACTTCGTCGAGTCGTGGCCGGTGCACTGCAAGGTCGGCACCGAGGGGGCCGCCTTCCACCCCAACCTCGACCCCCAGCCCTTCGACGAGGTGTTCTTCAAGGGCGAGCACCAGGCGGCCTACAGCGGGTTCGAGGGGCGTACGGCGTCGGGGGAGGCGCTGGCCGACTGGTTGCGGGCGCGCCAGGTGGAGGAGGTCGACGTGTGCGGCATCGCCACCGACCACTGCGTGCGCGCGACCGCGCTCGACGGCGCGTCGGAGGGATTCACCACGCGGGTCCTCACCGCCCTGTGCGCCGGCGTGGCCGAGGAGTCCACAGCCGCCGCGATCACCGAGCTCGCCGGCGCCGGCGTCGAGATCGCCTGACGGCTGCGACCCGGGTCAGCACCACTTCTCGGTCACGGTCCTCAACACCTTGATCGTGCGCGCCGTTCCCTGGCCGAGCGCGGCGAACTCCTTGCTGGAGAGCACCTTCGAGGTGTGGATGTTGCCGTCGAGGAGCACGTAGGCGGCGCGGCCGTCGACCACGACGGTCTCCCCGTCGTGCTCGAGCGCGTGGGCGGCCGACGTCGTCGCTGCGGTGGGTGCGGTGGAGAAGAGCGTGACGTAGTGCTGCCCGGCCGGGTCGTGCTCGGCGTGCAGCTCCTCGGCGCGTGCCGTGAGCTCGGCGAGCTCCTGGGTCGTGAAGACGACCGTCGGCACCTCGAACCCCGCCTCGGCGGCGTACGCCTCCTCCAGCGCGGCCCGGACCTTCGCCGCCGACCGCGCGGGGTGGGTCAGCCGGACGTTGCCGGTGTTGATGTAGGTCTCGACGTCGGACCCGCCGGCCGCCTCGGTCGCGGCCTTGATCGCGTCCTTGGGGAACTTGCGGGTCGCGCCGAGGTTGATGGCGCGCAGGAAGGCGACGTAGGTGGGCACGA
This sequence comes from Nocardioides sp., assembly GCA_035762385.1. Lineage (GTDB taxonomy): Bacteria > Actinomycetota > Actinomycetes > Propionibacteriales > Nocardioidaceae > Nocardioides. Next base: position 3,509 of record DASTPB010000020.1, on the reverse strand, counting down.
GCCGATCATGCCTGCTGGCACTGACGCCGCGTCAGCCCCGCTTGCACTGGCTCGGCGGCGTGACCTTGGGGTCGAAGACGTACTTGGGCGGCGTGATGCTCGTGCCGTCCGGCGACTCCTTCATCGTCATCGCCCACCAGCCCGCCTTGCGCGTGTCGATGGCGGCGCGATCCTCGTCGGGGACGGCGTTCCACATGTTGAGGACGTCGACGCCGACCTCGATCAGGTGCCCGTGCGGGGTGACGACGGCCCGGGCCTCGACGTCGTCGAGCGCCGCCGGGACCGTGGGGAACAGGCCGCGCGGCATGCCGGTCAGCACGGCCTTGGCGGGCACCCCGACGGCGACCCCGTCACCGGCCAGCTTGACCGCCCGTGCAGCGGTGACGGGCCACGTCGGGTCCAGGTCGGTCGGCAGCGCCCAGCTGCGCCCCTCCTGGTCGTCGGTGATGTCGGCGAAGCAGTCGGCGGCGTTGGGCCCCCAGATCTCGCTGTTGAAGTAGGTGCGGCCGGCGACGACGAGGTAGTCGACCTGCTGGACGTCGCCCCCGATCGCGGAGTCCATCGACAGCTCGCTGTAGCCGGTCGAGGGGCTGTAGCGGCCATCGAGGTCGAAGATGCGCTTGCCCCCGGTGTCCGGGTTCTTGGTGAGCAGCTGGCCGTGCCACTCCACGATGCCCATCTTGTCGACCTGGCCGCGGATGGCCTCGAGCTTCTCGCCCTCGAGCATGAAGTCGTCGCCCTTGGTGGCGGCGGCCTCGCCGGACCCCCCGCAGGCGTTGAGCGTGAGTACCAGACCGGCGCAGAGGGCGGCGGCGAACGATGCGCGGCGACGTGCCACTGGGTCTCCCCGATCAGGTCGTGACGAGCTCCGTGCTCGATCTCGCTCGGAGCCTAGGTCTGGCTCGCGCGGCTGTCAGGGGAATGGCGAGATCCGTGCGAGCGGCGCCGGGCCCGGCTCAGCCCGCCATCCACCCGCGGGCGGCGCCCACCACCGCGTCGGTCAGGTCGTCGACCAGCGCGGACCCGAGCCGCCAGTGCTGCCAGAACAGCGGCACCTCGGGCCGGCGGCCCGGCACCAGCTCGACGAGGTCGCCGCGGTCGAGCTCGTCGACGACGTCGGACTCCGGGAGGAGTCCCCACCCCATGCCGACGCGGATGGCCCGGTCGAACTCGCGCACCGACGGGAGATAGGTCACCGGCGGCGCGAGGTGCCGGCGGGTCACCCGGCGGATGAAGTCGTGCTGCAGCGAGTCGTTGCGGTCGAACGCCACGATCGGGGCCTCCGCCAGCGTGCCCGACCCCACGCCGTCGGCGAAGTGGGTGGCGTGGAAGTCGCGCGTGGCGACAGCGGCGTACCGGAGCCGCCCCAGGCGCACGACGCGGCACCCGGGCACGGGCTTGGGCTCGCCGGTGATCGCCGCGACCACCTCGCCGCGACGCAGGCGCTCCGCGGTGCGCGTGTGGTCCTCGCGCACGACCTCGAAGACCACGCGGTGGCGCGACTGCACCTCGGCCAGCGCGTCGACGAACCACCCGTAGAGGGCGTCTGCGTTCACCGCGATCGGCAGCGAGGCGTACGACGTGCCGCTCGCGTCGGGCTCCTCGACGAGCTCGGCGACCGCCTCGCGCTCCAGCAGCTCGGTCTGCGTGGCCAGTCGCACGAGCACGAGGCCGGCCTCGGTGGGCTCCAGCGGCTTGACCCGGTGCAGCAGGACGCGGCCGATCCGGGTCTCGAGCGCCTTGATCCGCTGGCTCACCGCCGAGGGCGTCACGTGCAGCTCGCGGGCGGCCGCCTCGAAGGTGCCGAGCCGGACGGCGACGGCCAGTGTGCGCAGGGCCACAGGGTCGAGCTGGGTGATGTCTTTCATACCAAGACATCCTAATGATTGCTCAGAATCCTTCGCTGGATTGAACACGGCACGCGACCTAGCGTTGTCTGCATGTTCCAGGTTGCTCTCACCGGTCTGCTTACCGGACTCGCCCTCATCGTCGCCATCGGCGCGCAGAACGCGTTCCTCCTGCGCCAGGGGATCCGCGGTGAGCACGTGCTCCCGATCGTGCTGACCTGCCTGCTCTCGGACGTCGTCGCGATCACGGCGGGCGTGGCCGGCCTGGGCGTCGTGCTCGAGCGGTGGCCCGCGGTCCTGCCGGTGGCCCAGATCCTCGGCGGCCTCTACCTGATCGCGTTCGGCGTGCACGCCGCGATGCGCGCGTGGCGCCCGGCAGCGCTCGAGGCAGGCGAGTCGACGTCGCTGACCGCCGGGCGCGCGGTCCTGCTGACCCTCGCCCTGACCTGGCTCAACCCGCACTTCTACCTCGACGCCGTGCTCATGCTCGGCACGGTCGCCAACAGCTTCGGCACCGACCGCTGGTGGTTCCTCTCCGGCACCATCCTCGCCAGCCTGCTGTGGTTCTTCGGCCTGGGCTACGGCGCCCGGCTGCTGCGCGGTGTCTTCGCCCGCCCCCGGGCGTGGCGCGTGCTCGACTCGGCGATCGCCGTGGTGATGGGCACGCTCGGGGTCGGGCTGATCGCCCACTGAGTGGGCGGCGCGCTGCTCTAGCCGGCGAGCCCGCTCCCCCGTTCGGCCAGCGCCTCGCCGAGGCGCGCGATCGCGATCGGCCCGACGCCGTGCATCGCCGCGAGCTGGTCGGCCGAGTACGCCGCCACCTGCTCGAGCGTGGTCACGCCGGCCTCGCGGAGGGCTCGCGTCGCCGGCGCCCCGATGCTGCGCGGCAAGGGGGTGCCCTGCTCGCGGGGCGCCCGCACCCGCGGCTCCGCGAGCCCGGCGTCGACGACGGCCTCCCCGCGCGGCGAGAGGAGGTAGCCGATCGCCAGCGACTCCGTCAGCCCCAGCTCCTTGAGCTTGCGGACGTCCTTCTTGAAGTCGGCGGTCTCGCGGCCCACCTGCTCAGCGAGGTCGGGTGCGCGCACCGTCGGGTTGAGGTCGATCAGGTCGAGGGTCTCCCGCGTCCACGGGCCGTACGCCGACGCGGCGTCGAGGCGGTCGAGCCGGGCGTTGATCGTCGCGAGCTCGTCGGCGTCCGGGACGGTCGAGCGGAGCGCCTCGCGCGGGTCGGGACCGGCGTACGCCAGCCCGATGCGCCACGCCGGGTCGTCCGGTCGCACGGCGAGAGCCTCCTTGAGCGCCGCGAGCGAGGGGGCCCCGGCCCGGCGGGCGTCGTCCGCCCGCAGTCGGCTGACGCTGACCTGCTCGACGCTCGTCACCTCGATGACCCCGACGCCAGTGCGCATCCGGGTGCCGACCACGACGCGGGGCTTGGCCCACCGGCGGAACGCCAGGTCGATCGTGCCCGCCTTGATCGCAGCCAGCTCGGCCGGTCGGATCATCACGCGGCTGAGCCTAGGGCCTGCGCCCGGGCCCGGGCGGGCACGTCGGCCGCGGACTAGGACACCCTCGCGGACGCTGAACGCACGCCATGGCGTGCGTCGAGCGGACGATGGTCCGCTCGACCCCCGCCGTGGCGCCGCACGCGCGACGCGGGCGCAG
>DASTPB010000019.1:0-17358 GCA_035762385.1 Nocardioides sp. | reverse complement strand
GCGTCGGGGTCGCTCGGCTCACGCAACCAGTGCGGACCGCGCAGCGCGCCGTCCGCGTGGGCCCAACCGGACGGGTGCGCGGTCGGCACGCCCGATCACATCCTCTCGGGAGCCGAGACGCCCAGCAGGTCGAGGCCGTTGGCGAGCACCACCCGCGTCGCGTCGACCAGCATCAGCCGCGCCCGGTGGAGGTCGGAGGTCTCCTCGTCGCCACGGGGCAGGACCCGGCAGCTGTCGTAGAAGCGGTGGTAGGTGCCGGCCAGCTCCTCGAGGTAGCGCGCCACGCGGTGCGGCTCGCGGAGCTCGGCGGCCGCCTTGACGACCCGCGGGAACTCCGCGAGCGCGCGCAGCAGCTCACCCTCCTTCTCGTGGGTGAGCAGCCCGGGGTGCGACTCGGCGGTGACGCCGAGGTCGGCGGCGTTGCGCATCAGGCTGGACACCCGCGCGTGGGCGTACTGGACGGTGAACACCGGGTTGTCGTTCGTCGCCCGCGACCACAGGTCGAGGTCGATGTCGATCGGGCTGTCGCTGTGGTAGCGGGCGAGCGCGTAGCGGCTGGCGTCGACGCCGATCGCGTCGACCAGGTCGTCGATCGTCACCACGGTGCCGGCACGCTTCGACATCCGCAGGGGCGCGCCGTCCCGCAACAGGTTCACCATCTGGCCGATGAGGATCTCGAGGTTCTTGCCCGGCTCGTCGCCGAAGGCGCTGCACATCGCGTTCATCCGGCCGACGTAGCCGTGGTGGTCGGCGCCCAGCATGATGAAGCAGCGGTCGAACCCCCGCTCACGCTTGTCGAGGTAGTAGCCGAGGTCACCGGAGATGTAGGCCGGGGTGCCGTTGGACCGGATGATCACCCGGTCCTTGTCGTCGCCGTACTTCTCCGTGCGGAGCCACAGGGCTCCATCGGCCTCGTAGGTGTTGCCCATCTCGGTGAGCCGCTCGATGGCACGCTCGACGGCGCCGGAGTCGTGGAGCGACTTCTCGTGGAAGTAGACGTCGAAGTCGACGCCGAACTCGTGGAGCGACTTCTTGATCTCGTCGAACATCATGTCGACGCCGACCTCGCGGAAGACCTCCTGCGCCTGGGCGTCGTCGAGCTCCTTCACGTCAGGTCGGCGCTCCACCACGGCCGCGGCGATGTCATGGATGTACTGGCCGCCGTAGCCGTCCTCGGGAGCGGGCTCGCCCTTGGCGCTGGCGAGCAGCGACGAGCTGAACCGGTCGATCTGCGCACCGTGGTCGTTGAAGTAGTACTCGCGGGTGACGTCGGCCCCGGTCTTCTCGAAGATCCGGCCCAGGGCGTCACCGACGGCCGCCCAGCGCACGCCTCCGAGGTGGAGGGGGCCGGTGGGGTTGGCGGAGACGAACTCGAGGTTGATCTTCTCGCCTGCGAACGCGTCCGAGGACCCGTACGCCGCCCCTGCCGCGACGACGTCGGCGGCCACCTGGCCCTGGGCGCCCGCCTCGACGGTCACGTTGAGGAAGCCCGGACCCGCGACCTCCACCTCGGCGACGCCGTCCGCGGCCCGCAGCCGCTCGGCGACGAGGTCGGCGAATGCCCGCGGGTTCGTGCCGGCCTTCTTCGCGAGCTGGAGGGCGACGTTGGTGGCGTAGTCGCCGTGCCCCTTCTGCCGCGGTCGCTCCACCGTGACCTGGGCCGGCACGCCGTCGGGCAGCGTGATCGCACCGTCGGCCACGAGGGCCTGCAGCACGTCGACGATGGTCTCGGAGAGCTGATCGGGATTCACCGGACAAGCCTATCGGCGGGTCCCGGCGCGGGCCGAACCGGTTTCACGCCGTGGCCGCGACCCGCCGCGCGCCCTGCCCTAGGGTTCGGGGCGTGACGACGCACCCCACCTACGACCAGCTGGTCGACCTCCCCGCCTACGTCGAGCAGCCCGTGCCGATGCCCTTCGAGGACATCAACGGCCACCTCAACGTCCGCCACTACATCGGCATCGCCAGCGAGGGGCTCGACGAGTCGCTCGTGGAGGTCGGCATCCCGCAGATGTGGCCGCTGACCCACGGCCACGCGTGCTTCACGGCCGAGCACCACGTCACCTACCTCAACGAGCTGCGCACCGGCGACACGATGTCGGCGCGGGTGCGGCTGCTCGGCCGCTCCGAGCGGGCCGCACACGTGCTCATCTACGTGCTCGACGAGACGCACCAGCAGGTGTCGTGCGTGGTCGAGGAGATCTTCCTGCACATCGACCTCGAGACCCGGCGCACCGCCCCCTGGCCGGAGGAGGTCGCGTCCAAGCTGGATGCCCGGATCGCCGAGCACGCGGGCCTGCCCTTCCCTGCCGACACGTCCGGGTCGCTCGCCCTGCGCTGAGGCGGTTTCACCACGACGCCGGACGACCGGTAGTCTTCACCGCGCACCAGCCCCGGAGCAGTCCGGGCGGTGCGGGCCTCCGTAGCTCAGGGGATAGAGCACTGGTTTCCGGTACCAGGTGCCGCAGGTTCGAATCCTGCCGGAGGCGCCCTGTGATGTCGTACGACATCGACGACAACGGACCCACGGAGACGTGGGTCCGTTCGTCATTTCCGGGTCCCCCCAGCGTGCACCGACCACGGCCGGGGAGACGGGCGTCACCAATCCGGGACCGCGTCGTTGAGGGGACGAGGGAGCCGTTGGCCGGTCACACGGGACGTGCCAGAGGTCGCTCCCGGGAACCCTTGGGAGGGGACATGAGCACAACCCAGCGACGGCTCGCCGCCGCCGTCGGTCTCGGCCTGAGCGCGACGCTCGCGCTGTCCACCGGTGCCGCGCCGGCCCAGGCCGGCGGCACCGCCGACGCCCGGGCCGCGTCGGCCGAGAAGCTGACCGGCTTCGGCTACCGCGGGGACGTCTACGGCGTGAAGCTGGTGACCGACAGCGTCGAGGCGCTGAACCTCAAGGACGCGCATGCCCAGCAGCTGTGCACCCGCGCGGCCGGCAGGGTCGTGGAGCAGCAGAGCGCGGTGTCGGTCCCGGACAACCCGCTGATCCGGGTCTCGGCCAGCACGAGCCGCACCGAGACCTACGTCGACGGCGAGACGCACGGCGTGCGTGGCACCAACACCATCGGCGACATCAGCATCGGCGGCGCCGTCGGTCCGCTGACCACGCCCCGCCTGGTCATCAAGGGCCTGCAGACCACGGCGAACGCCTTCCACGCCCCGCGTGGCTACGGGCATGACGAGGGATTCACCTTCGCCAGCATCAGCCTCGAGCTGCTCGACAACACCGTGGTGCAGCAGCTGCCCCCGGAGCTCCAGCAGCTCCTCGCCCCGCTCGACCAGGTCAGCGACACGGTCTTCACCGGCACCCAGCAGGCGGCACAGCAGGTCTTCCAGGTGCTCAGCGACGTCACCAAGCCGATCGTGATCCCCGGTCTCGGCACCATCGCCCTCGGCTACGAGAACGGCCGCGCCAACGACCACAACGCCCAGTCGCAGGCCTCCGCCCTGCGGATCGAGGTCACCGCCGGCGACCGCCGCCAGCTCGTCGAGCTCGGCACCGCACGGGTCCGGATGGGCGGCCCGGCGCCGGTCGGCGTGTTCCGCTCCGGCGGCACCGCGATGGACTACCAGGCACTCGAGGGCGCCTTGAAGTTCGGCAACGTCGAGCACAAGGCGCTCCCCTGCCAGGGCACCCGGGGCAGGACGCAGACCTACCAGGTCCCCCACGCCACCCAGCTCGTCCCGGTGCCCGTGATGCTCGACGGCGTGACCTACCAGGTCAACGGCGACCAGTTCCGCGCCAAGGCCGGCAAGAAGACCGGAAAGAAGCGCGGCAAGGTCGCCAAGGGCTGGTCGCGCACCGCCATCAGGTCGGTCTCCGTCCCCACCGCCCAGCTGGTGATCACCGACGTCAGCTCGCGCGTGGCGATGCGGCAGAAGGCCGGCAAGCGGGTGGGGTCGAAGGTGTCCACCGCGGTCGGCTCCATCACCGTCGCCGGGCAGCCGGTCCCGGTGCCCGCGCCCGGTGAGGTCGTCGAGCTGCCGGGCGGTGCGGGCGAGATCCAGCGTCAGCTGGTGGACACCGGCTACCGCGGGTCGCAGGTGATCGGACTGCGGATCAAGCTCTACTCCGAGGCCGTCGTCGTCGACCTCGCCCGCACCGCAGGACGGATCTACGGCTCCTGACGTCGGACCCGTTCAGCAGCCGCGCAGGGCGGCGTCCTGCCGGGCCTCGCGCCCCAGGCGCCGCGCCTGCGCGACATCCGGGAAGACCACGCTGGCGGGGCCCACGAAGCCGACCCGGCCGCGCACCACGCACGTCGTGATCCTGCGCGGGTCGACGTGGGCGACGGCCTGGGCGATCTCGAACAGCTCGCCGGGCGAGGCGTTGGTGTCGGTGTGGGCCATCACCGTCATCACCCCGCGCTCGATGAAGCCGGGCCGGTCGGCCTGGGAGCGGATCCGGGCGTGGATGCCGCGCAGCGTGCGCTGCTGGTTCGCCGAGCGGTCGAAGTCGCCACCGGCCAGGCCCTTCCGGATCCGGGAGAAGGCCATGGCGTTGTAGCCGTCGAGGTGGATCCGACCCTTCCGGAAGCCCTCCTTCTTCAGGTAGGGGTCCTGGAACGGGCGCGGGTTGTCGACCGTGATGCCACCGATGTCGTCGACCATGTCCTCGAAGAACGGGAACCGGGTCACCAGCACGTAGTCGGGCTCGATGCCGACGAGGTTGCGCATCGCGCCTGCCATGCCTCGCGGACCCGCGAAGTAGAGCGCGGAGTTGATCTTCTCCCGCCCGTGTCCGGGGATCGCGACCCACGAGTCGCGGGGCACCCCGATGGCGGTGGCCGATCCCGTGCGGGTGTTGATGCCGACCAGCTGCAGGGCGTCTCCCCGGGAGCGCGTCATCACCTGCCCGGGCCTCGCGTCGGAGCCGACGGCCAGGATCCAGATGACGTCCTGCCCGCCGACGGCGACGCCGTCCGCGTGGCGGATCCTGACCAGGCTGACGTCGGTCGGCTGCACCGCCGAGGTGGGTACGACGAACGCGGTGACGGTCAGCACGGCCAGGAGGGCGACCGTGCGCACGAGCTTCGTGGTCCGCCCCATCACCGGGCTCCCTTCGCGACGTCGTACCCGAAGACGCGCCAGGCGCCCCGCGGGCGGGTGAGGAAGAGCCGTCCTCGCACGGTCGTGGTGCCGGTCCTCGGACCGGAGGTGTCGAACGTGAGGACGAACCGCGCCGTCACGGCCCGCGCCTGTCCCCCGGAGGCGAGGATGTCGAGGGTGACGGTGCGCTTGCGCGGGGTCACCGAGTCGATGCGGGGGCCGGCGGTCCGGTTGGTCAGCAGCGCCTTGTCGGCCCGGGCGCGCTCCTCGGCGGCCGCCGTGAAGCCGGGGAACGCGGCGGGGAAGCTGCTGCGAGGGTAGGTGCCGCCGAGATAGGCCGCCTCCCACCACCGGTCGACGACCTTGCCGACCTGCGCGCGCACCGCCTTGCGCCGGGCCACGGGCAGTCGGCCGTGGACACGGTGGATGCCGACCTTGGTGGGTACTGCGTGGGAGGCGAGGGTCGCTCGCGAGTCGGACCGGCTGAGCCGCTCGGGCGCGGCGGAGGGCTCGCCGGTGGACCGGCAGGCGGAGGTGAGCGGGACGAGCAGGACGAGCGCGAGTCCTACGAGGCGGCGGGCGCGGTGGACGCGGCCTGCTGGGGGGCGGTGCATGCGGAGCTCCAGGCAAGGACGACAGCAAAGACGACGGCAAAGACGACAATGACTACTGAGTGACTAGGGGTGTGTGGTCGACACCATGCCTCATCAGGCGAACCCCGCCCTGCATTTGCGTGCGTGTGCGACTAGCCTTGTCGTCGACTTGGTCCATACCTCGCGCGATCACATCTGGAAGAGGCGAAACAAGCGTGGCGCAGTCCCCGAACGGGCAGTCCGGCAACCAGTCATCGGTTGCACCGTCATCTGATCTGGGAGCCAACGAGTGGCTCGTGGAGGAGATGAAGGAGCAGTACGACAAGGATCCCGGGAGCGTGGGACCGGAGTGGGCGGCCTACTTCGGCAACGGCAGCGCCGCACCGGCTGAGAAGTCCCCGCCCGCGCAGGCCCAGACGCAGACCCAGGCTCGACCGCAGCCCGCGACGTCCCAGGCCCCCCGGAAGGCCCCGGCCAAGGCCCCCGAGAAGACCGCGGAGCAGCCCACCGCCAAGGCCGCCACGTCGACGCCGCGCCCCAAGGCCGCGGCCGACGAGCCGGCCACCGGCTCCAGCAAGCCGGTCGCCAAGGACCCCAAGCCCGCCGCGCCCTCCCCGGCCAGCGACGAGCCGACCTACACCGTGCTGCGGGGCGCGGCCGCGCGCACCGCCGCGAACATGGACGCCTCGCTGTCGGTCCCGACCGCCACGTCGGTGCGCTCGGTCCCGGTCAAGCTGCTGTGGGACAACCGCACGGTCATCAACAACCACCTCGCCCGCGCCCGCGGGGGCAAGGTGTCGTTCACCCACATCATCGGCTACGCGCTGGTGAAGGCGCTGCGCTCGATGCCGGAGATGAACGTCGGCTACGAGGTCCGCGACGGCAAGCCCACCCTCATCACGCCGGCCCACATCAACCTCGGCCTCGCGATCGACATGCAGAAGCCCGACGGCACCCGCCAGCTCCTCGTGCCCAACATCAAGGGCGCCGAGGCGATGGACTTCGCGGCGTTCTGGACCGCCTACGAGGAGATGGTGCGCAAGGCCCGCGACGGCAAGCTGACCGTCGCCGACTTCCAGGGCACCACGATGTCCCTGACCAACCCGGGCGGCATCGGCACGGTCCACTCCGTGCCGCGGTTGATGCCCGGGCAGGGCGCCATCATCGGCGTCGGCGCCATGGAGTACCCGCCGGAGTGGCAGGGCGCCTCCGAGGAGGCCATCAACCGCAACGCCATCAGCAAGGCGATGACGCTGACCTCGACCTACGACCACCGCGTCATCCAAGGTGCGCAGTCGGGCGAGTTCCTCAAGCGCGTGCACGGCCTGCTGCTCGGCGAGAACGACTTCTTCGACGAGATCTTCCGATCGCTGCGGATCCCCTACGAGCCGATCCGCTGGGCCCGCGACGTGGTCGCCAGCCACGACGACGACATCGTCAAGCAGGCCCGGATCCTCGAGCTGATCCACGCCTACCGGGTCCGCGGCCACCTGATGGCCGACACCGACCCGCTGGAGTACCGCCAGCGCAGCCACCCCGACCTCGAGGTGGAGTCGCACGGCCTCACGCTGTGGGACCTCGACCGTGAGTTCGCCACCGGGTCGTTCGGCGGCGAGGGCCGGCGCTTCATGAAGCTGCGCAACATCCTCGGCATCCTGCGCGACTCCTACTGCCGCACCACCGGCATCGAGTACATGCACATCATGGATCCCGAGCAGCGCAAGTGGATCCAGGAGCGCGTCGAGCAGCCGCACGTCAAGCCGCCCCGCGAGGAGCAGCTGCGCATCCTGCTCAAGCTCAACCAGGCCGAGGCCTTCGAGACGTTCCTGCAGACGAAGTTCGTCGGGCAGAAGCGCTTCAGCCTCGAGGGCGGCGAGACGACCATCCCGCTGATCGACGAGATCTGCGAGGCCGCCGCCGAGACCGGCCTCGACGAGGTCACCATCGGCATGGCCCACCGTGGCCGCCTCAACGTGCTCGCCAACATCGTCGGCAAGAAGTACAGCCAGATCTTCCGCGAGTTCGAGGGCAACATCGACCCGCGCACGGTCCAGGGCTCCGGCGACGTGAAGTACCACCTCGGCGCCGAGGGCGAGTTCCTCGCCGGGTCGGGCGACAAGATCAAGGTGTCCGTGGCCGCGAACCCCTCGCACCTCGAGGCGGTCAACCCGGTCCTCGAGGGCATCGCCCGCGCCAAGCAGGACATCCTCGACCAGGGCGAGAAGTTCCCGGTCCTCCCCCTCCTGGTGCACGGCGACGCCGCGTTCGCCGGCCAGGGCGTCGTGGCCGAGACCCTCAACCTGTCGCAGCTGCGCGGCTACCGCACCGGCGGCACCGTGCACGTCGTGATCAACAACCAGGTCGGTTTCACCACCGCACCCGGCTCGTCGCGGTCGTCCCTCTACGCCACCGACGTGGCGCGGATGGTGCAGGCGCCGATCTTCCACGTCAACGGCGACGACCCCGAGGCGTGCATCCGCGTCGCGCGGCTCGCCTTCGACTACCGCCAGGCGTTCAACAAGGACGTCGTCATCGACCTCGTCTGCTACCGCCGCCGCGGCCACAACGAGGGTGACGACCCCTCCTACACCCAGCCGCTGATGTACGACCTCATCGAGCAGAAGCGGTCGGTGCGCAAGCTCTACACCGAGTCGCTCATCGGCCGTGGCGACATCACGATCGACGAGGCGGAGCAGGTCCTCAAGGACTACCAGCAGCAGCTCGAGCGGGTCTTCACCGAGGTGCGCGAGGCCAGCTCCGAAGCGCCCACCGAGTGGACGACCGTCCCGGACTACCCCGACAAGCCGGCCGGCGACTTCTCCACGGCCGTCACGCCCGAGGTGCTGAAGCGGATCGCGGACAGCTACGTCACCCCGCCGGAGAACTTCACCGTCCACCCCAAGGTGATGCCGCAGCTGCAGCGCCGCTCCGCCGCGATCACCGACGGCCCGATCGACTGGGGCACCGGCGAGATCCTCGCCTTCGGGTCGCTCCTCATGGACGGCCGCCCGGTCCGCCTCGCCGGTCAGGACTCGCGTCGTGGGACGTTCGTGCAGCGCTTCGCCACGATCATCGACCGCACCAACGCCGACGAGTGGACCCCGCTGACCAACCTCACCGAGGACCAGGCGAAGTTCCACGTCTACGACTCACTGCTGTCCGAGTACGCCGCGCTCGGCTTCGAGTACGGCTATTCCGTGGCGCGACCGGAGGCGCTCGTCCTCTGGGAGGCGCAGTTCGGCGACTTCGTCAACGGCGCGCAGACCGTCATCGACGAGTTCATCTCCGCCGGCGAGACCAAGTGGCGCCAGCAGTCGGGCGTGGTCCTGCTGCTCCCCCACGGCTACGAGGGCCAGGGTCCCGACCACTCGTCGGCGCGCATCGAGCGCTTCCTGACGATGTCGGCCGAGGACGCGATGGTGGTCGCCCAGCCCTCCACCCCCGCGTCGTACTTCCACCTGCTCCGCCGCCACTCGCTCGGCGAGGAGCACCGGCCGCTGATCGTCTTCACGCCGAAGTCGATGCTCAAGCGCAAGGAGGCGGCCTCGCAGCCCGCCGACTTCGTCGGCGACACCACGTTCCGCGCGTTCATCGGTGACGATGCCGCCGACCGCGACAAGGTCGAGACGCTCATCATGTGCTCGGGTCGCGTGACGTGGGACCTGATGGTCGAGCGGTCGAAGCGCGACAACGGCGACGAGTTCGCCATCGGCCGGGTGGAGCGGCTCTACCCGAACCCCGTCGAGGAGATCAAGGCCGAGGTGGCGAAGTACCCCAACCTCAAGGCCATCCGGTGGGTGCAGGACGAGCCGCGCAACATGGGCCCGTGGCCGCACTACCACCTCAACGTGTGGCCGGAGCTCGACATGACGGTCGAGCCGGTCACCCGTCCCTCGTCGGCCTCGCCGTCGGTCGGCACGGTCAAGCGCCACGTCGAGGAGCAGAAGACGCTGCTCGACGCCGCGTTCGCGTCGCCGCACGCGGCCGGCCACGACTACTGAGCCGGGACCAGGGGGCCGACGGTGTACTTCACCGACCGCGGGATCGAGGAGCTCGAGAAGCGCCGGGGTGACGAGGAGGTCACCCTGGCCTGGCTGGCGGAGCAGCTGCAGGCGTTCGTCGACGCGCACCCCGACTTCGAGGTGCCGATCGAGCGGCTCGCCACCTGGCTCGCACGGCTCGACGATCCCGAGGACTGAGCGACCACGGTGAGCGGTGACCTGGCCGCCGAGCTCGGCTACGCGCACGCCACGGGCAACCCGCTGCACCGGGTCGTCCGCTGGGGCGCGGGCACCCGGGCCGGCGGCTGGGTCTTCTCCCGGGTGCTCCGCCACCTCGACGACGCCGCCACGCGACTCACCCGTGGTCGGCACAGCGCGCCGGGCCTGCTCGCCGGGCTCGAGGTCATCGACGTGACGACGACCGGACGCCGGTCGGGCCAGCGCCGCACCAGCCACCTCATCGCGACGCCGTACGGCGGAGCGCTGGCGTTGCTGGGCACCAACTTCGGCCAGGGCGCAACACCGGCGTGGGCGCTCAACCTCGAGGCCGACCCGCGGGCGACGCTCACCTACCGCGGCGTGTCGCGGGAGGTGGTCGCCCGGACGGCCACCCCCACCGAGGCGGAGGAGGTCTTCACCCTGGCCTCACGCTTCTACCCGGGCTACGCCCGCTACCGGCAGCGCGTCGGCGACCGTCGGCGGATCCGGGTGTTCGTCCTGGAGCCCGTCTAGGTTCCCGGGCGCGGGACGACCGGGCGCACGGTCACGTCGGGGATGGTGGCGTCGGCCGGGAGGTCGACGACGTGGAGGATCGTGTCGACCACCGTGTCGGGGCTGATCCAGCGCGAGGCGTCGTAGGTCCTCCCCTCCTGCTCGTGCACCTTCTCCTGCATGGGGGTGGCGGTGCGGCTCGGGTACACGGTGCTCACCCGCACGCCGTGGTCGATCTCCTCCGCCCGCAGCGCGTCGGCGAAGGCACGCAGGCCGAACTTCGAGGCGGCGTACGCCGACCACTCGGCGCTGGCGGCCAGGCCGGCGGAGGAGTTGACGAAGACGAACGTGCCTCGGGCGGCGCGCACGTGCGGCAGCAGCTCGCGGGTCAGGACGGCGGGCGCCGTCAGGTTGACGGTGACCTGCTCCTCCCAGGCGGCGAGCCGCAGCCGCTCGACCGGCGCCAGGTCGACCACCCCGGCGACGTGGAGGACGGAGTCGACGGGCCCGTCGACCTGTCGGCCGATGCCGTTGAGGGTGCCGGGGTCGGCGAGGTCCGCGACGAGGAGCTGCGCGTGCGGGAAGGTCTCCGCGAGCTCGGACGCGCGGGAGTCGCTGCGCGCGAGGAGGACGAGGTGGTCCCCTCGCTCCGTCAGGCGGCGGGCCAGTGCGAGCCCGATGCCCGACCCGGCGCCGGTGACGACGTGGGTGCGGCTCACCGGGTGAAGACGATCTTGCCGAAGACGTCACCCTCCGCCATGGCGGCGAAGCCGTCTCGGGCCTGCTCCATCGGGATGGCCCGGTCGACGAGCGGGCGGGCGCCCGTGGCGTGCAGGAACTTCACGAGCAGGTCGAGCTCGCCGCGGGTGCCCATGGTCGAGCCGATGATCGAGAGCTGCTTGAAGAACACGTGCGTGAGACCGGCGTCGTCGACGTTCGGGCCCGAGGTCGTTCCGCTGATGACGATCCGCCCCCCGGGGCGCAGCGAGCGGATGGAGTGGGTCCACGTCGCCTTGCCGACCGTCTCCATCACCGCGTCGACCTTGACCGGCAGGCGGGCGCCGGACTCGAACACCTCGTGCGCGCCGAGCTCACGGGCCCGGGTGCGCTTGGCTTCGTCGCGGCTGGTGGCGAGGATCGTCAGGCCAGCTGCCCGCCCGAGCGTGATCAGAGCGGTGGCGACGCCACCGCCGGCACCCTGCACGAGCACCGTCTCCCCCGGCGTGCAGCCGCCCTGGACGAACAGCATCCGGTAGGCCGTCAACCACGCGGTGGGCAGGCAGGCCGCCTCCTCGAAGGAGAGCGAGTCCGGCTTCGGGACCAGGTTGCGGCGCGGGACGACGACCTCGTCGGCGAAGGTGCCCTGGTGGCGCTCCGAGAGCAGCGAGCGGCCCGGGTCGTCGGCCTCGTCACCCGTCCAGCGGGGGTCACCGATGACGCCGTGGACGACGACCTCGTTGCCGTCCTCGTCGACGCCCGCGGCATCGCACCCCAGGATCATCGGCAGCGACTCCTCGCGCAGCCCCACTCCCCGCAACGACCACAGGTCGTGGTGGTTGAGGCTGGCGGCCTTCACGGTCACCGTCGCCCAGCCGTCGGGCGCCTCGGGAGCCGGTCGTTCACCCACCACCAGGCCGCTCAGCGGGTCGTCGGAGGAGAAGGACTCGGCGTAGACGGCGAACATGGCCCCGACCCTAGCGAGTGGCGTTGACGGCGCGTTCGCCGCTGGTCAGGCTGACCGGCATGACGTGGACCAACTGGGTGGGCAACCAGTCCTTCTCGCCCGCTTCGATCGCCACCCCGCGCGACGAGGACGAGGTCGCCGCGCTCGTGCGCCAGGCCGCCGGTCGCGGCCAGCGCATCAGGGTCGCGGGCGCCGGGCACTCCTTCACGCCGGTGGTGCAGACCGACGGCCTGCTGCTCGACCTCTCGGCGCTGCGTGGTGTCGTCGGCACCGACGTCACGGCGAAGCGCGCGACCGCCCTCCCAGGCACGCTGATCCGCGACTTCTACGCGCCGCTGTGGGAGGCCGGGCTGGCGCTGCGCAACCAGGGCGACATCGACACCCAGCAGATCGCCGGCGCCGTGGCGACCGGGACACACGGCTCCGGCACGCGCTACACCAGCCTGTCCGGCGTCGTGCGCGGCGTACGCCTCGTGACGGCGACCGGCGACGTGCGCGAGATCGGCGAGACGGACCTCGACCTCCTGCACGCCGCCCAGGTCTCCGTCGGGATGCTCGGGGTCGTGACCCGGCTCGAGCTCGAGGTCACCGACGCCTACCGGTTGCGCGAGCACGTCAGCCTCCGGACCTGGGACGACGTGATGGAGCACTGGGACCAGCTGGTCGACGAGCACCGCCACTTCGGGATGTTCTGGCTGCCGACGGAGGAGTCGGGCGCGCTCTACAACCTCGACGGCCACGGCGAGCCCCTCGCCGATCAGTGCTACGTCAAGGTGTACGACGAGGTCGGCCCGGACGTGCCCGACGACGACACCGTGGGCCGCCGCGTGGACCGGTGCTACCGGATCTTCCCGATGGTCTACGACCCCAACTTCCACGAGCTGGAGTACTTCGTCGCCCTCGACCGCGCCCCCGAGGCGCTCCACGCGATGCGCGAGCTGATGCAGCGCAGCCTCCCCGACTCCGTCTACCCGCTCGAGGTGCGCACGGTCGGCCCGGACGAGGCGTTCCTCTCCCCGCAGTACCGGACGCCCACGGTCGTCATCTCGGTCTCCGGCACGCCGGGCACCGACTACTGGGCCTACCTCCGCTCCGTCGACGCGCTGCTCGCCGGGTTCGACGCCCGCGTCCACTGGGGCAAGCTGCACTTCCTGACGTCCGAGCGGCTGCACGAGCTCTACCCGCGGGCCGGCGACTTCATCGCCCTGCGCCGCGAGCTCGACCCGCAGGGCATCTTCCTCAACGACCACCTGCGGCCGCTGTTCGAGTAGCGAGGATCAGAGGCGCACGTGGAGGGTGGCCGCCCAGGAGGCGGCGCCCGGGTCGTCGACGTCGGTGACGGCGTACAGCGTCACCCCGGTCTCGTCGGCGTCGAGCACCATCAGGCCCTCGACCTTGAGCACCCGGCCGTCGAGGTCGGGCAGCGGCACCACGTCGACGACCTCGTGGTCGCGGATCCGCGCGAGCGCCGTCGCGCTCACCGGGCCGTCGTCACGCGCGTCGGGACTGTCCTCCGCCGCCGTGCAGGCGAGGAGGTCACCGTCCGGGAGCGCGACGACGTCGGTGATCGCCAGGCCGACGCCGTCGACGGAGCCGACGTCGTAGGTCCTCGGCGCCTCGACCCGGAGCGACCCTTCCAGGCGTCCGGCGGCTGCGGACACGGCAGCGCCGAGGTCGAGGTCGACGCTCCCGCTGGGCAGGCCGGCCGAGGGCAGGCCGCGGTGGAACCACCGCAGGCGGCGGCCGACGATGCAGGCACCCTCGAGGTTCAGGTCGTCGGGATCGAGGCCGAGCGAGTCGGCGACGTCGGCGTACAGCTCGTCCCTGTCCGTCGCGGTGACCTCGGGCACGCCGTCCCTCACCCGGACCAGGCACCACCGCATCCGCCTCGGCGACGAGCCCGAGCCCATCACGAGGACGGCCTCCTCGCCGTCGACCTCGACCCGGCAGGCCGTCTCGAGGTCGGGCTTGAGGTGCTTGGTGCCGGACTGCTCGTCGAACACCTCGTGGCCCTCGACGGGAGGGAGCAGGCGTACGCGGGTCGGCCCCACCCCCGGGCGGAACCAGGCCGCGTGCGTCGCGTCGTCCGACACGACCAGTCGGCCCTCGCCGAGGCGGACCACGGCGGACGCCGCCCGGACGGGGGCCCCGTCGGAGAAGCGCAGCCGCTCGGTGCCCGTCACCTCGACCCGCATGGGGTGATGCTGGCAGAAACCTGCCACGACCACCGGCGCGTCGGAAAGCCGGCTCAGCGGCGGGCGACCCCGTCACGGCGGGCAGCGTCCGCCACGGCCTCGCGGACGGCCCCTGGCACGCGCGGGTCGAACGGCGAGGGGATGACCAGGTCCTCGCGCAGGTCGTCGCCGACGAGCTCGGCGAGCGCCGTGGCCGCCGCGACCTTCATCCCCTCCGTGATCGCGCTGGCGTGCACGTCGAAGGCGCCGCGGAAGATGCCCGGGAATGCGAGGACGTTGTTGATCTGGTTGGGGAAGTCCGAGCGACCGGTGGCCACCACGCGGGCGTAGCGGTGGGCCAGGTCGGGGTGCACCTCGGGCGTCGGGTTGGCGAGGCCGAAGATGATCGCGTCGTCGGCCATCGAGGCGACGATCTCCTCGGGCACCTGCCCCCCGGAGACACCGATGTAGACGTCGGCTCCCGCCATCACGTCGGCCAGGGTGCCGCGGCGGTCGAAGTGGTCGGCGGTGTCGCGGGCCAGCGCCGCCTTCACCTGGGTGAGGTCCGAGCGCGCCGAGTTGAGCACGCCCTGCCGGTCGAGGACCGCGATGTCCCTGACGCCGGCCTCGAGCAGGATCCGCGCGACGGCGACGCCCGCGGCACCGGCGCCCTGCACCACCACGCGGGCGGTCGCGGCGTCGCGACCGGTCAGCCGCAGCGCGTTGGTCAGCGCCGCGAGCGCGACGACGGCCGTGCCGTGCTGGTCGTCGTGGAAGACGGGGATGTCGAGCCGTTCCTTCAGCCGCGCCTCGATCTCGAAGCAGCGGGGGGCGGAGATGTCCTCGAGGTTGATGCCACCGAAGCTCGGCGCGAGCCGGACGACGGTCTCGATGATCTCCTCGACGTCGGTGGTGTCGAGGCAGATCGGCACGGCGTCGACGCCGCCGAACTGCTTGAACAGCACCGCCTTGCCCTCCATCACCGGCATCGCGGCCGCCGGGCCGATGTCACCGAGGCCGAGCACCGCGGTGCCGTCGGTGACGACGGCGACCGTGTTGGGCACCCACGTGTAGTGCTGGGTGAGCGAGGGGTCCGCGGCGATCGCCTCGCACACCCGCGCCACACCCGGGGTGTAGGCCAGCGACAGCTCGTCGGGGCCGGTCAGCGCGGCCGTCGAGAGGATCTCCATCTTGCCGCCGACGTGCAGGTCGAACACTGGGTCGCCGGCGTGCGGGTGCGAAGCCATGCCGGCGATACTCGCACAGCTCAGGGCGCTCGCAGCCGGCGTCCCACGCGTGGGGAAGGCCACACCCGCAGGCGTACGACAGCCAGCACGTCCGCCCCGGCGACCGGTCCGCGGTGCCGCGAGTCGACGCCCTCGCCGGGGTTGTCGCTCAGCAGCCACCAGCCGGCTGCGCCGGAGCGCGTACGACGCTGCTCGACCGCACGCTTGACGGCGACCGTGCCGTCGGCGAACCGGGCGACGACGAGGTCGCCCGGCCGGGGCGGGGCGCCGTACCGGACGAGCAACCGGTCACCCTCACGCAGCGTCGGGAGCATCGATCTGCCCCGGACGACAGCGGTGCCGAACGGTGGTCCGGAGCGTCCACCCCGAGGGGCGGGACCCCGCTGCCGACGCCGCTTCACGCGGAGTAGTGTCGCAGCAGACGCACATCTTCCCGATCGAGAGGAACCCGATGCTTCGCCACCTGCTCGCCCCCGCCGTCGAGGTGTCCGCCCACTGCGACCTCCCCTGCGGCGTCTACGACCCCGCCCAGGCCCGCATCGAGGCCGAGTCGATCAAGGCGATCATCGCCAAGGTCGCCGACAACGACGACCCCGACTTCCGCACCCGCGCGATCCTCATCAAGGAGCAGCGCTCGGAGCTCGTCAAGCACCACCTCTGGGTGCTGTGGACCGACTACTTCAAGCCCCCGCACTTCGAGAAGTACCCCCAGCTGCACACGTTGGTCAACGAGGCCACCAAGCTGGCCGGCGCCTCCGGCACCAAGGGTGAGCTCGACGCGGGCAAGGCCGACGAGCTGCTCGCCAAGATCGACGAGATCGCGGAGATCTTCTGGGAGACGAAGAAGGCTTGAGCGGGCACCGCGCAGCGGGGACCGCTCAGGCCTTCTTCTGAGCGGCTTGCCGCTTCGCACGTCACCTCTCGACGCCGCACCGACCTCCGGGTCGGTGCGGCGTTCTGCTCCCCGTCAGGCCATGGCGCCGTTGGGCCCCTTGGCGATCGCCCCGACGTTGTGGTCCTCCTTGCCGCAGCGCAGGCAGCGGAGGAACTTCCCGGCCCGCTCGCCGTCCGAGCCGACCGGGTAGGAGATCGTCGTCCAGCGGTGGTCGAAGAGCTTGCAGGTCGTGAACCGCTTGAGGTTGTTCATCCAGATCACCGTCCTCCCCCCGCACCGACGAGTCTCCTCCTCCCCACGCGCCTCCTCAACGACTCGCCGTGCGAGGTCTGGACCGCCGGGCCGGCTCGCGCTGGCTAGGCTCCGGGCTGGCTGGCCTCCGCCCAGCGGACGGGAGAGGTCGATGATCGAGCAGGTCACGCTGCGCGACGGCACCGACGCCTTCGTCGTGCCGCTGGAGCGCACCGACCGGGCGGCGCTCGTGGCGGAGTTCGAGACCCTGTCCCCCGAGTCGCAGCGCCGCCGGTTCCTCGCGCCGGTCCGGCACCTGAGCGACACCATGCTGGATCACCTCGTCGACGACGTCGACGGCGTCGACCACATCGCCCTCGTGCTCTGCGCGGAGACCAGCCCCGACGTCTACGACCCCGTCGCCCTGGCCCGGATGGTGCGCTACGCCGACGCCACCGACGCGGCCGACCTCGCCGTCACCGTCAAGGACGAGTGGCAGGGCCGCGGCGTCGCGACCACGCTGCTCGAGGTGCTCGTGCGCCGCCGCCCGGTGGGTGTGGACCGGATCGTCACCGAGGTCCTCCAGGACAATCCGGCGTCACTGGCCATGCTCCGCCGCCTGGGCCCGGTGTCGCTGGAGGACGAGGGCAACGGGGTGTACGGCGTCGTCGTCGAGCTCGAGCCGCACGCCTCGGTCGACGGGTCGGTCCGTACGCCGTCGCGGGTGCCGGTGGCACGGATCGGGCGCCGGCCCACCCCGCTCC
>DASTPB010000018.1:0-2952 GCA_035762385.1 Nocardioides sp. | reverse complement strand
CTCGCCGACGAGCGACCTCCCGCGGGAGGGCCGGCGTACCAGGTGGTCGCGGCGCTCGTCGTCCTGGCGCTCGGGCTCGCCGGCGCCTGGCTCGCCCACGGCTACGGCCTCGGGACGCTCCGACGCCCGGGCCCCGGCCTGTGGCCGTTCATCGTCTCGGGCCTGATCGTCGTCCTCGCCGTGATGCTCCTGGTCGTCGGCCGTCACCTCGACGACACGGAGAAGTTCACCCGCTCGAGCATCCTCGTGGCCGTCGGCGCCGCCACCTTCGTCGCGCTCGGCGTGCTGCTCCCCGTGATCGGCTTCGAGATCCCCGCCGTCCTGCTCGGCATCGTCTGGCTCCGCTTCCTCGGGGGCGAGTCCTGGCGCAGCACGATCGTCATCTCGGTCCTCACGACCGCGGCGTTCTACGGGCTGTTCCTCTACGCCCTCTCCGTCCCGCTGCCCCACCTGATCGCCTTCTGAGCGCAGGGAAGAGAACACCATGGACCTCAGCGCCTTCCTCGACGGCTTCGGTGTCGTCACCCAGCCCGGCAACCTGCTCTACTGCCTGATCGGCGTCGTCGTCGGCATGCTCATCGGCGTGCTCCCCGGCCTCGGGCCGGCCGCCACGATGGCGATCCTGCTGCCGGTCGTCTACAGCGCGCACGACCCGGTCGCCGCGATCATCATGCTCGCCGGCATCTACTACGGCGCCCAGTACGGCGGCACGATCACGTCGGTCCTGCTGCGCATCCCGGGCGAGGCGAGCTCGGTCGTCACGGTCTTCGACGGCTTCGCGCTGGCCAAGCAGGGCAAGGCCGGCACCGCCCTCGGCATCGCCGCCATCGGGTCGTTCATCGGAGCGACCATCTCGATCATCGGCCTGACACTGCTCGGCCCGGTCGTGGCCGAGTTCGCGCTCGACTTCGGCCCGCCGGAGTACGCCGCCCTCGCGCTGCTCGGCGTGCTGCTCGTCGCCACCATCGGCAACGGCAACACCATCAAGGCCCTCGCCGCCGCGTGCATCGGCCTCCTCCTCGCCACCGTCGGCAGCGACAGCTTCACCAGCGCCGACCGCTTCACCTTCGGCAGCCTCAACCTCGAGGACGGCATCGACTTCGTCGTCGTCGCGATGGGCCTCTTCGGTGTCGGCGAGATCCTCTACAACCTCGAGGAGCGCCACGGCAAGCCGCACGTCCCGGCCGCCATCGCCAACATCTGGCCCTCCCGCAAGGAGCTCAAGGAGGCCGGTCCCGCGATCGGCCGCGGCTCCTTCATCGGCTTCGTCCTGGGCGTGCTGCCCGGCGGGGGCGCGGTGATGGCCTCGCTCGCGGCGTACGCCGCCGAGAAGAAGGTCGCCAAGCGGCCCGAGCGCTTCGGCCGGGGTGCCATCGAGGGCGTCGCCGGCCCGGAGTCGGCCAACAACGCCGCCGCCACGTCGTCGTTCATCCCGCTGCTCACGATCGGCATCCCCGCCAACGCCTCGATGGCGATGCTCTACGCCGCCCTGCTGGTCGTCGGCGTGACGCCCGGCCCGCAGCTCATCGACGAGCGTCCCGACCTCTTCTGGGGCGTCGTGAACTCGATGTACATCGGCAACCTGATCCTGCTGCTGCTGAGCATCCCGCTCGTCGGCATCTTCGTCCGGATCCTGCGGGTCAGGCCCGCGATCCTCGCGCCGATCACCGCGCTCATCACGATCCTGGGCGTCTACACGATCCGCAACTCCGTCTTCGACATCTTCCTGATGATCGTCTTCGGCGTCATCGGCTACCTCATGAAGAAGACCGGGTTCGAGCCCGGGCCGATGGTGCTCGCCTTCGTGCTGGGGTCGCTCATCGAGTCGAGCTTCCGCCGCTCCATGCTGATCTTCGAGGGCGACGCGACGGGCTTCGTGACCCGACCGATCTCGGGCACCATCCTCGCCTTCGTCGTCCTGGTCATCGCGCTCCCCCTGGTCAAGAGGGCCTTCAGCCGCCGCACCACCCCCGGCACCGACAGCACCGCCACCGACACCGACACCGTCCAGCGAGAGGACTCCCTGCGATGACCAGCCCGACGACGATCGTGATCGGCTACGTCCCCACCCCCGTCGGCGAGGCCGCCCTCGAGGCCGGGCTCGCCGAGGCGAAGGCGCACGGCGACGAGGTCGTCGTCCTCAACAGCCCGCGTCGCCGCTCGACCGTCGACGGCGAGCTCATCGACGAGGCGGCCGCCGACGAGCTCGTCGCGCGGGCCGCCGCGGCCGGCGTGACCGCACGCGTCGACCACTCCGACCACGGCGACGACATCGTCGAGACCTTCACCCAGGTCGCCGAGGCCGCCTCGGCCCGACTGGTCGTGATCGGCCTGCGCCGCCGCTCCCCCGTCGGCAAGCTCGTCACCGGCAGCGACGCCCAGCGCCTGCTCCTCGACCTCGACGTGCCGATCCTGGCCGTCAAGCCTCCCCGGTGACCGCGTGAGCCACAACCGCATCTCCCGCGTCGTCGTCACCCCGGTCGCGTTCGAGGACCCGCCGCTGCTCAACGTGGTGGGCGTGCACCAGCCCTACGCCCTGCGGGCGATCGTCGAGCTGCACACCGACTCCGGCCTCCTCGGCCTCGGTGAGACGTACGCCGACGAGGCGCACCTCGCCCGGCTGTCAGCCGTGGCCGACGCCCTCCCCGGCCACGACCCGTACGACCTGCACGGCCTGCGCCGGCTCGTCACCGACGTCCTCGGCCGGGAGACCGGTGGGGGCGGGGCGTCGTTCGGCGGCATGCTCGACGTCGACTCCGCCGTCGACACCGTCTACTCGCCGTTCGAGGTCGCCTGCCTCGACCTGCAGGGTCACGCGGCCGGAGTGCCGGTGAGCGACCTGCTCGGCGGCGCGGTCCGCGAGTCGGTGCCGTTCAGCGGCTACCTCTTCCACAAGTGGGCCGGGCACCCCGGCTTCCCCGACGACGCGTGGGGCGAGGCGCTGACGCCGTC
>DASTPB010000017.1:0-9243 GCA_035762385.1 Nocardioides sp. | reverse complement strand
GGCTCGGCATGCTCCGTGCTCGGCGGTGGTGACACCGCTCCGCCGTCCGGAGTGGCCGACGACCTGGCTGCTGCCCTGTCGGACCACTCGCTCGGCGAGGTGCCGCTCGTCGACGAGGCGGCCCGCGCCGCGTTCACCGAGCTCGTGGCGCCGCTGGACGAGGTGCCGGTGGCCGTCGCGGTGGCCTCCGTCGACGAGGTCGAGGGCGCCGGCGACGAGCCCGACTCGGCGACAGCGACGCTGGCCTGGAGCTGGCAGCTGACCGACGCCGCGCCCTGGGCGTACGACACGACGGTGGCGCTGGTGCCCGACGGGGACGGCGGCTGGCAGGTCGACTGGACGCCCGACGCCCTGGCTCCCGACCTCGCCGTGGGTGACACCCTCGGCCTGCGCACGCTCCCGCCGGTGCGCGGCGACATCACCGGCGCCGACGGCGCGGTCCTGGTGACCGAGCGGTCGGTCCTGCGCTACGGGCTCGACAAGACCAAGGTCCAGGGGCGCCAGGTCGCCCGCAGCGCCCGCAGGATCGCGCGGGTCCTCGACGTCGACGCGGCGTCGTACGTCGAGCGCGCGGAGGCCATGGGACCCGAGGCCTTCGTCGAGGCGCTCGTGCTGCGCGAGGACGACGCCCTCGACGTGCTGCCCGGCTTCGCGAAGATCCGCGGCGCGCTCGCCGTGCGCGACACCCTGCCGCTCGCCCCCACGCGAGAGTTCGCCGCAGCCCTGCTCGGCCGCGTCGGCCCGGCGACGGCCGAGGTCGTCGAGGCCTCCGAGGGCCGCATCGTCGCGGGCGACGAGGTCGGCCTCTCCGGCCTGCAGGCCCGCTACGACGAGCAGCTCCGCGGCGTGCCCGGCGTCTCGGTCGTCGCCCGCGACGCCGACGACCAGCTCCGCACCCTCGCCGAGGTGCCGGCCACCGACGGGACCGACCTGGCCACCACCCTCGACCCGGTGCTCCAGCAGAAGGCCGAGGACGTGCTCGCCGGGCTGGGCGACGGCGCGCCGGCGGCGGCCCTCGTCGCGATCCGGCCGTCCGACGGCGCCGTCCTGGCGAGCGCCAACGGCGTCGGGGCGGCGGGCGCCGACCTCGCCATGACCGGGCAGTACGCCCCCGGCTCGACGTTCAAGGTCGTCACGTCCCTCGCGCTGCTGCGCACCGGGATGCGCGTGGACGACGTCGTGGCGTGCCCCGCCACCACGGTCGTGGACGGCCGGTCGTTCAAGAACTACGACGACTACCCGGCCTCCGCGCTCGGCGACGTCACCCTCACCCAGGCCATCGCCCAGTCCTGCAACACGGCTCTCATCGGCAATGCCGACCGCCTCGCCGACGGCGACCTGGCGGCGGCCGCCCACGCGCTCGGGCTCGGCACCGACCACGACCTCGGCTTCCCGGTCTACTTCGGGCAGGTGCCGCCGCCCGAGACCGAGACCGGCGCCGGCGCCGACATGATCGGCCAGGGCACCGTGCTGGCCAGCCCGTTCGCGATGGCCACGGTCGCCGCGTCGGTGCAGGCCGGCCGCGCCGTGCTGCCGGTGCTGCTGCCGGAGCACCAGGTCGAGCAGGTCGTCCCGGAGGAGCCGCTGACCGGCCCGGAGGCCGGGACCCTCCGGGGGCTGATGCGTGCGGTGGTCACCACCGGCTCGGGACGCTTCCTCCAGGACGTACCGGGCGAGGTGGGCGCCAAGACCGGCACCGCGGAGTACGGCGAGCCCGATGCCTCCGGAGCCCTGCCGACGCACACCTGGATGATCGCGACCAGCGGCGA
This sequence comes from Nocardioides sp., assembly GCA_035762385.1. GTDB lineage: Bacteria > Actinomycetota > Actinomycetes > Propionibacteriales > Nocardioidaceae > Nocardioides. The sequence continues at coordinate 7,474 of DASTPB010000017.1, read as the reverse complement.
TCTCGCGGTGGCGGTGTTCGTCGAGACGGGGGTGTCGGGGTCGACGACCGCAGGCCCGCTGCTGGAGGCCTTCCTCCGGTGACGGCCCGCCGCGGTCAGCGACGCGCGAGGTAGAGGAAGTACTCCTCGGGCCGGTCCTGCAGCAGCACGTCGTGGGCCTGCTCCTCCGCGGTGCCGAAGACCGTGCGGAGCGACGCGAGCAGCCCCGGAGCGGCGTTGGCCGACCACACCACGAGCACGCCGCCGGGGGCGAGGACGTCCCGGCACCGCTGGAGGAACTCCTCCTCGTAGATCGCCTCGTTGCGCTGGTGCACCAGGTAGCCGGGGCCGTTGTCGACGTCGAGCAGGACCAGGTCGTAGGTCGAGCGAGCCTCCGCGATCGCCATCGCGATGTCGGCGTTGACGACGGTGGCGCGGGTGTCGGCCAGCAGGGCGGGCCCGTGGGGCACCGTGCCGTCCCGCATCCACCGGACCAGCGCCTCCTCGATCTCGACCACGACCGCCCGCTCGACGCGCGGGTCGGCGAGCACCCTCTGCAGCGTGAAGCCGAGCCCCAGCCCGCCGACGAGCACGGCGGACGGCTCCTCGACCAGGTCCAGGGCCTGGGCGGCGAGCTCGATCTCGCTGGTGGTCTCGAGGGTGTCCATCACGAACACGCCGTTGACCCGCAGCTCGAGCACGTCGGCGCCGGTGCCGTTGGTCCGCCGCCGCAGCACCACCTCGCCACGCGGGGTCTCCGCGCGGGCGATCTCCACGCTGCGGGGGCTCTCGGCGCTCTCCATGGCCGTCATCCTGCCAACCACGCCCGGCTCGACCGCACGCCGCCCACGCCGAGCCGCGGGGCGACCGACGTCCGGGCGACGAACCGTGTCGCGAAATGGCTGCCCAGACGCCTCGCGCGCGACTACCGTGAAGTCGTGTACACCGTGGGCCGCACCGCTGAGCTCACCGGCGTGCCCACCGGGACCCTCCGCAAGTGGGAGCAGCGGTACGGCGTGGTCGTCCCGCAGCGCTCGCCGGGCAACTACCGGTTGTACGACGACGAGGCGGTGCGCCGGCTCGTCGTGATGCGCAGCCTCGTGGAGGCCGGCTGGACCGCGCAGGAGGCCGCGCGCCACGTGGCCGAGGACGTCGCCGGTGCCGAGGCCGAGGTCGGGCGACCGGAGGAGCCCGCCTACGAGTCGCGGTTCGCGACCCTCGTCGCGTGCGCCCAGGACTTCGACATCCCCCTGCTCGAGCGGCTGCTGGCCGAGAGCTTCGCCGACGCCGACGTCGTGTCGGTGGTCGACGACTGGCTGCTGCCGTCGATGGTCCACCTCGGCAAGGCCTGGCAGCGCGGGCTCATCACGGTCGCCGGCGAGCACTTCGTCACCGGGGCGGTGCACCGCAGGCTCGCCCTCGCCTTCCAGTCGCTGCCGCCCGCACCGAGCGGCGGGCCGCGCGTGGTCGTGGGTCTGGCGCGAGGGTCCCGCCACGAGATCGGCGTCCTCGCCTTCGCGCTCGTGCTGAGGTCACGCGGTGTGGCGGTGACCTACCTCGGCGGCGACCTGCCGCTCGAGGCCTGGGTCGGCGCCGTACGCCTCATCCAGCCCCGGGCGGTCGTGCTCGCCGCGCCGACGATCGAGGACCTGCCGGCGGTGCGCGAGGTGACCGACGCGCTGATGCCGCACACCGAGGTGCTGCTCGGCGGTGCGCACCAGGACCGCGTCGAGGGGCCGGTCCACCTGGGCCACCGGGCGGGAGCCGCGGCGGACGCCCTCGCCACCCGGCTCGGCGCCGTCAGCTGACCCGGAGAACGCCGACCGAGGTTGTTGTCCACAGTTTGTCCAAAGTTCGCTAGTCTCGAGGTGTGTACACCGTCGGACGCACTGCACAGCTCACCGGAGTGCCGCGCGAGACCCTGCGCAAGTGGGAGCAGAGGTACGGCGTGGTGTCGCCGGCCCGCACGGAGGGCAACTATCGCCTCTACGACGACGAGGCGGTCCGCCGCCTGTCGGTGATGCGCGACCTCGTGGACTCCGGGTGGTCGCCGCGCGAGGCGGCGAGACGCATCCTGGAGGAGCCGACGGGGTCCGCCGTCCTGCCCCGGCCCGGGTCGCCGCTGGCGCGGCTGGACGACCTCGCCTCGTGCGGTGAGGACTTCGACGTCGTCCGCCTGGAGAGCATGCTGGACAAGGCGTTCGCCGAGGGCGACCTGGCCCTCGCGGTCGACGAGTGGCTGATGCCGTCGCTCGTCCGGCTCGGCGAGGCCTGGCAGCAGGGCACGGTCGGCGTCGCCGGAGAACACTTCGTCAGCGCCGCCGTCCTGCGCCGTCTCGCGCAGGCGTTCCACCAGCTCCCGCACCCCGACTCGGACGCGCCCCACGTGGTGGCGGGTCTGGCCCGCGGCTCGCGACACGAGCTGGGGGTCATGGCCTTCTCGATGGTGCTGCGCAGCCGTGGCGTCAACGTGACCTACCTCGGCGCCGACCTGCCCGTCGAGAGCTGGGTCGACACCGTGCGCGCCCTCATGCCCGAGGCCGTCGTCCTGGCGGTCCCGACGGTGGAGGACCTCCCGGCGGTGCGGGAGGCCGTGCAGGCGATGACGCCGATCAGCACCGTGCTCCTCGGCGGCGCACACCAGGGCCGGGTCGAGGGAGCCGAGCCCCTCGGCCACCAGATCGGCGAGGCGGCAGCCACCCTCGCGGCCCGGCTGACCGCCGAGCGCTGAGGCTGCGCGCCCATCCCGTACCCGAGGAGCTACGGCCGGGTCACTGCGCCGAGCGGACGCGGATCCCCGAGATCGGCACGGTCACCGCGCCCGAGGGGTCGGTGAAGAAGTCGTTGCCCTTGTCGTCGACGACGATGAAGGCCGGGAAGTCCTCGACCTCGATCTTCCAGACCGCCTCCATGCCCAGCTCCTCGTACTCCACGACCTCGACCGAGCGGATGCAGTCCTGGGCGAGGCGGGCGGCCGGGCCGCCGATCGAGCCGAGGTAGAAGCCACCGTGGGTGTGGCACGCCTCGGTCACGGCCTTCGAGCGGTTGCCCTTGGCGAGCATCACCATCGACCCGCCGGCGGCCTGGAACTGCTCGACGTAGGAGTCCATGCGGCCGGCCGTGGTCGGGCCGAAGGAGCCGGACGGCATCCCCTCGGGAGTCTTGGCCGGACCGGCGTAGTAGACCGGGTGGTTGCGCAGGTAGTCGGGCATCTCCTCGCCGGCGTCGAGGCGCTCCTTGATCTTGGCGTGCGCGATGTCGCGGGCCACGACCAGCGGCCCGGTGAGCGAGAGCCGGGTCTTGACCGGGTGCTTCGAGAGCTCGGCGAGGATGTCGGCCATCGGCTGGTTGAGGTCGATCGGGACGACCGCGCCGCCCTCGATGTCGTGGGCCATGCCCGCGTCGGGCATGTAGTGGGCCGGGTCGGTCTCGAGCTGCTCGAGGAACACGCCCTCCGGCGTGATCTTGCCGAGCGCCTGCCGGTCGGCCGAGCACGAGACGGCGATCGCGACGGGGCAGGAGGCGCCGTGGCGGGGCAGGCGCACCACGCGGACGTCGTGGCAGAAGTACTTGCCGCCGAACTGCGCGCCGATCCCGAAGGACTGCGTGAGCTCGAAGACCTTCTCCTCGAGCTCGACGTCGCGGATGCCGTGGGCAGCCATCGTGCCCTCGGTCGGCAGGTCGTCGAGGTAGTGCGCCGAGGCGTACTTCGCCGTCTTGAGGGCGAACTCCGCGCTGGTGCCGCCGATGACGACGGCGAGGTGGTACGGCGGGCAGGCGGCGGTGCCGAGCGAGCGGATCTTCTCGTCGAGGAACTCCATCAGCCGCGTCGGGTTCAGGACGGCCTTGGTCTCCTGGAAGAGGAACGACTTGTTGGCCGAGCCGCCGCCCTTGGCCATGAAGAGGAACTTGTACTCCGGGACGTCCTTCGCGGGCGTGGAGTAGAGCTCGATCTGCGCCGGCAGGTTGGTGCCGGTGTTCTTCTCCTCGAACGTCGTCAGCGGCGCGAGCTGGGAGTAACGCAGGTTGAGGCGGGTGTAGGCGTCGTACACGCCGCGGCTGATCGCCTCGCCGTCGTCGGTGCCGGTGAGGACGCCCTCGGACTTCTTGCCCATCACGATCGCCGTGCCGGTGTCCTGGCACATCGGCAGCACGCCGCCGGCGGAGATGTTGACGTTCTTGAGGAGGTCGAGCGCGACGAAGCGGTCGTTGCCCGATGCCTCGGGGTCGTCGATGATCCTGCGCAGCTGGGCGAGGTGGCCGGGGCGGAGGTAGTGGCTGATGTCGTGCATCGCCTCCTCGGTGAGGCGCCGGATGGCCTCGGGCTCGACCTTGAGGAAGGTGCGTCCCTCGACCTCCACGGTCGACACGCCCTCGGTCGTGACGAGGCGGTAGGGCGTCTCCGGGGCGCCGTTGGACCCGGCGGTGGGGAGCAGGTCGGAGTAGTGGAAATCGGGGCCAGAGCCAGCGGTCGTCACGGCTGCCGATGCTACGCCGGGGTGGGCTCCCCGCCGGACGCGGCCTCCGGGGCCGGACGCTGCTCCCGACGCGGCCGGGCCGCCGCCCTCCGGGCCCAGACCTCGCGTTCATCGGTCGTACCCATGAGCGTCACTCGGGAGTAGCCTCCGAGCAGACGGGCCCGACGAGGCTCCGCGCGGCACATTCCACCGGCTGCGGCCGGCCAGCACCCTGGAGGTCGAAGTTGAAGGTCCGCAACGCACTCGTGTCCCTCGCCGCGATGGCGACCCTCGCAGCCGCGGCCGGCTGCGCGGCTCCCGAGAAGGAGTCCGACACCACCACCGAGAGCGGCGTCGACGCCGCGTCCGCCACGTCCTCGGAGGACTTCGGCGGGATGGACGAGCTCGTGAAGGCCGCCCAGGACGAGGGCGAGCTCAACGTGATCGCGCTCCCGCCCGACTGGGCCAACTACGCCGAGATCATCTCGACGTTCGAGGACACCTACGACATCAAGGTCAACTCCGACCAGCCGGACGCCGCGTCGCAGGACGAGATCAACGCGGCCAACGACCTGAAGGGCACCGACCGCGCACCCGACGTCTTCGACCTCGGCCAGTCGGTGGCCCTCGCCAACACCGACATGTTCGCGCCCTACAAGGTCGAGACCTTCGACGACATCCCGGACGAGTACAAGGACCCGGACGGCACGTGGGTCAACGACTACGGCGGCTACATGTCGATCGGCTACGACTCGTCCGTCGTCCCCGACGTCACGTCGGTCGCCGACCTGATGAAGCCGGAGTTCAAGGGGAAGGTGGCGCTCAACGGTGACCCGACGCAGGCCGGTGCAGCGTTCAGCGGCGTGATGATGGCGGCGATCGCCAACGGCGGGTCGGCCGACGACATCGCGCCCGGTGTCGACTTCTTCGCCGACCTCAAGAAGGCCGGGAACTTCCTGACCGTCGACCCCGACTCGAGCACCATCGAGCAGGGCACCACGCCCGTGGTCATCGACTGGGACTACCTCGGTGCGGCCGCCGCGGCCAACGTCGACACCTGGAAGACCGTCGTCCCGGAGGAGGCCGTGGTCGCGGGCTACTACTTCCAGGCCATCAACGCCGACGCGCCGCACCCGGCGGCTGCTCGCCTCTGGCAGGAGTTCCTCTTCAGCGACGAGGGCCAGAACCTCTGGCTCAAGGGCGGCGCCCGCCCGGTCCGCGGTGACGCGATGGCCGAGGCCGGCACCATCGACGAGGAGCTGTGGGGTGCCCTGCCCGAGGTCACCGGCGAGCCGGTGATCCCGACCGACGAGCAGACCACCAAGGCCGGGGAGTACCTCGCGGCGAACTGGTCCAAGGCCATCCGCTGAGCACCACCGCCACGAGCGCGGGCCCGGGCCGGCGGTTCGCCGTCGGCCCGGTCCTCCCTCTCCTCCCGTTCCTCCTCTACGTCCTGGTCTTCCTGGTCGTCCCGACGCTCACCGTGGTCGTGGGCGCGTTCCAGGACGCGGAGGGTCGCCCGACGATGGGCAACCTGGACGCGCTGCGCAGCGAGGCCGCTGTCACCGCGCTCAAGGGGTCGCTGATCCTGTCCGCCTCGACCGCCCTCATCGGCGCGGTGCTCGGGGCGGTGCTGGCGTACCTCATCGTCTCGCTGCCGTCGCAGAACCTGCTGCGGCGCTCCGCGCTCGCCGTCAGCGGCGTGCTCGCGCAGTTCGGCGGCGTGGTGCTCGCGTTCGCCTGGATCGCCACGATCGGCCCCGTGGGCGTCCTCACCCAGGCGATGGCCGACTGGCTCGGCGCCGACATCTACGGCGACGGATGGCTCTTCGGGCTGCCGGGCCTCGTCGTCGTCTACTCCTACTTCCAGATCCCCCTGATGGTGATCGTCTTCGCCCCGGCCTTCGACGGCCTCCGGCCCCAGTGGCGCGAGGCCGCGGTCAACCTCGGCGCGAGCACCTGGACCTACTGGCGCCACGTGGCCCTGCCGCTGCTCACGCCGCCCTTCCTCGGCGCGCTGCTCCTGCTGTTCGCCAACGCGTTCGCGGCGTACGCCACCGCGGCCGTGCTGGTCAGCCAGGGCCAGCCGATCGTCCCGCTCATGATCCGCCAGGCCATCACCAGCGAGGTCCTGCTGGGCCAGGCCAACGTGGGCTACGCGCTCGCCCTCGAGATGATCGTCGTGGTCACCGTCGTGATGGTCGGCTACAGCCTCCTCCTCCGGCGTGCGGCGAGGTGGATGCGATGACCACTCAGTCTCGAGGCTTCAAGGTCTTCCGCGCCGTCGCCTTCCTGGTGTTCGCGGCCTACTTCTTCGTGCCGCTGCTGGCGATGCTCGACTTCTCCACCCAGGTCCGCGGGAGCGCGCCGGGCCGCACCTGGGACAACTGGTCCTTCATGGTCACCGACGAGGACCTCCGTGCCTCGATCATCGCGTCGCTGCTGCTGGCGCTCTTCACCGTCGTGCTGATGGTCGCCCTGCTGGTGCCGACGATGGTGTGGGTGCGGCTGCGCGTCCCCCGGGCGCGTGGGCTGGTCGAGTTCCTGTGCCTGCTCCCGCTGACGATCCCGGTGCTGGTCATCGTGGTGGGGATCAGCAACGTCTACTCGTGGGTGACCTACCTGCTGGGGGACAGCGCCCTGGTGCTGACGTTCGTCTACGTCGTGATCGTGCTGCCGTACTCCTACCGCGCGATCGACGCCGCCCTGTCCGCCATCGACGCTGCCACGCTGTCGGAGGCCGCGCGTTCGCTCGGTGCCGGGTGGTTCACGGTCATCGTGCGGATCATCATGCCCAACATCACCAGCGGCATCCTCGGTGCCGCGTTCATCGCGGTCGCGCTGGTGCTCGGCGAGTACGTCGTCGCCTCGCTGCTGCACTTCGACACCCTCCCGGTGGCGATGGCGGCGCTCTACAAGAGCAACGGTCCGGCCGCCATGGCAGCCGCCCTCGCCTCGATGATCCTCGTGGCGCTGCTGCTCGTCCTCCTCACCTTCCTCAGCCGCGACCGGCACAAGCAAGGAGCGTCCTCATGACC
>DASTPB010000016.1:0-6704 GCA_035762385.1 Nocardioides sp. | reverse complement strand
TCCACCCCGAACGACGAGCCGAAAGGAGCACGGCCATGCACGAGTCCTTCACCGACGTCGAGCTGATCGCACGTCACCGCATCGCCGAGCGCGTGCGCTACTCCCCCCGCGCGCCCCGCACCAAGCGCCGCTGACCCGGCTCCGGATCACCTACTAGGAAGGGAAGTCAGACACCTCGAGGGGGTTGTATGCCCCTCGCAGTGACGGACTCCCCGCTCCGGCGGGGAGTCTGCGACGGGCGCGGGGCGAGAAAATCTCCCCGCCGTCCCGGTCAGGACCTCATCGCGACGCCGCGACGCCAGTAGCCCATGAAGGCGACCTGGCGGCGGTCGAAGCCGAGCTCCCTGACCAGGTGGCGGCGCAGGCCGGTGACCACCGAGGACTCGCCGGCGATCCAGGCGTAGGTGCCGCCCACGCCCGTCACGTCGCCCGGCACCTCCTCGCCGGACGACGAGTAGAACGGCGTCTCCCACAGGTCGGGGTCGACCTCGTCCTGCGCCACCTCGACCGGGGCGCCGGGAGTGCCGAGATGGGCCACCACCGCGTCGTGCAGCCCCACGCCGAGCTCCTCGCCCTCGCGGGCCAGCCACACGACCTCGACGCCCGCCGGCCGGCGTACGTCCTGCACGTCGGCGGCGACGGGCACCTCGAGGAAGGCCGTGCCGGTGGCGTCGTCGGGCAGCTGCTCCAGCACGGCACAGACGGCCGGTACGGCGGTCTCGTCGCCCACCAGGAGCAGGTCGGCACCGGGGGCGGGAGTGAACTCGATCCCGCCGTAGGAGTGACCGCGGCGCGGGGCGAGCAGCGCGATGCGGTCACCGACCCGCGCGCGGGACGCCCAGAGTGAACCGGGTCCGACCAGGTCGCCCTCGAGGTGGAGCACCAGGTCGACGACGAAGGTGGTCTGCTCACCCGAGCCGCGGACGTCGCGGATCGTGTAGGTCCGCATGTGGCCGCGCTCGGCCGGCGGACGCTCGAGCCAGGTCGAGAACCAGGTGTCGTCGGCACCCTCGGTGGAGGTGAGGCCACCCGTCTCGGGGTCGGGGAGGATCAGCTTGATGCGCTGGTCCCACCGCGGTCCGTCGACACCGAAGTCGGCGAGGTCGGCGCCGCCCAGCTCGACGCGGACGAAGGTGGGCGAGAGCCGCTCGACCGCGACCACCTCGACCTCCGTGAACAGCATGGGCAGGACGGCCTGGCTCGAGCTGGCGGTCACGGTCATCGGAGCTCCTGGCTGGCGGGGCTGGCGGGGCTGGACGCGGCGGGGCGTCGGGGCTGGTGCCGGCCGACGGGTACGACGAGGGGCGTGTGGGAGACCGGGTCGTCGATCACCCGGTTGTCGAGACCGAAGACCGTGCGCACGACCTCCTCGGTCACCACCTCGCGGGGGCTTCCCTCGGCGACGATCCGCCCGGTGTGCATCGCGACGAGGTGGTCGGCGTAGCGGGCGGACAGGTTGAGGTCGTGGAGCACCATGACGATCGTGGTGCCGCGGCGGGCGTTGAGCTCGGCGAGGAGGTCGAGCATCTCGACCTGGTGCGCGACGTCGAGGTAGGTCGTGGGCTCGTCGAGCAGGAGCAGGTCGGTGCCCTGCGCGAGCGCCATCGCGATCCACACCCGCTGCCGCTGTCCCCCGGACAGCTCGTCGACGACCCGGTCGGCGAGCCCGAGGGTGTCGGTGAGCACCAGCGCCTCGCCGACGGCCTCGTCGTCGGCGCTGGTCCAGCGCGCGAAGGGGCCGTGGTGGGGGTGGCGTCCGCGCCCCACCAGGTCGGCGACGGTCACGCCCTCGGGTGCGACGGGGTTCTGCGGGAGCAGGCCCAGCGTGCGGGCGACCTGCCTGGTCGGCAGGCGGTGGATCGCCTCGCCGTCGAGCAGCACCGAGCCGGAGCGGGGCCGGAGCAGGCGGGCGAGGCCGCGGAGCAGGGTCGACTTGCCGCACGCGTTGGCGCCGACGATGACGGTGGTGCGACCGTGCGGGACCTGCAGGTCGAGGTCGCGCACGACGGCGGTGTCGGTGTAGCCGAGCGTGAGGTCGCAGGCCTCCAGCCGGGCAGGCTGGGTGACGGTGGCGGTGGTCATCCCGCGCTCCTTCCACGGTGTCCGGGGCTGCGGGCGAGCAGCCAGAGCAGGAACGGGGCCCCAAAGGCGCCGGTGACGACGCCCACGGGCAGGTTCAGGTCGGCGACGGCGTAGGCCCCGGCGTAGTCACCCGCGAGCACGATCACCGCCCCGACGAGGCCGGCCGCCGCGAGCGTCGTACGACCCCGGTTGAGCGCGCGGGCGATCGGCCCGGACAGGAAGGCCACGAACGCGACCGGGCCCGCTGCCGCGACGGCGACCGCGACGAGCAGGACGCCGAGGAGCATGAGGACCTCGGCGCGGCCGCGACCGACGCCGAGCCCGGCGGCGGTGTCGTCGCCGAGCTCGGTCGCACGCAGCGAGCGGGCGGCCCAACCCGTGGCGGGCAGCAGCACCGCCAGGGCGAGCGCGAGCAGGCCGATGGCCGGCCACGCGACGCCGTTGACGCTGCCGGTCAGCCAGCGCAGCACCAGCTGGACGTCGTACTCGTCGACGCGGGTGAAGACGTACTGGATGACCGACTGCATGGCAGCGGCGAGGCCGATGCCGGCCAGCACCAACCGGAAGCCGCCGCGGTCGCCGGCGACGGCGCGCACGGCGAGGGCGACAGCCAGTGCCCCGACGACGGCGGCGGCGGACACCGGCCAGCCGGTCCACCCGGCCAGGGCGATCGCCGAGACGGCGGCGGCGCTCGCACCGAGGCTGACGCCGATGACGTCCGGGCTCGCGAGCGGGTTGCGCAGGGTGGTCTGGAAGATGGCGCCACCGACGCCGAACGCGACCCCGACCAGCACGGCGAGGACTGCTCGGGGGAGCTTGGACTCCATCACGATGTAGGTCGCGCCGGGAATCTGCTCGCCGCCGAGGATGCGCACGAAGTCGGGGACGGTGACGGTGAAGTCGCCCAGCAGCACGCGCGCGGCGAAGGCCCCGACCAGCACCGCGGCGAGCCCCGCGAGGAGGCGACGGTGGTGGCGGACCGGCGCACGGCGCGCGCGTCGTACGACGTCGAGCGCGTCCGGCGCGCGGGACTCGGCGGTGGCGGGGCGGTCGAGGGTCACGGTCACAACGCCCTCCCGGTGCGGCGGACGAGAGCGATGAAGACGGGTACGCCGACGACCGCGGCCATGATGCCGACCTGCACCTCCGCCGGCGGCAGCACGATGCGCCCGACCGTGTCGGCGACGACGACGAGCACCGCCCCGCCGAGCATCGAGAACGGGAGCAGCCGACGGTGGTCAGGACCGACGAGGGCGCGTACGACGTGGGGCACGACGAGGCCGACGAAGGCGATCGGCCCGGCCAGCGCGGTCGCCGTCCCGGCGAGCAGCACGATGGCGAGCGCGATCACGAGCCGGTCGCGGGTGGTGCGGCGCCCGAGGCCACGCGCCAGGTCGTCGCCGAGGGCGAGCGTGTCGAGCAGGCGCGCGCCGGCGAGGGCCAGGAGGGCTCCGACGACGAGGAACGGCAGGCCGGCGAGCAGCACGTCGGCACCCCGCCCGGCGACGGTGCCGACCTGCCAGAAGCGGAAGCTCTCCATGGTCCTGCGGTCCGCGAGGAGCAGGCCGGTGGTCCAGCTGGCCAGGCCGGCACTCAGGGCCGCGCCGGTGATCGCCAGCTTCATCGGGGTCGCGCCGTCCCGCCCCAGTGACGCGATCCCGTGCACCACCGCTGCCGCAGCGGTGGCCCCGACGAAGGCGAGCGGGAGGAACTGCCCCATCTCCGCGGCACCGAAGGCCGTCATCCCGACGACCATGGCGAAGGTCGCCCCGGCGTTGACGCCGAGGATCCCCGGATCGGCGAGCGGGTTGCGGGTCAGCCCCTGCATGAGCGCTCCCGCCAGCCCGAGCGCCGCTCCCACGGCGAGGCCGAGCAGGGTGCGGTCGAGGCGCGCCTCGACCACGGCGTGCAGGGGGTGGGTGGCGTCCCAGACGGACGCGAGCGGCACGGCTCGCGCCCCGACCAGCAGCGACAGCGCGCCGGCACCGGTCAGCGCGAGGACCGAGATCGCGACGCTGACCGGCAGGGCGGTACGACGCCGCCGGACTCCCCCCGGAGCCCGCGCGCCGTCCCGCGTGGGGACGAGGACTGTCATCAGCCCTCGATGGCCTCGACCACGTGGGGCAGGAAGTCGCTCACGATGACCGGGATGGAGAGGGGCGTGGGGTTGGTGGACGCCATGGCGTTCTGCTTGTCGGTCTCGGCGTACCAGTGGCCCTCGGCGATCGCGGGGATCTGGCCGAGCAGCTTGTCGTCCTGGATCGTCTCGACGGTGTCGGGCGAGTCGACCCAGGTGAGGAAGACGTCGGAGTCCAGGTCGGCGGCCTTCTCCGCCGACACCGTCCCGTAGAACTCGCCCGGGTCGATCGCCTCCGCGACGGCGGGCGCATCGACCATGCCGAAGTCGCGGAGGATCGAGACGCGGGGGTCCTCGGGCGCGTACATCCCGACGGTGGACAGGTCGGTGGCGGCGAGGTAGCCGTAGATCAGCTCCGCACCCTGGAGCTCGGGATTGGCCTCGGCGGCCTCGTCGATCGTGGCCTGGGTGTCGGCCGCGACCTCCCCTGCGAGCGTCGTACGACCGAGCGCCTCTCCGACCATCTCGAGCGAGGTCTGCCACGGGGTGGTCCACGGCGCCTCGGGGTAGGCGACGACCGGCGCGATCTTGGAGAGCTTGGCGTACTCCGCCTCCGTGATGCCGGAGTTGGTGGCCAGGATCAGGTCGGGCGCGAGCTCGGCGACCTCGTCGATCGGCGCGCCGTCGGCGTCGTCGTAGCGCACGGGCGCCTCGGCGCCGGCCTCCTCGACGGCCGCGTCGAACCAGTCGGTCGACCCATCGGCGTTGCCGCCCCACGTGATCTTGGTGGCACCGACTGGGACGACGCCCAGGGCGAGGGCGTGGTCCTGGTCGGTCCAGCCGAGCGTGGCGACCCGGGTCGGTTCCTGCTCGATGGTGGTCTCGCCGAGGGCGTGCTCGATGGTGACCGGGAACGCGTCGGGGTCGACGGACGTGGTGGAAGTGGGCTCCGCCGCCGCTTCCGTGCCGATGGTGGACCCCGTGCTGCAGCCGGCGAGAGTGGCGACCACGGCGGTGGCCGCAGCGATCTTGACCAGGGCAGGCGCGGCGAGGCTTCGGTTCATTGAGATCTCCGGTGCTGGGTAAGGCGACACTTACTTAGGGAAGCCTAACCACATCTCGAGTGAATAAGACAACGCGGGTGTGCCGTAATCCGCGATGTGGACCGGTCCGCTTGGGCGGTAGTCCAGTGACGAATGGGTGTCCGAGGCGCTCTCGGACGACCGTTCGCCACTGGACTACCGACGGACGGGACCCGCTGGGGTAGTTCAGTGACGTATGGGTGTCACAGCGGCGCCCGAGCGCCCGTTCGCCACTGGACTACCGACGGACGGGACGAAGGGACGCCTCAGATGGGCGTGCGGTGGAAGCCCTGGAACGACCGGCTCGGCGTCGGACCGCGCTGGCCCTGGTAGCGCGAGCCGTACTTCTCGGAGCCGTACGGGTGCTCGCTCGGCGAGGAGAGCCGGAAGAAGCAGAACTGCCCGATCTTCATCCCCGGGTAGAGCTTGATCGGGAGGGTCGCGACGTTGGCCAGCTCGAGGGTGACGTGGCCCGAGAAACCCGGGTCGACGAACCCTGCCGTCGCGTGGGTGAGCAGGCCCAGCCGACCCAGGGACGACTTCCCCTCCACTCGCGCCGCCACGTCGTCGGGCAGCGAGACGACCTCGTACGTCGACCCGAGCACGAACTCGCCCGGGTGCAGGATGAACGGTTCGTCCCCCACCGGCTCGACCTCGCGGGTCAGCTCGGACTGGTCGGCTGCCGGATCGATGTGCGGGTAGCGGTGGTTCTCGAAGACGCGGAAGTAGCGGTCGAGCCGGACGTCGATGCTCGAGGGCTGCATCATCTGCGGGTCCCACGGATCGAGGGAGATCCGGCCGGCGTCGATCTCAGCGGCGATGTCGCGATCGGAGAGCAGCACGCGGCCGACCCTAGGCCACCCGTCAGGCGGTGGGGAGGGGGTCGCACAATGAGCGGGTGACCTTCCACCGCTACGTCGCCCTCGGCGACTCGTTCACCGAGGGCGTCGGCGACCCCGACCCCGCGCGTCCCAACGGCCTGCGCGGGTGGGCCGACCGCGTCGCCGAGGTCCTCGCCCAGCAGACCGACGACTTCGGCTACGCCAACCTCGCGATCCGCGGCCGCAAGCTCGGCGCCATCGTCACCGAGCAGGTCGACGCCGCGGTCGCGCTCCAGCCCGACCTGGTCACCATCCACGGCGGGGGCAACGACGTGCTCCGCCCGCGCGTCGACATCGACGCCCTCGCCACGACGTACGACGACGCGATCGCCCGGCTCAGCGCGACCGGCGCGCGCGTGGTCATGTTCACCATCTTCGACCCGGGCGCCGGCGGGATCTACGGTCCGATGCGCGGCCGGATGGCGATCTTCAACGAGTGGGTCCGCGAGATCGCGGACCGCCACGGCGCGACCGTCGTCGACATGTGGCGGATGCGGGACATCGAGATCGCCGGCGTGATGGACACCGACCGGATGCACCTCAACAGCTCCGGCCACACCCACATGGCCCACGCCGTGCTCG
>DASTPB010000015.1:0-8352 GCA_035762385.1 Nocardioides sp. | reverse complement strand
CGAGCGAGATCGACGTCTACGCGCCCTGCGCGATGGGCGGCGCGATCAGCGACGAGGTGCTCGAGGTGCTGCGCGCGGCGATCATCTGCGGCGCGGCCAACAACCAGCTCGCCCACCCCGGCATCGAGAAGCAGATCGAGGAGCGCGGCGTCCTCTACGCCCCCGACTACTGCGTGAACTCCGGCGGCGTCATCCAGGTCGCCGACGAGCTCGAGGGCTTCTCCTTCGAGCGTGCCCAGCAGCGGGCGACCGGCATCTTCGAGACGACCCGCAAGGTGTTCGAGCTCGCCAAGGCCGACGGGGTCACCACGGCCGAGGCTGCCGACCGGCTCGCTGAGCGTCGCATGCGCGAGGTCGGGCGCCTGCGCGGCATCCACCTGAGCTGACTCACCGTCGAGTAGGCGCGTCCTGAGACGTCCTCGACCTCGAGTCGACGCATCCTGGTCCGCGACGGAGGTCGAGTCGGCGCATCCTGATCCGATGGTGTCAGGATGCGCCGACTCGACGCGTCTGGCCCGTCAGGATGCGCCGACTCAACGCATTCTCGGCGCCAGGACGCGCCTACTCGGCGCCATTCGTGCGCGATGACGCGCCCACTCGACCGCCGCAGGGCGCGCTCGTACGACGCGCCACCCGGTCGCCCGGGTGGTGGTCAGGTGCGATCAGTCAGTCTGCGCGACGACGCGGGTCGGCATAGTCCGCCCACTCGTCGTCCTCGGTATCGACCTCACTCGAGGAGTGAGTGTCTTCTCCGTGCAGCTCCTTCGCCAGCGCGCCGAAGTCCGTCTCGTGAGTCCGGTACTTCAGGTCGCGGGCAACCTTCGTCTGCTTCGCCTTCGCTCGGCCGCGCCCCATAGGGTCGACCCCCTCGCACACTTGGCCGGGGCTGTCGGAGAGCTGCCCGACGCGCCCGGTCTGATCGGTTACATATCGTGGGGACAACGCTACCTGAGCGGTGGCTGTTCCCGCACACCAAGACCACGCTTTTCGTGCTCGAAGTGCCGAATCTCATCGCCAGCCGGGGTGCTGGCCCTCCATCAGGACGCGCCCGCCGTTGTCGGGGTCCGTGCGTGCCTCGCCGGCGACCCAGGCCCGGATGCCGTGGCCGGCCAGCACGGAGATGGCCGTGTCGACCGACTCCGGGGCGGTGAGCGACACCATGCCGACGCCGCAGTTGAGCGTCGCCTCGAGGTCCGCCTGCGCGACCCCGCCGACCCGGCGTACGACGTCGAAGACGGGCTGCGGGGTCCACGTGGAGCGGTCGATGCGCACCGACAGCTCCTCGGGGAGCACCCGCTCGAGGTTGGCGGCGAGGCCGCCGCCGGTCACGTGGGACATGGCGTGGGTGTCGGTGCGCGCGGCGAGGTCGAGGCACGCCTTGGCGTAGATGCGGGTGGGCTCGAGCAGCTCCTCACCGAGGGTGCGACCGAAGTCGTCGACGTGCCGGTCCACGGTCCAGCCGGCTCCCCCTGCCTCGGGCGAGCCCAGCAGGACGTGGCGGACGAGGGAGTACCCGTTGGAGTGCAGGCCGCTGGCCTCCATCGCGATCACCACGTCGCCCGGGCGCACCCGACCGGGACCGAGCAGCCTGCTGGCCTCCACGACGCCCGTCGTCGCGCCCGCGACGTCGTAGTCGTCGGGACCGAGCAGGCCGGGGTGCTCGGCCGTCTCGCCGCCGACGAGCGCGCAGCCGGCGACGACGCACGCCTCCGCGATGCCCTTGACGATCGCGGCGATCCGCTCGGGCACGACCCGCCCGCAGGCGATGTAGTCGGTCATGAACAGCGGCTCGGCGCCGCAGACGACAAGGTCGTCGACGACCATCCCGACGAGGTCGAAGCCGATGGTGTCGTGGACGTCCATCAGCTGGGCGACGGCGACCTTGGTGCCGACGCCGTCGGTCGAGGTCGCGAGCAGCGGCCGCTCGTAGCGAGTCAGCGCGGAGGCGTCGAAGAGACCGGCGAAGCCACCGAGGCCGCCGATCATCTCGGGACGGCGGGCCTTCTCCACCCAGCCCTTCATCAGGTCGATGGCGCGGTCGGCCGCCTCGATCGAGACCCCGGCGGCGGCGTAGGCCCCCGACGTGGATGCAGTGGGCTGGTCGGTCACACGGAGCTCCTCGGGTGGCGGCGTGCGGGTGCGGGTCAGGGGTTGTTGAGGACCGGCAGGGCCCGCCCCATCGTCGGCGACTGCAGCGTCGCCTCGAGCAGGTGCTTGCCGAGCAGGCTCTCGTCGGGCAGCTCGATGGGGTACTCGCCGGTGAAGCACGCCTGGCAGAGCCGGTCGGCCGGCTGCCCCGTCGCCTCGATCATGCCCTCGAGCGAGATGTAGCCGAGGCTGTCGGCCCCGACGCTGGCGGCGATCTCGTCGACGTCGAGTCCGTTGGCGATCAGCTCGGCGCGGGTGGCGAAGTCGATGCCGTAGAAGCACGGCCACTTCACCGGCGGGCTGGAGATCCGGACGTGCACCTCGAGCGCACCGGCCTCGCGGAGCATCCGCACCTGCGCGCGCTGGGTGTTGCCGCGCACGATCGAGTCGTCGACCACGACGATCCTCTTGCCGCGGATCATGTGCTCGAGGGCGTTGAGCTTGAGCCGGATGCCGAGCTGGCGCAGCGTCTGGCTGGGCTGGATGAACGTGCGGCCGACGTAGGCGTTCTTCACGAAGCCCTGGCCGAACGGGATGCCGGACTCGGCGGCGTACCCGGACGCGGCGGGCGTGCCGGACTCGGGCACGGGCATCACGAGGTCGGCGTCGACGGGGAACTCGCGGGCCAGCCGGCGGCCCATCTCGACGCGCGCCTCGTGGACGTTGCGGCCGCTGATGGTGGCGTCGGGGCGCGCGAGGTAGACGTACTCGAAGACGCAGCCCTTGCGGGCGGGCTCGGCGAAGGTGTGGGAGCGCAGGCCGTTCTCGTCGATGACGATCATCTCACCCGGCTCGACCTCGCGGACCACGCTCGCACCGATCGTCGCGAGCGCGGCGTCCTCGCTGGCGACGACCCAGCCCCGGTCGAGGCGGCCGAGGACGAGCGGCCGGATGCCCTGCGGGTCGCGGGCGGCGTAGAGGGTGTGCTCGTTCATCCAGACGAAGCAGAAGGCTCCCCGCAGCTGGGGCAGCACCTCGAGGGCACGCTGCTCGAGCGTGGTGTCGGGGTGGTGGGCGAGGAGCGCGGTGACCAGGCTGGTGTCGTTGGTCGCGCCCTCGACGCCCTTGATGTCGAGCTCGCCGGCGGGGCCGGGCAGCTCGCCGACCATCCCCCGCAGCTCGTGGGTGTTGATGAGGTTGCCGTTGTGGCCGAGCGCGATCGAGCCGTCCGCGGTGGGCCGGAACGTCGGCTGGGCGTTGTGCCACGTGGACGCGCCGGTGGTGGAGTAGCGCGAGTGGCCGATGGCCAGGTGGCCCTTGAGGGAGTCGAGCGTCGACTCGTCGAACACCTGGGAGACCAGGCCCATGTCCTTGTAGACCAGGATCTGCCGGCCGTTGCTGACCGCGATGCCCGCCGACTCCTGGCCGCGGTGCTGCAGGGCGTAGAGCCCGAAGTAGGTCAGCTTGGCGACGTCCTCGCCGGGGGCCCAGACGCCGAAGACGCCGCAGGCGTCCTGCGGGCCCTGGTCGTGGGGGTCGAGTGCCGTGGTGAGACGGCCGTCGCCGCCCGTCCGCCTGCTGCTCTGGTAGGGCACGGCCCGCAGTCTACGGGCGCACGGGCCGATCGCCCCACTCGCGCCCGCCCACCGGTATCCCCGTCAGGCGGTCAGGCGTCGGGGAGGAACGACCTGATCCTGTGGAGCGCGAGCCGGGCGGCGGCCTTCCCGGCGGCGGGGATCGGTACGGCGTCCAGCATCGGCAGCGGCCGGGTCCAGTACGGGTCGGAGGGGAGCGCGCCCTCGGGGCCGGCGTACGACGGTGTCAGCGCCCGCTGCACCGCCTCCTCGAGGCCCAGGAGCGGACCCCCCGAGCGCGGCGCCCACAGGTGGTCGGGCCGGCAGACCATGTCGTGGCGGAGCGACTCGATCAGGGCGGTGACGGTGTTGAACGGTGCCGTGGTGGCCAGCGCCGCGCCGAGCCCGACCAGCCCGGTGGGAGCGACGGGCGCGGGCACCCGCACGCGCGACAGGCCCGCCTCGCCGCCGACGACGTGCAGGAGGTCGGGGTAGGCGACGACGTCGGGGCCACCGAGGTCGACCGCACCGGTCGGGCCGTCGTCGGCCAGGCCGTCGGTGATCGCGCGGAGCACGTCGGACGCGGCCACCGGCTGGACCGAGCTGGCCATCCACGTCGGCACCGGCTGCACGAGGAAGAGGGTGGCGATCTGCCGGATGATCTCGAACGACGTCGACCCCGCCCCGACCACCACGCCGGCGCGGAGCGCGACCGCCCCGTCGGTGGCGCCGAGGAGGATGCGCTCGACCTCGAGCCGCGAGGCGATGTGGGCCGACAGGTCCTCCTCCGGCACCTGCGGCACGAGCCCGGACAGGTAGACGAGGCGTCGTACGTCGCTGTCCGCGACGGCGGCAGCGACGGTCTCGGCCGCCAGCCGGTCGCGGGCGCCGAAGTCGCTGCGGTCGAGCGAGTGGACGAGGTAGACGACCGCGTCGACGTCCTCGACCGCCCCCGCCACGGCGGCCGGATCGGTGACGTCGCAGCGGATCGCCCGGACCCGGTCGTCCCACCCGAAGCGCTCGGGGCGCGGGGCCGACGACGACGCGGCCACGACGTCGTACCCCTGCTCGAGCAGGTGGGGGACGAGGCGCGAGCCGACGTAGCCGGTGGCGCCGAGGACGAGGACCCGCATGCCTACGCCTCGCCCAGGTGCTTGAGGAGGTTGCGGGAGAAGACCGTGCCCATGTGCTTCACCACGCCCGCCATCACGCGCTCTACGGCCGGACGCGCCAGGCCGGGCAGCGGGAGGTGGCACGCGATCTGGAGGTCGATGCTGACGTCGGTGCCGCCGTCGGCGCGGTCGGCGAGGTCGTAGGTGCCGTTGACCGCGGTCATCTCGTCCGGCCGGTCGGGGTCGTGGGTGAAGACGATCCGGTCCTCGGGGTGCAGGTCCATCACCTCGGTGAACGTCGGCGCCACCGAGATGCCCAGCACCGGGATGGTGCCCATCCGCCAGGTCCAGCGGTCGCCCGCGACCTGGATGCTCGTGACGTAGGGGGTGATCCGCGCGATCAGGTCGGCGTCGGTGAGGGCGGCCCACACCTCGCTGCGGGGTGAGCGCAGCACGGCCGAGGAGCGGTCGCGGGCACGGAAGGTCGCCATGGCCGCCACGCTACCGACGGCCCGGTGGGCCGGAACCACCCGCCCGAGCGAGCGGTCAGCCGCGGGGCAGCTCGCCCAGGTTGCGGAGGAGCAGCGCCTCGGCCTTGACGACCTTCTCGAACTCGGCGAGGTGGAGGCCCTCGTTGGCGCCGTGGGCGCGGGTGTCGGGGTCCTCGACGCCGGTGACCAGCACGCTGGCCTGCGGGAACGCCTCGAGGAACTCGGCGATGAAGGGGATCGAGCCACCGACGCCCATGTCGACGGGGGCGGTGCCGTCCCAGGCCTCGGCGAACGCGGCGCGCGCAGCGTCGTACGCCGGTCCGCTGGCGTCGATCTGGGTCGCCTCGCCGGTGTCGACCACGGTCGTGGTGAGGGTCGCGCCCCACGGGGTGTGCTTCTCGAGGTGCGCCTGGAGGCACTGGACGGCGTTGGCGGTCGTGTCGCCCGGGGCGATGCGCATGCTGATGCGGCAGCGAGCGGCCGGGACGAGGGTGTTGGAGGCCCCCTCGACCTTGGGTGCGTCGAGGCCGGTGATGCTGATCGACGGCTTGGTCCAGAGGCGCTCGACGACCGAGCCGGAGCCGATCCACTCGATGCCCTCGGCGGCACCCGACTCGGCGCGCAGGCGGGCCTCGGGGTACTCCACGTCGGCGGCGGGCCCGGAGTGCAGGCCCTCGACGGCCACGTTGCCGGCGTCGTCGTTGAGCGAGGCGATGACCCGGCTCAAGGTCATGATCGAGTCGGGGACGAGCCCGCCCCACATGCCGCTGTGCACGGCGTGGGTGAGGGTGCGGACCTCGACGTCCATCCGGACGAGGCCGCGCAGCGACGTGGTGAGGGCGGGCTCGCCGATGTCCCAGTTGCCGGAGTCGGCGATGACGATGACGTCGGCCTCGAGGCGGTCCTGGTAGGTGTTGAGCAGCTCCACCAGGGTGTCGGAGCCGACCTCCTCCTCGCCCTCGATGAACATCACCAGGTTGACCGGGAGGTCGTCGCCGAAGATCCGGACCGCGCCGAGGTGGGCGGCGATGCCGGCCTTGTCGTCGGCCGCCCCGCGCGCGTACAGACGGACGTCGCCGCGCGCATCCTCTCGTGACGTCGGCTCCCAGGGCGGGGAGTCCCAGTCGGCGTGGTCGTTCTCGGGCTGGACGTCGTGGTGGGCGTAGAGCAGCACCGTCGGGGCGCCCTCGGGGCCGGCCTTCTTGGCGATCACCGCCGGCGGGGCACCGTCGTGCGCCCGCACGATCTCGCACTCGAAGCCCTCGGCGGCGAACAGGTCGCGCGTGGCCTCGGCACTGCGCTCGACCTCACCGGCGCGAGCCGGGTCGGCGGACACCGACTGGATGCGGACCAGGTCCTCGAGGTCGCGGCGGATGCCGGGCATGACCTCGGCGAGGCGAGCGGTGATGTCGACAGTCATGCGGCGAACTCTAGGTGTCGAGGCTCAGCCGTCGAGACTCGCCCAGTCGCCGGAGCGCTTCTCCAGCATCAGCTGGCGCTCGGTGTCCTCGAAGCCGAGGCGGCGGTAGACCCCGATCGCCTCGCCGTCGGTGTCGGCGACGATCACCAGCGTGCGTACGCCGAGACGGTCGAGACCGTGCCGGCCGGCGGCGTGCACGACCGCGGCAGCCAGGCCCTTCCGCCGGTGGTCGGGGTGGGTCTCCACGCTCTGGAATCGGGCGACGCCGTCCTCGGTCACGAAGATCCCGGCCGTCGAGACGAGCTCGTCGTCGACGAAGGCGCCGAAGCGTCCACCGCGACCAGCCTCGACGAGGCGCCGCTCCTGGGCGTTCTTCTGGCGGGCGAACGCCATGAACCGCTCCTCCGGGGTCTGCGGGTACAGCCCGTTGCTCAGCCGCGCCCGGGCCTCCCAGTCGTCGTCGCCGTCGAGCAGGCGCACCTCGGCGTCCACCTGGCGCGGCGGCTGGAGCGACGAGGCGGTGAGCACCGTCGCGACGTCGACCGTCATGCCCGCGGCCTCGAAGGCCGCGCGCGAGTCCTCGGAGAGGTCGGCGGTGTCGATGCCGATGCTCACGTGGTCGGCGGCGGGGAACTCCGTGTGGAACGCGCCGACCACCTCACGCTCCCCACCCGGGACGGGCGGCTGCGCGAGGAGGATGAAGTTGCCCCAGAAGTAGGACGGGTTGTCGGGCGAGCGGACCACGAGGTGGGTGCCCCGGTCCTCCACGACGCTGCCGGAGGCGGTCAGCAGGGCCAGGTCCGTACGGAATCCGAGGGAGCTCACGTGCATGGCCGCAGGCTAGAGGGTGCCGGCGCCCGCGGCCGGGTCGGCCGGGCTCAGAGCGGGAGGTACGGCGAGAGGTCGGTGCGCTCGCCGCTCGCCACCACCCGGCCCGAGTCGAGCGCCTCGCCCCACGTCGTACGACCGGTGGCGAGGTCGAGCCAGGTCTCGGCGTCGGTCTCCACGACGGCCGGCGGGGTGCCCCGGGTGTGACGCACGCCGGGCACGACCTGGACGGCGGCGTACGGCGGCACCCGCACCTCGACCGACCGCCCGGGAGCGCGCACCTCGAGGCGGGCGAGGTAGTGCTTCACCAGGGCCCGGGTGTCGCCGGCGGCGTGGGCCGTCGCGAGCTGCTCGGGGGTGAGGACCTTCAGACGGGCAGGCACGCACCGAGGCTAGACCGACTCCAGCACCTCCACGCAGGCCGCCCACGCGGCGCTGTCGGTGTCGATCACCCCGAAGTGGCCGCCCGTGACCTCGACGAGCGTGGCCTCGGCGCCCGCCGCGGTCGCCGCGTCGACGTAGGCCTCGGCCTGGCTGAACGGCACGGTGTCGTCGTCGCGTGCGTGGACCGCCCAGACCGGGACGCCGAGGGGAACCTGCGTGCACGGGTCGGCCCGGTCGTACGCCGCCTCGCCGGCGTCGCCGAGGAACGCGAGTGCGGCGTCGTCGCCGAGGTGGTCCGCGACCGCCGCCCGCAGGTCGAGCACCCCGGCCTGGCTGACCACGTGGGTCAGGGCCGGGCCGTCAGCCCAGCGGTCGAAGCGCAGCCGCGCCGCGGCCCAGGTGGCGAGGTGCCCCCCGGCGGAGTGGCCGAGCGCGACGACCGGCCCCGTGGCATC
>DASTPB010000014.1:0-27369 GCA_035762385.1 Nocardioides sp. | reverse complement strand
CATCCCACCGTGGGGCATCGAACCCGCCGTCTACACCTGGGACCCCTCCACGGCGCACGCAGTGGAGTTCGCGTGCCGAGCCGCCGGACGCGACCTGACGCCCGAGGAGTGGCGCGAGCACTTCGGAACCGTCACCCAGCTCGAGATCTGCCCACCATCGCCGCAGTAGCCGTCTCGCCGACGCGCGCACGGAACAGGCAGCAGGCCTAGGCTCCCCGGCATGGGAATCGTCCACCACACGGCCACGCTGTCCCCCACCAAGCAGGAGCTCGTCGACGCGTGGCTGCCCGGCCGGTCGTGGGCCGAGGGGCAGCACGTGGCGGGGAAGGTCGCGGAATACCGCTTCGACGACCCCGAGGGGGAGGTGGGGGTCGAGACGATCCTCTGGCGCACCACCGACGGCACCGTCGTCCAGACGCCGCTCACCTATCGGGCGGCTCCCCTCGACGGCGCGGAGGCGCACCTCGTCGGCACCACCGACCACTCGGTGCTCGGCCAACGCTGGGTGTACGACGGCTGTGGTGACCCGGTGTGGGCAGCCACGCTGGTCGACACGATCGCGACGGGCGGCCGACAGGCCCAGATGTTCATCGAGGAGGACGGCCGGCGCGTCGACGTGCCTCCCCGGATGCAGGTGCGCGGCAGCGGCACCGACGACCCCGCCCCCAGGCTCGGGAGGATCGACGCGGTGGCCGACGAGGGCGCCGTCACGGTCGTCACCGCCGGCGACGTCGAGATCGCGGTCGCGCGGGTCGTCGGGGCGCCTCTGGGCGACGGCCCGCACCTCAGCGGCACCGTCGGCGACAGCGACGAGACGACGGTGCTGGCCGTGCTGCGTCGTCGCTGAGCCCCGAACTCAGCGTCGGACCTGAGGCCCGGCCTCAGCCCCCGTCCTCGAGCTCGAAGAGCGCCCGGCGCTGCCGCGCGAGGTCCATCGCAGCGACGAACTTGTCGTCGTACGCGGGGTCGTCCGCGCGGACCGAGGCGATCACGTGCTCGTCGACCACCCGGGTGTCGCCCTCGCGGACCTTCTGCAGCACCACGCGCGTCTCGCCCTTGGCGTCGTAGTGCGCGACCCGCCACGTGCCGGCGGGCGTGACCTGGGGACCCTGGCCCGTCGATCGGAGGAGGTACGACACCACCCAGAAGACGAGCAGTCCCGCCAGTCCGACCACGATGGCCGCCTCCAGCATGACCATGGGTCGATTGTGCGTCGCCGCCGAGGCCGACGCCAGCGTCGTAGGCTCGCGACGTGGACTCCTCGTGGACGACCTCGCGCCGAGGGTTCGCCGAGGCCGCGGGCTGGTTCGTCGCCACCACGGCGCTCGTCGACGGACGGTGGGCGGACCCCGGGCTGGGCGAGTGGGACGTCCGCAGCCTGGTCGGACACACGAGCCGGGCACTGCTGACCGTCGAGTCCTACCTGCAACGTCCCGCCGAGCAGGTGGACCTCGCGTCGGCCGTCGCCTACTACCGGGCGACGAGCGCGATCGCCGCCGGGCCGGGCGTGGCCGAACGCGGTCGCGACGCCGGCGAGGCGCTGGGGACCGACCCCGCCAGAGCTGTCGCGACGATCCGCGACCGGGTGCTGCCGGTCGTCGATGGCTGCGACGGCACCGAGCTCGTCACCACCATCGCCGGCGGGATGCGGTTGTCGGACTACCTCCCGACCCGCACCTTCGAGCTCGTCGCCCACACCGCCGACCTGGCCGCGGCCCTCGGCCTGGAGTCGGAACCGCCCGCCCTCGCCGCGGAGCAGGTCCTCGAGCTGGTCGGGCGGCTCGCCGTCGCCGGAGGCAGGGCGACGCAGCTCCTGCGGGCCGCCACGGGCCGGGAGGGGTTGCCACCCGGCTTCACCGTGCTGTGACGGTACGACCCGACTAGAGAGGCGTGTCCTCCGGGACCACCCGCAGCACGCTGAGCGTCCCGGCCTCACGGCCCACCACGACCTTCACCCCGTCGAGCCGCTCGAGCGCGGCGCGCACGTCGTCGACCTCGAGGCGGGTGTCGACGGCGATGTCGGCGTCGCGCACCGGCACGGCCGTCTCCGGCCACTCCGCCGAGTCGACCTCGAAGGGGTCGAAGTCGGTCTGGGCCGCCGACCACAGCTGCAGCGCGGACTCGGCGACCATGTCGTCGGTGGTGGGCTGGTCGGGGGTCGTCATGCGTCGACGGTACCCATCCCGGCTCGGTTGACCGGCCCCGGTTGACTGACCCGGTGACCACCCGACTCCTGCTCCTCGCCGACACCCACGTGCCCAAGCGGGCGCGCGACCTGCCGGCCCAGGTGTGGCGGGCGGTCGAGGAGGCCGACCTGGTCGTCCACGCCGGCGACTGGGTCGACGTACGCCTGCTCGACGAGCTCGAGGCACGCTCGGCCCGGCTCGTCGCGTGCTGGGGCAACAACGACCACGGCGAGCTGCGCGAGCGGCTGCCGGAGGTCGCGCGCGTCGAGGTCGAGGGCGTGCGCCTGGGCGTGGTCCACGAGACCGGGCAGGCGAAGGGCCGCGAGGAGCGGATGCAGGCGACGTACGCCGACCTCGACGTGCTCGTCTTCGGCCACAGCCACATCCCGTGGGACACCGTGACGCCCACCGGGCTCCGGCTGCTCAACCCCGGCTCCCCCACCGACCGGCGACGGCAGCCGCACTGCACCTACATGACCGCGACGGTCGAGCACGGCGAGCTCAGCGAGGTCGTCCTGCACCGGCTCCCGCCACGGGCCTAGCCAGCGCGCGCGCATCCCTCCATGATGTGACCCTCGCCACAGGAGCGCACCGAGGAGCCGGAGATGACCGCGACCGAGATCGACCCCGACGTCCTGGCCGTGCGGGAGGAGTACGAGTCGCGCATCCTCGGGCTGCACATGCCGGCCACCGTGCGGCAGGCCGCGGAGAGGTACGGCGACGCCCCTGCCTTCTCGGACCGCTTCGACGTCCCGGAGGGCGAGACGTGGTCGACGATCAGCTGGGCGCAGACGTGGGACCTCACCCGCCGGGTCGCCGCCGCGCTGATCGACCTCGGCGTCCAGCCGGGTGACCCCGTGGCGATCATGGCCGCCAACCGCACGGCGCACACGCTGGCCGACTACGGGGCGATGACCGCGGCCGCCGTGCCGATGTCGATCTACAACACGCTCGCCCAGCACCAGGTCGCGTTCATCGCGGGCGAGTCGCGCCCGGTGGTGGCCGTGCTGGAGGACCACGACCGCTACCAGCGCTGGGAGCGGGCCCTGGACGAGGTCGACTCGGTCCGCCACGTGGTGATGCTGGCCGACGCCGACCGGGTCGACGACCCGCGGGTGATGACGTGGTCGGACTTCCTCGCGCGCGGCGAGGACACCGGTGCCGTCGACGAGCGCATGGAGCGGATCACGCCCGACCTGCCGGCGACGTTCCTCTACACGTCCGGCACGACGGGCAACCCGAAGGGCGTGGTGCTCACCCACCACAACGTGATGTACGAGGCGGTCTCCACCCTCGACGCCGGCGGCCTGCACGGCCCGCAGCGCACGATCAGCTACCTCCCGCTGGCGCACATCGCCGAGCGCATCCTGGCGACGTACGCCCCACCGTTCCTCGGCAGCCACGTCCACGCGATCCCCGACCCGGCAGGCCTCCTCGGCGCGCTGGGCGAGGTGCACCCGACCGCCTTCTTCGGGGTGCCGCGCGTGTGGGAGAAGATCAAGACCGGCATCTCGGCCAAGCTCGCCGAGGACCCCGACCCCGCCAACCAGAAGCTGGTCACCGACGCGATGGCGGCCGGGCTGGCGTGGACGCAGGCCCACGAGCACGGCAACGAGATGACGCCGGAGGTCGAGGAGGCCTTCACCCAGGCCGACGAGGCGATCCTGGGCTTCCTGCGCCTCCTGCTCGGCCTCGACCAGGTGCAGTGGGCCGCCAGCGCGGCCGCGCCGATGCCGCTGGAGGTCGCGAAGTTCATGGGTGGCCTCGGCCTGCGGGTGTACGACGTCTACGGCATGACCGAGACGACCGGGGCCTTCACCTCCAACGGACCCGACGCCTTCAAGCTCGGCACGGTCGGGCGGCCCAACCCCGGCATCGAGGTGCGGCTCGCCGAGGACGGCGAGATCCTCTGCCGCGGCCCGGTCAACACGCCGGGCTACTACAAGCAGGAGGCTGCGACCCGCAACCTGCTCGACGAGGAGGGCTGGGTCCACACCGGCGACATCGGCACCGTCGACGAGGACGGCTTCTACTCGGTGGTCGACCGCAAGAAGGAGCTGATCATCACCTCGGCGGGCAAGAACATCGCGCCCTCCAACATCGAGAACTACCTCAAGGAGTCGCCGATCGTCGGCCACGCGATGGCGCTCGGCGACGACCGCTCCTACGTCGTCGCGATCATGACCCTCGACGGCGAGATCGCGCCGCTGGTCGCGGCGAAGATGGGCGTCGAGTTCACCGACCTCGCCGACCTGTCCACCAAGCCGGAGATCCGCGCGATGGCCCAGGCCGCGGTCGACAAGGCCAACGAGCGGCTGTCCCGGCCCGAGCAGGTCAAGGCCTGGGAGCTGCTGCCCGACGAGTGGACCGCGGAGTCCGAGGAGCTCACGCCGACGCTCAAGCTCAAGCGCCGCGTCGTGAAGACCAAGTACGCCGACGTGGTGGACCAGCTCTACACGTGAGCTTCGACCTGCAGGCCCACCGCGGCGGTGCGGGGCTCTGGCCCGAGAACACGCTCGAGGCCTTCGGTCGCGCCCTCGCCCTGGGGGTGTCGACCCTCGAGCTCGACGTCCACCTCACGGCCGAGGACGACGTGGTCGTCGCCCACGACCCGACCGTCCACGGCGGGCTGGCCGACGCCCGGCGCATCCGCGAGCTCACCCGCCCCGACCTGCCGCCGACCATGCCCCTGCTGCGTCAGGTCGCGGCGCTCCTCGACGAGCGCGGCGCCGACCCCGTCCGCGTCAACCTCGAGATCAAGTACGACGCCCTCGACGCCAGTGGTCTCACCACGCGCGAGGCGTTCGTGGAGCGGGTCGTCGACGCCCTGCGCATCGACCGGATGGTCGGGCGCACCAGCATCCAGTGCTTCGACTGGGGCGTGCTGCGCCGCGTCGCCGAGGCCGAGCCGGCGCTGGCGCGCAACCTGCTCGTGTCACCGAAGTACCTCCGCGGCGCCGGCGGCGTGCCGTCGCCGTGGTTCGACGGGATCGCCGTCGGCGACGACTTCGTCCTCGCCGCAGCCCAGCAGGGGTTGGCGGCGATCTCCCCGATCCACGGGTCGCCCTACCGCTCCGGCGTCGAGGACCCGGCCTACCGGCCCTTCGCGACGGCGGAGCTGGTCGGGGCGGCACACGCGGCGGGGCTGGCGGTGATCCCGTACGTCGTCGACGACGAGGCCACCCAGCGCCAGTTGGTCAGGATCGGCGTCGACGGACTGATCACCAACCACCCGGAGCGGCTGCGCGACGTGCTCGCCGGCGAGGGCCGCGACCTCCCGCCCGCATTTCCGGGCGGCGCAGGCAACCTCCCTCCCGCCCCGAGCGTCTCCCCGGCATGACCACCTCCTTCCGCGCGGCGTCCCGCGCCACCCTGGTCGCCGCCGCGGCCCTCGGGCTCGCCGCAGCGCTGTCGCCGGCCACCCCCGCCACCTCCGCGACCGACGCGGGCAGCCGCCCCGCCCCCGACACCGTCCTCGACGTCCGCGGTCTCGACCTGGGGGACCCGCCCGCCGTCGCGTGGAGCGAGCGGCGTTCGGGCCGGACGGTCATCCACGGGGCCGACGGCAGCCGCACGCCTGCGCCGAACCGCCTCGACCAGCTCGCGCCGATGGGCTCGGGCTACGTCATCCAGACCATCGGCCTCGGCGGCTCTCGGACCCGCTGGATCGGCGCCGACGGCTCCCCCGGCCGACGGGAGTGGCGCACCGGCCACGGCCTGGCCGTCTCCGCCCGCGGCCAGGCCGTCGCCTTCGCCGGGAGGGCCGGGAAGGTCTGGTCGATCGACGAGGCCGGCGACCGCGTGCTGTCGTTCAACCCGGTCCCGGTCACCGGCCGCGGACGGGCCGTCGCGCTGCTCGGGGAGGACTGCAAGGAGAGCGCCACCAGCACCGGCTGCACCGTGTTCGTCAACGGGCCGAACCACGGCTACCACACCTCCTCGCACGGCATCGTCGACCGGGTGCCGCACCTGCGGCTCACCTCGACCGGGCGGGGACGGTGGGTCGGCGGCATCACCTCGCTCAGCGACACCGGGTCCTGCAGCGCGATGCTCCGCAGCTCGAGGGTCGCGTGGCGCACCTGCGACAACCAGCTCTCCGACATCAGCCCGGACAACCGGCGCGTCCTCGGCACCCCGGCGTACGCCGACGGTTTCGGCCCCAACGCGCTCGACGTCCTGGCCACCGCCGACGGCTCGGTCGTGCGGTCGTTCACCTCGGCGCGCAACGGCCGCTCGGCGACGTACTTCGACGAGGTCTGGGAGGACGCCGAGCACGTGCTCGTCGTGACCTTCCAGGCCGACCGGTGGGCCGTCGTCCGGCTCGGCGTCGACGGCTCGATGGAGTACGCCGTCGCACCCCGGCGCGGGACAGTGGACGTCCGGGCGCCGTTCCAGCTCCAGACCCGCTGACGGGGCACTCCGGGGTCGCACCCTGTCTAGACCTCAGGGTGGTCACCGATGCACGCACGTGCCCCCGGCTGTTGAACTGGAAGGCATGCACCGACAGATCGCCGGCTCCCTGACCGGCCGGATCACGAAGTGGATCGTCCTCGCCGCCGCGCTGGTCGTCACCGGCATCATGGCGACGTTCTCGACCCAGCTCGCGGACGTCCAGAACAACGAGGCGTCGTCCTGGTTGCCCGAGTCGGCCGAGTCGACCCGGGTCCTGGAGGAGCTGTCGCAGTCCGTCGACCCCAACGACATCCCGACGCTGGTGGTCTACCACCGTGACGGCGGGCTGACCGAGGACGACCTCGCCCAGGTCGAGGAGCACGGGCCGCAGATCGCCGAGCTCGACGGCGTGACCGAGCAGGGCGTGCTGACACCCGCAGCGGCGGAGGCTGCGGCCGCGCAGGGCGCCCCGGTGCCGACGTTGGTGTCGGACGACGGCGAGGTGGCCTACCTCTACTTCGTGCTCAACTTCGGCGACGAGGGGTGGCAGGCGATTCCCGACGCCGCCGACGAGATCCGCGACATCGCCACGCTCGACGGCGGCGAGGTGCACCTCGCCGGCTTCGGTGGCCAGGCCGCGGACTCGGCCGAGGCGTTCGAGGGCATCGACACCAACCTGATCATGATCACGCTCGCCGTGGTCGTGGTGATCCTGCTCTTCACCTACCGCAGCCCCGTCCTGTGGATGCTGCCGATCTTCTGCGCGGTGGTCGCCAACACCGTCGCGACGGGCCTGGTCTACCTGTTGGCGAAGTACGCCGGCCTCACGGTCAACGGACAGAGCCAGGCGATCCTCAGCATCCTGGTGATCGGTGCGGGCACCGACTACGCCCTGCTCCTGGTCGCCCGCTACCGCGAGGAGCTGCGCCGGCACGCGGACCGCCACGAGGCGATGGCCTTCGCCCTCCACCGGGCCTCGCCGGCGATCCTCGCGAGCGCCGCGACGGTGGCGGTCGGCATGCTGTGCCTGTCCTTCGCCGAGCTCAACTCCACCGCCGGCCTCGGCCCGGTCGCTGCGATCGGCGTCGTCGTGACGATGCTGGTGATGCTGACCCTGCTCCCCGCCCTGCTGGTGATCTGCGGGCGCTGGGTGTTCTGGCCCAGGCGCCCCGGCTTCGGCAGCCCCGAGCCCACCGCCGACGGCCTCTGGGCCCGCATGGGACGCCGGATCAGCCACCGCCCCCGCCGCGTGTGGGTGACCACGACCGCGCTGCTGCTGCTCGCCTGCCTCGGCCTGTTCAGCCTCGACACCTCCGGGCTCGCGACCGAGGACACCTACACGAAGGAGTTCGACTCGATCAAGGGCCAGAAGCTGCTCGAGGAGCACGGGCTCTCCGACAACTCGAACACGATCCAGGTCGTGACCGACGCCGACAGCGCCGCTGACGTGCTCGCCTCGCTCGAGGGGATCGACGGGCTCGGCACGCCGGGCGAGGTGCAGCCGCTCGCCGACGGCCGGGCGTGGTTCGAGGCGACCATCGACGCCGACATCTCATCCAGCACCGCCGCCGACATCGTCGACGTCTCGCGCGAGGCCGTCCACGCGGTCGACGGCGCGGAGGCACTGGTGGGCGGCGGGTCCGCGTTCTACCTCGACACCAAGATCGCCTCCGAGCGCGACAGCTGGGTCATCATGCCGCTGGTGCTGGCCGTGGTGCTGCTCATCCTGATCGGGCTGCTGCGTGCGCTGGTCGCACCGCTCATCCTCATCGCCACGGTGGTGCTGTCGTTCGGTGCGGCGCTCGGGATCTCGGCCCTGCTCTTCGAGTACGTCTTCGGCTTCGCCGGATCCGACCCGGGCTTCCCGCTGTTCGCGTTCGTGTTCCTCGTGGCGCTGGGCATCGACTACAACATCTTCCTGATGACCCGGGTGCGGGAGGAGACCATGCAGCACGGAACCCGCCGCGGCTCCCTGATCGGGCTGGCGTCGACGGGCGGTGTCATCACGTCGGCCGGCATCGTGCTGGCGGCGACGTTCCTCGTCCTGGGCTCGCTGCCGCTGGTGTTCCTCGCCGAGCTCGGGGTGGCCGTCGCCCTCGGCGTCATGCTGGACACCCTCGTCGTGCGGTCGGTGCTGGTGACGGCGCTGAACCTCGACCTGGGCGGCAGGATCTGGTGGCCCAGCAGGCTCGACCGCGACGACGCGCCGCTCACCGCGGCCGAGGCCGAGGCGCCGCTGGAGACGGTGCACTAACCCGCGAGGGTCAGGACCTCCGCACCGTCCTCGGTGATCGCGATCGTGTGCTCGCTGTGCGCGGTCAGGCAGCCGGTGGCGCTGCGGAGGGTCCAGCCGTCGTCGTCGGTGACCAGCTCGTCGGTGTCGGCCATGATCCACGGCTCGAGGGCCAGCAGCAGGCCGGGGCGGAGCTTGTAGCCCCGTCCGGGTCGGCCGTTGTTCGACACGTGCGGGTCCTGGTGCATCGTCGTGCCGATGCCGTGGCCGCCGAACTGCATGTTGATGGGGTAGCCCGCGTCGCCCAGGACCCTGCCGATCGCGTGGGACACGTCGCCGATGCGCGCGCCCGGGCGGGCCGCGGCGATCCCGGCGGCCAGCGCCCGCTGGGTGGTCTCGATCAGCTCGACACTTCCTGCCGGGCGGCTCTCCCCCACCACGAAGCTGATGGCGGAGTCCGCCGCCACCCCGTCGAGGCGGACCGCGAGGTCGAGGGTGAGCAGGTCGCCGTCCGCGAGCCGCTGGTCGCGCGGGCGTCCGTGCAGCACGGCGTCGTTGACCGCCGTGCAGACGTAGTGGCCGAACGGGCCCCGCCCGAAGGACGGGGCGTAGTCGACGTAGCAGGACTCGGCGCCGGCCTCACGGATCATCTCGGCGGTCCAGCGGTCGAGGTCCAGGAGGTTGGTGCCGACCTCGCTGCGCGAGCGCAGCGTCTGCAGGATGTCGGCGACGAGGGCACCGGTTCGACGGGCGCGGTCCACCTGGGCCGGGGTGAGGATCTCGATCATCGCGGCGCCTTCATCGCAGGCCCAGCCTCGCACACTGCTTGCTGGTGTCACCGCTGCACAGGTCGTCGAGGGTGAGGATGCCCTCGGCCACGAGCACCGAGGTGAGGGTGTCGACGGTGACGTCACGATCGTCGTAGAGCCAGGACTCAACCCCGTCGACGTCCTCGCCACCCTCGACGGGCTCGTCGGCGAGGTAGGCCACCGCCACGTCGGCGGCGCGGTCGCTCATCGGTCCCGTCGGCACGTAGGTCATCGACCTCTCCTCGCCCCGTACGACGTCGCGGGCGGCCTCCACGTCGGAGCCCGTCTGCCGGGGCACCGAGCCGCTCTCCAGGCCGACGAAGCGGTCCGAGCCCGGGACGAGCTCACCGAGCGAGACGACGGGCAGGTCCCCGCCGACGAGGGTGTCGAGGTCGTCGGGGTCGACCGGCACCACCACGACGACGTCGGCCGAGTCCGCCTCCGCCTGGCGCGCCTGGCTCTTCTGGGTCGCCGCGTCGCCCTCGGCGTCGTACACCCGGACCCGGCACTCGTCGCACGTCGACTCGACGCGGTCGGTGAGCCGGTCGACGTCCACCGCGCGTGACGCGGTGTCCCCGCCGTCGGCCAGCAGCACCGCGACGGTCGGCTCGTCGCCGGCGCAGCCCGAGAGCAGCGGGGCGAGGACGAGGGCGGCGGCGAGCAGCGGTGCGCGGAACATCCCGAGGAGGTTATCGGCTCGTCCGCGGAGCCGCGGCGTCGGCAGCGCCGCTCATCCGGCGAGACGCGCGCCGACGCCGACGAGCGCCGTGCCGAGGGCGGCCACCGGGTCCACGAAGAGCGGCTCCAGCGCGATCTCCGCGGCCCCGAGCAGGGACGAGTCGGAGCCCAGGCCGGGCAGGGTGAGCGTCACCGACTCGAGCGGTGCCGGCAGCGCACGGTCGGCGAGACCGGCCTCGACCTCGGGGCCCACGAGCGCGTAGAGGGAGCGGAAGTAGCCCCCGAGCACCACCTGGCGCGGGTTGAAGACGTTGACGATGCTGGCCAGCCCGTGTCCGAGCGCGGTCCCGGTGGCGCGCAGCGCCGACGACGGCTCTCCGAAGCCGGCGAGCACCTCGTCGAGCTGTGCGACCTTGTCGACCGGGCAGTGGATCGCCTCGGCGATGGCATGGGCGCCCACCTCGGTCTCCCAGCAGCCCCGGTTGCCGCAGTGGCACTCGCGACCCGCGGGGTTGAAGCGAAGGTGCCCCACCTCGCCGGCGTAGCCGGCGGCGCCCTCCAGGCGGACCCCTCCTGCGATGACACCGGCACCGACGCCGACGTTGCCCGAGACGTAGATGAGGTCGTCCACCCCGACGGCCACGCCGCGGACGTGCTCCGCGAGGGCGCCGAGGTCGGCGTCGTTGGCGATGGACACGGGCACGTCCAGGCCGAGCGCGGCGAGGACGATCCCGCCGAAGGAGACGTCGTGCCACTCCAGGTTGGGGGCGAGGCGGATGAGACCGTCGCTGCTGCGCACCAGGCCCGGCACGCTGATCCCGATGCCGACCAGCTGCGCGGCGTCGGGCACGTCCTCGACGACGCGGCGGATCAGCCCGGCGACAGCGGCGCCCACCTGCCACGCCTCGCCGTCGCTGCGCACGGGCGCCTGCGCCCGCTGCAGCACGCGCCCACCGAGGCCGATGCGAGCCACCACCGCCCGGTCGACGCCGAGGTCCACCGCGATCACGAAGGGACCCCCGACGGCGACCCGGACCCCGGCCGACGGACGGCCCGCGCCCTGGCGCGGAGTGCCCTCCACGGAAGGGGCCCGCTCCGTGATGCCGAGCGCCTCCAGCTCGTTGACGAGGGCGGCGATCGTGCTGCGGTTGAGGCCCATGAGGCCGGTCAGCTCGGCGCGCGAGATCTGACCGGCTCCATGGACGTGCCGCAGGACGGTCCCGAGGTTGTGGCGACGCGCCAGCTCCTGGTTGGTCCCCATGCCCGGGCGCCGGCGGGTCGTCACGTCAGGCCCTACACGCCGGCGGAGGAGCGGCGGCGGCGCGAGATCGCGTCGACGCTCGCGGCGAGCAGGAGGACCCCACCGGTGACCAGGAAGTTGATGTAGCTCGCCTGGTTGAGCAGACCGAGACCGTTGGGGATGGTCGCGATCACCAGGCCGCCGATCACCGCGTCGATCGCCCGGCCCCGGCCACCGAAGAGGCTGGTGCCGCCGATGACCGCCGCGCCGACGGCGTACAGCAGCTCGTTGCCGCCACCGGAGCCCGGCGAGACCTTGCCGGTGTAGGACGCCGCGAGGAGGCCGCTGAGGGCTGCCATCGAGGAGCAGATGATGAAGCCCGCGATCTTCACCCGGTTGACGTTGATGCCGGCCCGGCGGGCGGCCTCGGCGTTGCCGCCGACGGCGTAGAGGTGCCGGCCGAAGCGGGTGCGGCCGAGCACGAAGGTCCAGAACAGCAGCAGCACGACCACGACCGGGAGCACCCACGGGATGCCGCTGATGTTGAACAGCGCCGGGTTGGGCGCGCGGTTGGCGCTGAGGAGGGCGGTCACGCCGAGGACGACGGCGCCGAGCACGACGATCCGGATGATCACCAGCCCCAGCGGCCGGTGCACGAGGCCCTTGCTGGACAGGGTCCGGTAGCTCCACAGCGAGAGCGCGGCGTAGCCGAGGACGATCAGGATGGCCGCGATCCAGCCGGCGGTCACCGGGACGTTCTTGATCGAGAGTCCGCGCAGCACCTCGTCGTTGAAGCGCAGCGAGCCGCCCGACCCGATGAGCTTCAGCGGGATGGCCTGCAGGGCGAGGAAGAACGCGAGGGTCACCACGAAGGACGGGATGCCCAGGAAGGCGACCAGGGAGCCGATGGCGAGGCCGATGAGCGCGCCGGCGGCGACGCCGGCCAGGGTCGCGGCCCACCACGTCCAGTCGTAGTCGATGAGCATCAGCGCGATGATCGTGGCGCAGGCTCCGCCCGCCACACCCGCGGACAGGTCGATCTCGCCCAGCAGCAGGACGAAGACGATGCCCATGGCGAGCACGATGATCGAGCCGGACTGGATGACCAGGTTGGCCATGTTGTACGTCGTCAGGAAGCGGTCGTGCAGTGAGCTGAAGACGATGAACAGGAAGACGAGGCCGAGGATGGCGGGCAGGGAGCCCATGTCGCCGCCGCGGAGGCGGTCGACGTACTCGCGCGCCGAGTCCCGGATGGTCACGGCGTGCGTGTTGTCGCTGTCGAAGCCGGCGGGGGCCGTCGACCCGGCGCCCGAGGGCCCGGTGTCGGTGGCGGTGCCTGAATCGGTCATGGTGAGGTCTCCAGTCCTTCTCAGACGGACGCGGTCGCAGGGTTCTCGGCGATGCCCAGGTCGCCGGAGCGGCCGGCGGTGATCAGCTCGACGACTTGGCTGTGGGAGACGTCCTTCGCGGGGACGTCGGCGGCCACGCGGCCGAGGTAGAGCGCGGTGATCCGGTCGGCGACCTCGAAGACGTCGCCCATGTTGTGCGAGATCAGCACGACGCCGAGACCGCGATCTGCGAGGCGGCGCACGAGGTCGAGCACCTGCCGCGTCTGGGCGACGCCGAGGGCTGCGGTGGGCTCGTCGAGCAGGACGACCTTGGAGTTCCACAGGACCGCCTTGGCGATCGCGACCGTCTGGCGCTGGCCGCCGGAGAGGCTGGCGACGCTCTGACGCACCGACTTCACCGTGCGCACGGACAGCGACGAGAGGGTCTCGCGGGCGCGGGACTCCATGGTGATCTCGTCGAGGCCGATGCCCTTCTTCTCCTCGCGGCCGAGGAACATGTTCTGGACGATGTCGAGGTTGTCGCAGAGCGCGAGGTCCTGGTAGACGACCTCGACGCCGAGGCCGGCCACGTCACGTGGGCCGTGGACCTCGACCTTGGTGCCGTCGAAGTAGTAGTCGCCGCTGTCGCGGCCGTAGATGCCGGCGATGATCTTGACGAGGGTCGACTTGCCGGCGCCGTTGTCGCCGACCAGAGCGGTGACCTGGCCGGGGTAGACGGCGAAGTCCACGTCGTGCAGCACGTGCACGACGCCGAAGCTCTTGTTGACGCCGCGCAGCTCGAGCAGCGGTTGAACCATGGTCCCACTTCCGATCAGCAGAATTCGTTGTACGAGGGGCGGAGGACGACGCCCGGGCCGAAGGTCCGGGCCCGGGCGTCGCCGATCCGCGAGGGTCAGGCTGCCCTGATCGGGATCAGGAGATGCCGGCCTCGGCGCACAGGTCGGCGAAGTCGCCGGTGCACACGTCCTCGGCCTTCTGGCCACCGTCGTCGATCACGTCACCGACGTTGTCCTTGGTGATCGCCTGCGGCTCCAGCAGGATCGAGGGGACGTCACGACCGCCCTCGCTGTCCTCGGTCGTGCCGGTCGTCTCGGCCTCCTCGCCGTTCACCAGCGCGATGGCGGCGTCGGCCAGCGCACCGGCCTCCTGAGTGGCTGACTTGTAGACCGTCATGCACTGGGTGCCGGCGAGCACGTTCTGCAGGCCCTCCACGGTGGCGTCCTGACCGGTGACCGGGACCTTGCCGGCCTGGCCGTTGCCCTCGAGGATGCTGATGGCCGCGCCACCGAGACCGTCGTTGGCGGCGAGCACGCCGTCGACCTTGCCGTCAGCCGCCGTGTAGAGCTGCTGGAAGATCGTGGCCGCCTCTTCGTTGTCCCAGTCCGGGACCGCCTGCTCACCGACGACGGTGTAGTTGCTGATCTTGTCGAGCACGCTGTGCGCGCCCTCCGCGAACAGCGTCGCGTTGTTGTCGGTGGGCGAGCCGTTGAGGTAGACGATGTTCGCTTTCTTGTCGCCCAGGCAGTCCGCGAGGCCCTGACCCTGCAGCTCGCCGACGACCGTGTTGTCGAAGGAGACGTAGTACTCCGCTGAGCCACCGAGGGTGAGACGGTCGTAGTCGATCGTCGCGACGCCCTGGGAGTTCGCCTTCTCCTGGATCGCGGCGCCGGACTCGGAGTCGAGGTTGACGATCGCGAGGACCGTCACGCCGTTGCCGATCATGGTGTCGGCGATCTGCGTCATCCGCTCGGCGTCGCCCTCGGCGTTCTGGATGTCGTACTCGACGCCCGCCTCGTCGAACGCCGCCTCGAGGGCCGGACGGTCCGCGCTCTCCCACCGCACCGAGGACTCGGTGTCCGGCAGGATCACGCCGATCTTGCCACCGGCCTCCGAGCCGCTGTCCGAGCCGCTGCTGCCGCTGTCACTGCCGCTGTCACCGTCGTCGCTGCCGCAGGCAGTCAGTGCCATCGACAGGCCGAGCAGCGGGACGAGGACCAAACTGTGCTTCCGCTTCAAGCGAACCGCCTCCTAGCGATCTGTCGTACGTCGGCTGCCGCTCAACGCGGAGGCGCGTACATATGTTGTTCCACGCAACATATGGAGTGACCAGCGTCACGTCCAGATCGACGACCCGGCTGTTGCCGGTTCGTTACCAAAACGGGCCTCAGGGGCCTTCCTGGACTGGACCACCCGCGCTTCGCGACGGCTAGCGTGGCGGCCATGACCGGCCTCGACGTGTCCGCCCCACCCGTCCCGCGGTCCGAGGAGGTGCTCACGCCCGAGGCGCTCGCCTTCGTGGCCGACCTCGACGCCCGCTTCCACGAGCGGCGCGACGAGCTGCTCGCGGCGCGCCGGAGCCGCCGCGAGGAGATCGCCCGGACCGGCCGCCTCGACTTCCTGCCCGACACCGCGGACGTGCGCGAGTCCGACTGGACCGTCGCACCGGTGCCCGCCGACCTCCTCGACCGTCGCGTCGAGATCACCGGCCCCACCGACCCGAAGATGGCCATCAACGCCCTGAACTCCGGGGCGCGCGTGTGGCTGGCCGACCTCGAGGACGCCAACACCCCGCACTGGCGCAACGTCGTGGGCGGCCAGCTGACCCTGCGCGACGCCGTACGCGGACGCCTGGCGTTCACCTCCCCCGAGGGCAAGGAGTACGCCGTCGCGGACCCGACGCGCACGCCGGTGGTCCTGCCCCGCCCCCGCGGCTGGCACTTCGACGAGGCCCACCTCACCGCCGACGGCCGCCCCGTGGTCGCCGCCCTCGTGGACTTCGGCCTGCACTTCTTCCACAACGCCCGCGAGCTGCTGGCCGCCGGGAGCGGGCCCTACTACTACCTGCCGAAGATGGAGTCGCACCTCGAGGCCCGCCTGTGGGACGACGTCTTCACCCACGCCGAGGCGGCGCTCGGGGTGCCGCACGGGTCGGTGCGGGCGACCGTCCTCATCGAGACCATCACCGCCGCCTTCGAGATGGACGAGATCCTCCACGAGCTGCGCGACCACGTGGCGGGGCTCAACGCCGGCCGGTGGGACTACCTGTTCAGCATCATCAAGAACTTCCGCGACGCCGGGTCCGGCTTCACCCTCCCCGACCGCAACGCGGTGACCATGGCAGCCCCGATGATGACCGCCTACAGCGACCTCCTCGTGCGGACCTGCCACCGACGCGGCGCCTTCGCGATCGGCGGCATGGCGGCGTTCATCCCGAGCCGGCGCGACCCCGAGGTCAACGAACGAGCCTTCGCCAAGGTGCGCGAGGACAAGACCCGCGAGGCCCGCGCCGGCTTCGACGGCTCGTGGGTGGCCCACCCCGACCTGGTGCCGCTGTGCGAGGAGGTCTTCGACGCCGTCCTCGACGGCCGGGACAACCAGCTCGACGTGCGCCGGGACGACGTGTCGGTGTCGGCCGACGACCTGCTCGCCGTCGGTGAGACGCCCGGCGAGCGCACCGAGGCCGGCCTGCGCGGCAACGTGCGGATCGGCATGCAGTACCTCCACGCGTGGCTGTCGGGCAACGGCGCCGCGGGCATCGACAACCTGATGGAGGACGCCGCCACGGCGGAGATCTCCCGCTCGCAGGTGTGGCAGTGGGTCAACAACGGCGCCACCCTCGACACCGGGCAGGTGGTCACGCGCGAGCTGGTCGAGCGGCTGGTGGCCGAGGAGCACGAGGCCCTCGGCGGCGCGGTCGACGACGACGCCCGCCGGCTCTTCGTCGAGTGCGCGCTCGACGAGGACTTCCCCGACTTCCTCACCCTGCGGGCGTACGACGTCCTGCTGGCGCGGGGCGACTGACGGGTCGGACGACCGGGCGGACGAACCCGCCCGAGGCGACCTGGTCACCGCCCACCCACACGTCGGCGACGTCGGCGTCGCCGGCGAGCGCGAACACCTTGCCGAGGGCCTCCTCCGGCGACGCGGCGTGCTGCAGCCCGATGTCGAGGGCGGTGCCGACCGGCGGTCGCACGCAGATCGCGTCGAACTGCTTGCCGGGGCTGAGGTCGCCCGTGACGTCGCCGAGGCCGAGCGCCGCTGCGCCCGCCGCGGTGCTGAGGTGGAGGAGGTGCCCGGCGGCGAGCGGCAGGCCGTCGGCGCCGAGCAGGTGCTGCAGGAAGTAGGCCTGCAGGCCCTCCTTGAAGATCGAGAACCCGGTGCCCGCGCCGACGTCGCTGCCGAGCGCGACCCGTACGCCCGCCGCGACGTGGCGCCGCAGCGAGAACATCCCCGAGCCGAGGGCGGCGTTGCTGGTCGGGCAGTAGGCGACCGCGGTGCCGCGGGCGGCGAGCACGTCGAGCTCGGCGTCGGTCGGGTGGACGTTGTGGGCCAGCACCGAGCAGCCACCGAGCAGCCCGTGGTGGTCGTAGGTGTCGACGTAGTGGTCCCGGTGGGGGAACTGGTCGGCGACCGTGGCGACCTCGGCGTTGTTCTCGTTGACGTGGGAGGTGAAGCAGGCGCCGTCGACCTCGGCGAGGACGTCGGCGCACGCGGCGAGGATCGGGTCGGAGGCCGACAGCGCGAAGCGCGGGGTGACGGCGTAGCGCAGCCGGCCCCGGCCGTGCCAGTCCCGCGCCAGCCGGACGGCCTCGGCGTGGGATCGCTCCGGCGTCGTGAGGAGCCGCTCGGGAAGCACCCGGTCGCTGACCACGAGCCCGCTGGTCATGCGCAGCCCGAACCGCTCGGCCTCGGCGAAGAGGGCGTCGACAGCCGGCGCGAAGTGGGAGCCGAAGACCAGCGACGTCGTCGTCCCCGCGGCGATGAGCCCGGCGACGAGCTCGCCGGCCACCGTGGCGGCGTACGACGTCGCGGCCAGGCGCTCCTCCTCGGGCAGGGCGCACTTCTCGAGCCACTCGAGCAGCGGCATGCCGAGCGCGCCGATGACCCGCACCTGCGGGAAGTGGACGTGGGTGTCGACCAGGCCGGGCAGCAGGAGGCCGGACCGGAGGTCGATCACGGGAGCGTCGGGTCGGGCGGCCGAGATCGAGCCGAACGGGCCGCGGGCGGTGATCACCCCGTCGTCCGCCACGGCCAGGCCGAGGTCGTCGTCGTAGCGGAAGGCCGCGCCGCTCGTCGTGAACGGGTCGTGGGGTGCGTCGTAGGCTCGGGCCCGGTAGACGACCCCGGCAGTGGTCATGCGTTGGTCCGGGCGTCGGCGGCGAGCAGCCCCATCAGCTCCGCGGCGAC
Source organism: Nocardioides sp. (assembly GCA_035762385.1). GTDB lineage: Bacteria > Actinomycetota > Actinomycetes > Propionibacteriales > Nocardioidaceae > Nocardioides. Next base: position 9,295 of record DASTPB010000014.1, on the reverse strand, counting down.
CGAGACCGCGATCGCGGCCGGCTCCTTGGACGCGTGACCGGGCAGCCCGATCGGACAGCGGATCCGGCCGATGGTCGCGTCGTCGTGTCCCTCCACGGCGAGGCCGGTGCGGAAGCGCGCCCACTTGGCGGCCGAGCCGATCAGCCCGACGGACCCGAGGTGCGTGCAACGCAGGGCGGCGTCGCACAGGGCGAAGTCCTCGGCGTGGTCGTGGGTCATCACCAGCACGTGGGTGCCGGGCGGGACCGCTCCCAGCGCCAGCTCGGGGACCGGCGACTGGTGGACCCGGACCCGCGCCTGGCCGTCGGCCGGCAGCGCGAGCCGCTCGTCGGCGAGCAGGCCGGGTCGGGAGTCGACGAGGTGGAGGTCGAGGTCGTGGGCCGCGAGGATCCGCGCGAGCTGCAGGCCGACGTGTCCGACGCCGAAGACCGCGACGGACCCCACCACCGGCAGCGGCTCGAGCAGCAGGGTGACCTCGCCGCCGCAGCACTGGCGGCCGTGGTCGGTGCGCGCCTTGTCGGTGAGCCCGAGGACGAGCTGCTCCGGGGTGTCGACCCCCTCGCCGAGCATCGCCCGGGCGCGGGAGAGGGCCGTCTCCTCGAGGTTGCCGCCGCCGATGCTGCCCCACGACGCCTGCGCCGACACGACCATCTTGGCGCCGGCGTCCCGGGGGGCGTGCCCGCGCACGTCCGCGACCGTGACCAGCACGCCGGCCACCCGCTGCTCCCGCAGCCGCTCCACCGCACCCAGCCAGTGCACGTCAGGCCTGCCCCGCCGCGTGGGCCGCCTGCTCGGACCTCGGGTGGAGGGCCGGCGCGGCCGGGTCCGGCCGGTCGGGCACCGCACCGGGCAGGCCGTCGACGACGTGGCCCGACTCCCCGCGCCGGGCGCGCTCCGCGGCCCAGAAGACCGCCTCGGGCGTGGCCGGGGAGGCGAGGTCGACGCTCGTGCCCTCCGGCCCGAACGCAGCGGCCGCCTCGCGCAACGCCTCCCGGACCGCGAACGCGAGCATGAGCGGGGGCTCGCCGACCGCCTTCGAGCCGTAGACCACGCCGTCCTCGTGGGCCTGCTCGAGCAGGGCGACGTTGAGCTCGTCGGGCAGCTCGCCCAGGCTCGGCAGCTTGTAGGTGCTGGCGGACTGGGTGGTGAGGCGGCCACGCCCGGGGCCGTGGGACTCGTCCCAGCGCAGGTCCTCCATCGTCAGCCAGCCCACCCCCTGCACGAAGCCACCCTCGACCTGGCCGAGGTCGACGAGCGGGGACAGGCTGTCGCCGACGTCGTGGACGATGTCGACCCGCCGGGTGCGGTGGGCGCCGGTGAACCCGTCGACCTCCACCTCTGCCGCCGCGACCCCGTAGGCGAAGTACTTGAACGGGTGGCCGCTCATCTGCGTGGAGTCCCAGTGGATGCCCTCGGTGCGGTAGAAGCCGGCCGCCCACAGCTGCACCCGGCTGAAGTAGGCCTCGCGGACCACCTCCTCCCAGGGCAGCCCGCGCCCGGCGTCGACCTCGCGCAGCCGGGCCAGCACCTGCTCGCAGGCGTCCTTGACCGCGCCGCCGTTGAGGTCGGCGCTGGAGCTCGCCGCGGTCGCGGACGTGTTGGGCACCTTGTCGGTGCGGGTGGGTGCCACCCGGACCCTGTCCAGGGGTACGCCGAGGGTGGTGGCCGCGACCTGCAGCATCTTCGTGTGCAGCCCCTGCCCCATCTCGGTGCCGCCGTGGTTGATCAGCACCGAACCGTCCTTGTAGACGTGCACCAGCGCACCGGCCTGGTTGAAGGCGGTGAAGTTGAAGGAGATGCCGAACTTCACCGGCGTCACGGCGAGGCCGCGCTTGCGGTGGGGGTGGGCCGAGTTGAAGGCCGCCACCTCCGCCCGACGGCGTACGACGTCACCGCTGGCGAGCACCTGCTCCCACGCGACGCCCAGGCGCTCGGGGTGACGGACCACCTGCCCGTAGGGCGTGGCCTGGCCCTCGACGTAGAAGTTGCGACGACGCAGGTCGACCGGGTCGATCCCGAGCAGCGGCGCGCACCGGCCCAGGATGTCCTCGACCACCAGCATCCCCTGTGGCCCGCCGAAGCCGCGGAACGCGGTCTGGGAGGTCTTGTGGGTGCGCGCCACCCGGCCGTGGAGGAGCACGTGCGGGATCCAGTAGGCGTTGTCGACGTGGCACAGCGCCCGCGCGAGCACCGGCTCGCTGAGGTCGAGGCTCCAGCCACCGTCGGAGGTCAGCGTCGCCTCGAGCGCGGTCAGCCGTCCGTGGTCGTCGAAGCCGACCCGCCACTGCGCGTGGAAGCCGTGGCGCTTGCCGGTCATCGTCATGTCGTGGGTGCGGCTCAGGCGCAGCCGGACGGGTCGCCCGGTCAGGACGGCGCCGAGCGCGGCGATCGCCGCGAACCCGTGGGGCTGCATCTCCTTGCCACCGAAGCCGCCGCCCATCCGCAGGCACTGGACGGTCACGTGGTGGCTGTCGAGGCCCAGCACGTGCGCCACGATCTCCTGCGTCTCGCTCGGGTGCTGGGTGCTGCTCTGCACGAACACCTGGCCGCCCTCGTCGACGAGGGCGAGCGAGGCGTGCGTCTCGAGGTAGAAGTGCTCCTGCCCCGCCATCTCGGTGACGCCGCTGAAGACGTGGGCGGCCGCGGCGAGGCCTGCCCCGACGTCGCCGCGGGCGATCACCGGACGGCCGCCCTGGAAGTGCTCGGCCTCGATCGCCTCGGCGAGGGACACGATGGCGGGCAGCGGCTCGTAGTCGACCTCGACCGCCGCCGCCCCGAGGCGGGCGGCCTCGAGGGTGTCGCCCAGCACCCAGCAGACGGCGTGGCCGACGAACATGACGACGTCGGGGAACAGCGGCTCGTCGTGCTTGACGCCCGCGTCGTTGACGCCGGGCACGTCGTCGGCGGTCAGGACCCGGACGACGCCGGGCACGGCGAGCGCCGGCGTGGTGTCGACCCGGGTGACCCGGGCGTGCGGGTGGGGCGAGCAGACCGGGTGGGCGTGCAGGACGTGGGGGGTGCGGTGCACCAGGTCGTCGGTGTAGAGCGCGTGCCCGGTGACGTGCAGGGCGGCGCTCTCGTGGGGCATCGCGACGCCGACGACGGCATCGTCGGGGCGCTCGGACAGGTGGCTCACGTCGACCTCCCCTCCTCCAGCTCCTCGACCCACCAGGCGCGGAGCGCGTTGCCCAGCATCGCCGAGCGATAGGCGGCGCTGGCCCGCTGGTCGTCGATCGGGGTGCCCTCCCCCGCGAGCACCTGCGCGGCCGCCTCGACGGTGTCCTGCGTCCACGGCCGCCCCTCGAGGGCGGCCTCGGTGGCCCGCGCGCGCAGGGGCGTCGCGGCGACGCCGCCGAGGCCGATGCGCGCCGTCACGACGGTGCCGTCGACGACGTCGACGGCGGCCGCGACGGCGACGCTGGAGATGTCGTCGTAGCGCCGCTTGGCGATCTTGCGGAACGTCGTGCGCGCGGGCAGAGGCGTCGGCACCTTGACCGATCGGATCAGCTCGGCGGGGCGCAGCACCGTCTGGCGGTAGCCGGTGAAGAAGTCCGCCAGCGCGACCTCGCGCTCGCCCTCCCTCGACGACAGCACGAGCGTGGCGTCGAGGGCCAGCAGCGCGGGTGCGAGGTCACCGATCGGCGAGGCGGTCGCGAGGTTGCCGCCGATGGTGGCGCCGTTGCGGATCAGCGGCGACGCGAAGACCGGCCAGACCTCGGCGAGCAGCGGCACGGTGTCGCCGAGCACGGCCTCGACCTCGCCCAGGGTGAGGCCGGCGCCGATCTCGACCGGGCCGGCGGTCGACAGCCCGCGCAGCTCGGGCAGCCGGTCGACGGCGACGAGGTACGACGCCCGGCGGCCGCGCAGGTTGGCCTCCACGCCCCAGTCGGTCGACCCCGCCACCACGACGGCGTCGGGGTGCTCGGCGAGGAGCGCGAGCGCCTCGGGGAGGTCGGCGGGACGGGCGAACCCGTCGACCCGGGTCGGCACGGCCGCGGGCGCCGGGCTCGCCTGCCGCTCCGCCAGCGGGTCCTCGGCGGAGGGGCGGCCGAGGTCACGGGCGGCGTCGCGGATGGGGCGGTAGCCGGTGCACCGGCACAGGTTGCCGGCGATCGCGTGGAGGTCGAACCCGTCGGCGCCCGCCACCCGGTCGGGGCGGTAGTACTCGGCCGCCATCGAGCAGGCGAAGCCCGGCGTGCAGTAGCCGCACTGGGAGCCGCCGCCGGCGGCGAGCCCGGCCTGGACGGGGTGCAGGTGGTCGGGGGTGCCCAGCCCCTCTGCGGTGACCACCTCCTGGCCGTCGAGCGCGAGGGCCGGCACCAAGCAGGCGTTGACCGGCGTCCACCGGCTGCCGGGGCCGTCGGGGCGGACGACCAGCACGGCGCACGCGCCGCACTCGCCCTCCGCGCACCCCTCCTTGGCACCGGTCAGCCCGAGGCCGCGCAGGAAGTCGAGCGCGTTGGTGTGGGCGGGCGTGCCGGCGAGCGGGCGCGACTGCCCGTTGACGGTGACCTGCGGATCCGGCACGTGCTCTCCCATCGGGCAGCGCTGTCGTCGCATGGTTCAGGGAGTCACGGGCCGCCGGTTGTCCATGCCGAACGACGACCTGCCGCCGTCCATGTTACGTGACCCGGGTCACATCGGGTGGCGCTCGGCGACTCCTTCCCGACCCCGCGTCGAGACCTCGGCGCGAGCTGGCCGATCAGTGGGGAAGGACGTCCATGACATCTCACGACGAGCTTCCCCACTTCCGTGAGGGACACACCACGCGAGACGGAGCGGCCTGGCGGAGGGATTCAGCCCAGGTACGGCTGCAGCCGCGGGTGCCGGTTGACGTCTTTGTAGAGCAGGTAGCGGAACCGTCCCGGTCCGCCGGCGTAGCAGGCCTGCGGGCAGAAGGCGCGCAGCCACATGAAGTCGCCCTCCTGCACCTCGACCCAGTCCTGGTTGAGGAGGTAGACCGCCTTGCCCTCGAGGACGTAGAGGCCGTGCTCCATCACGTGGGTCTCCGGGAAGGGGATCGCTCCGCCGGGCTCGAAGCCCACGATGTTGACGTGCATGTCGTGGCGTACGTCGAGCGGGTCGACGAAGCGCTGGGTGCCCCACGCGCCGTCGGTGTCGGGCATCGGCTCGGCCGCGACGTCGTCCTCGTGCACGACGAACGGCTCGGGCACCTCGACGCCGTCGACCCGCTCGTAGGCCTTGCGGATCCAGTGGAAGGTGGCCGGCTCGTCGCCGTCGCCGCTGTTGCGCAGGGTCCACGCCGTCCCGGGCGGCACGAAGGCATAGCTGCCGGGCTCCAGCGCGTGGGTCTCCTCGCCGAGCACCAGGGTCGCCCGTCCACCCACGACGAAGAGCACGGACTCGGCGACCGGGTCGTCGTCGGGGCGCTCGGACCCGCCGCCCGGCGCCACCTCCACGACGTACCACGAGAAGGTCTCGGCGAAGCCGGACAGCGGCCGCGCGATCACCCAGAGCCGGGTGTCGTCCCAGTGCGGGAGGCGGCTGGCGACGATGTCGCTCATGGTTCCGCGCGGCAGCACGGCGTACGCCTCGGTGAAGACCGCACGCCCGGACTGGCCGGTCGTCAGGTCGGTCTGCGGCGGCAGCCCGCCCCTCGGGACCCAGTAGGCCGTCATCGCGGCACCCCTCTCCTCAGCAGCCGGCCCCGCGGCGGGCCGGACACGTCGACCGGTCTGCCACGCAGCCAGGTCGCGCGCACGGTGCCGGTGAGCGTACGCCCGGCGTAGGGGGTGACGGCGTTCTTGTGGTGGAGCGCCGCGGGGTCGACGACCCACTCCTCGTCGGGCGCGAAGACGCACAGGTCGGCGTCGGCGCCGACGGCGATCTCGCCCTTGCCGGCCAGCCCCACCCGGCGAGCGGGTGCGGTGGCCATCCAGCGCACCACGTCGACGAGAGGTACGCCGCGCGCGCGGGCACCCGTCCAGACGACCGGGAGTCCGAGCTGGAGCGAGGCGATCCCGCCCCACGCCTCGGCGAAGTCGCCGGAGTCGCGGTGCTTGAGGTCGGCGGTGCTGGGCGAGTGGTCGGTGACGACGAGGTCGATGTCGCCGTCGGCGAGCGCCTGCCACAGCGCGTCGCGGTTGGCCGCCCCGCGGATCGGCGGGCAGCACTTGAGCTCGGTGGCGCCGTCGGCGATCAACGCTGCGTCGAAGTGCAGGTAGTGCGGGCAGGTCTCGACCGAGACGTCGACACCCTCGGCACGGGCGGCGCGCAGCGCCGGGACGGCGCCCGAGGCGCTGAGGTGCACGACGTGGGCGCGGGCACCGGTGCGTCGCGCGGTGTCCAGGACGAGCGCGATGGCGCGTTCCTCGGCGGCGTCCGGCCGGCTGTCCAGGAAACCGGCGTACGCCCGCCCGTGGGCGCACTCGCCGATCTCGTCGGCGTCCTCGGCGTGCACCAGCATCATCGACCCGACCCGCGCGACCTCGACCATCGCGTCGGCGAGCTCGGCGGGCGTGAGGTGGGGGAACTCCTCGACGCCGGAGTCGAGCAGGAAGCACTTGAAGCCGTACACGCCGGCGTCGTGGAGGGGTGCGAGGTCGGCCACGTTGCCCGGGACCGCGCCGCCCCAGAAGCCGACGTCGACCCACGCCTGGTCGGCGGCGACCTGCCGCTTGGCCTCGAGCGCCGCGACCGTCGTGGTCGGCGGGACGCTGTTGAGCGGCATGTCGACGATCGTGGTCACGCCGCCGGCCGCCGCCGCCCGCGTCGCGCTGGCGAAGCCCTCCCACTCGGTGCGGCCGGGCTCGTTGACGTGGACGTGGGTGTCGACCAGCCCGGGCAGCAGCACCTCGTCGTCCGCCAGCACGACCACCTCGGCGCCACCGGCGTCGGCGTCGATCGCGCCGACGTCGACGACGACCCCGTCGCGGACACGGACCGAGGCGGGCCGCTCGGTGCCGTCGACGACCGCCCGCGCGGCCCGCACCAGGGTCTCGGAGGTGTCAGGCATGCTCAGCTGCCCCGATACGTGGAGTAGCCGAACGGGTTGAGGAGCAGCGGCACGTGGTGGTGCTCGTCCGCGGTGATCGTGAAGGCGACGACGACCTCGGGGTAGAACGCGTCGACCCCGCGGCCGGCGAACCACGATCCGGTGTCGAAGCGGAGGCGGTGGTCTCCGTGCGCCAGGTCGGCGGCGAGGTCGCCGATCCGGCCGTCGGCGTCGGTCACCCCCGAGGCGAGGACCGTTCCGTCGGCGGCCTCGAGCGCCACCCGGACCCCCTCGGCGGGACGGCCGGTCGAGGTGTCGAGGACGTGGGTGCTCAACGACGCCATCAGGACGCTCCCTCCCCCATCAGCTGCTTCATGCGCAGCACGGCGATCTGGGTCAGCTGGTCGATGGTGGCGGCGCGCTCGAGGTCGTCGCTGTTGTCGAGGCGCTGGTGCAGGTGCTCGAGGATCTCCTCACCGCTGCGCCCCGCGGCCCGGACGATGAACACCCGTCCGAAGCGGTCCTCGTAGGCGCGGTTGCCGTCCTCGAGGCGCCGGGCCAGGTCGGCGTCGTCCCGGTCGACCCCGGACTGCTCGCGCGTGGAGTGGGCGGCGTCGTGGCGGTCCGCGTCGGCGCGCTCGCCGATGCGCGGGTGCCGCGCGAGGGCCTGCTCGAGCTGGTCGTCGGTGATGGTCGCCGACGCCGCGACCATGGCGTCCTCGACCTCCCCCACGGTGTCGTACGGGCGGCCGGCCAGCACCCGGTCGGCCCACTGCGGGGCGTCGAGGCAGGTCAGCAGCAGCCGGCGGGCGTAGGTGGTGCTGGCGTCGTTGAAGTCCGGGAGGTTCACGCGGTCCCCTCCCGCACGACCTCGGCCTCGATCAGCCCGTAGGGGCGGTCGGCGGCGATGAAGACCTCGCCCGGGTTGTCCAGCCCGAACGGCTCGAGGTCCACCAGGAAGTGGTGCTTGTTGGGCGCGGCGAAGGCGATCCGGGTGATGTCCTCGTGCGCGGTGAGCACGGCGCGACCCATCGCGTAGAGCGTCTCCTGCAGGGCCCGGCTGTAGGTCGTCGCGAACGTCTCGAGCAGGAGCGCGCGCACCGAGTCGTACGACGCGGTCCAGTCGACCGCGGCGCCCGCCCGGTGGTCCCACTCCGCCCGGAGCGCGGTCGCGAGGATGCGGTCGTCGGCGTCCGGCAGGGTGGTGTACTCGTCGCGGAGGAAGCCCTTGAACTCCGAGCCGGTGGACTTCAGCACCACCAGGTCCTTCAGCCCGGAGGTCACCGCCGCCCCCGTGGAGGTCACCTCCACCACGGCCGTGCGCACCTCGCCGCCCCGGCGCACGAAGGCGTGGTCGTGGCCCACCCCGTCGACCGGGATCCGGTCCCAGGCGTACTCCTCGACCTGCACCACCGCACCCTCCGCGGCCGGCGTGGCCTCGAGCAGGCGGGTGCCGAGCGCGATCGCGTAGTCCTCGGGCGAGGCGACGCCGTGCCGCTTGGCGAACGCGAACGCCGTGTTCTTCTGGGTGTCGGTCGGCAGCACCTGCGACTGGTCGCCATCGGTGTGCGCGGCCGCGAAGTCGCCGTAGAGCGAGGTCGACACGTTGAGGTCGTGGATCTCGTGGCGCGCCGTGTCGCGCACGATGCGCACGACCCTCGACTCGGCCTTGCCGTAGCGGTTCGGTCCCAGCACGATCCCGGTCACTCTCGTCCTCCCGTCTCCGTGGCGCGGTGCGCCAGCGCTGCGAGCCTTGCTGCGTCCAGCCCGGTGGCCCCGCTCACCTCGGCCGGCGACACGGCGCCGCAGTCGAGTCCGCGCAGCAGGAAGTCGGCGAGCGCGCGGGCCGTCGCCGGCTCGTCGAGGACGCCGGAGTCGCGGCGCTCGACGTAGGTGCGCAGCCGGTCCGCTGCACTCCCGAACCCGTCGCGGTAGAACCCGAACGTCGCCGCGAACCGCGTCGGCAGCTGGGCGGGGTGCAGGTCCCACCCCTGGTAGTAGCCGCGCTCCAGCGAGCGGCGGACGAGGCGGAGGTGGTTGGCCCAGGCGGCGGCCACCTCGTCGGCCGTGCCGACCGGCAGCACGTTGGTGGAGCCGTCGGAGAGGCGTACGCCGGTGCCGGCCGCGGCGGCCTGCATGACGGCCTTGGCGTGGTCGGCCACGGGGTGCTCGAGGCTCTGGTGGGCGGCGGCGATGCCGCAGAAGGCCGAGTAGTCGTAGGTGCCGTAGTGCAGGCCGGTGCAGCGGCCGCCGGACGCGTGGACCATGCGGGCCACGAGGGCGCTGCCGTCCGGGCCGAGGATCGACTGCGGCGTCTCGACCTGGATCTCGAAGCGCAGG
>DASTPB010000013.1:0-2119 GCA_035762385.1 Nocardioides sp. | reverse complement strand
CCGAACGGCGCCCGGTCCGCCTCGTCGCCGGCCAGCGCGCGTACGACGGCCTCGCGGGCGCCCCAGCCGAAGAGGTCGCCCCCGTCGGGCCGCACCAGCGAGCCGGCGCCCGGACCGTCCTCGCCCGGCGGCAGCACCAGGTCGGCCCGTCCGCGGACGACGGCCACGGGCCGCCCGGCGAGCTTGCCCTGCGCGAGCTCGGCCGCCCCGGCGATCTCGTCGGCGACGGCGGGGAGGGTGACGGCGAGGGCATTGCCGTGCGGGTCGGTGCGCCCGGCGAAGTCCTCGGCGACGAGGAGCCCGGCCGCCCCGACGGCGATGTCGGTCTGGCCCTCCCGCCACGCACGGCCCGAGGTGTCGGTGACGACCACCCCGACGTTGGTGCCGGTGCGTCGGTGCACCTCCCGGCGCAGGGCCCGCGCCGAGGCGTCGGGGTCCAGGGGCAGGAGCACGACGGACCCGGCAGCGACGTTGGAGGCGTCGACGCCGGCCGCCGCCATGGTGAGGCCGAGGCGGTTGCGGACGATCCGGACCGGTCCGCGGCGCGCGACCACGCGGACGGTCTCCTCCTCGACGGCCGCGTCCCGCTCACCCACCCGCGTGCGCCCCTCGGACTTGCTGACCACCTTGCTGGTCACGCACAGGACGTCGCCGTCACGCAGGCCGTCGTGGGGGCGGGAGCCGAGGGCGTCCAGCACCAGTCCGGCGAGGTCGTCGCCGGCGACCACCTCGGGCATCCCGTCGGGCGCCCACACCTCGAGCCGCGGGCTCACGCCGTGCCGTCGGCGACGAGCGCGACGGCAGCCGCGGCCATCGCCGCGGTCTCGTCCGCGCCGGACATCATGAGGGGGACCGCCGCGGCGCGGAGGCCCGACTGCTCCAGACCGGTCAGCTGCCCGGCGTCGCGCTCGTCGACGAGCCAGCCGTCCAGCACCCCGCCGGCCGTCCGCGCGCCGTAGTGGGCTCCGACGGCCCCGGCGCTGACCTCGACCCCGATGCTGGTGAGCATCTGCGCCGCCATCCCGTGCACGTGGGAGGGGCCGACGATGGGGGACAGGCCCACGACCGGGGCCGGTGTCGAGCGGACGGCGTCGCGGATGCCGGGCACCCCGAGGATCGTGCCGACCGAGACGACGGGGTTGGACGGTGGCAGCAGGACGAGGTCGGCGTCCCCGATGGCCTCGAGGACGCCGGGCGCGGGCGACGCGGCGTCCTGGCCGACGACGAGGAAGGCCTCCGCCGGCACAGCGGCGCGCAGCCGTACCCAGTACTCCTGGAAGTGCACGACCCGCCGTCCGCTCGGGCTGTCCGGGTCGGCGACCGCGACGTGGGTCTCCACCCGGTCGTCGGTCATGGGGTGGAGCCGCACGGTCTCCCCGTGCGCGGGGACGAGCCAGCGACGACACAGCGCCTCGGTGACCTGGGACAGCGTGTAGCCGGCCTCGAGCATCTGGGTGCGGACCAGGTGGGTCGCGATGTCGCGGTCGCCGAGGCCGAACCACGTGGGCTCGACGCCGTACGCCTCGAGCTCCGTGCGCGCGCTCCACGTCTCGTCGCGACGACCCCACCCGCGCTCGACGTCGATGCCGTCACCCAGGGTGTACATCACGGTGTCGAGGTCGGGGCAGACCTTGAGGCCGTGGATCCACCAGTCGTCGGCGGTGTTGACGACGACGGTGACCTCGGTGTCGGCGGATCCGCCCGGGACGACGCCGGCGCGCAGGCCGTGCAGCAGTCCCTGGAGGAAGCGGGCCCCGCCGACGCCGCCCGAGAGGACGGTGATACGGCGGAGCGTGGATGCGGATGATGGCATAGGAACAGCCTGCCCGAAGCAGAACGGCCATATCAGATCCGGGCTTGACTTCGTGCGTACGACAGGCATGTAATTCCCACAGTGTCGTTGTGTTCCATCCAGGTCTCGGTCAGTTCTGAAAACAGGGTCGAAAGGGCGTCAGCCATGAGAGCAGAACTGTTTCTCCTCGAGCCCGAGGGCGAGGAGTTCGGTTGGCAGGACCGCGCCTTGTGCGCGCAGACGGACCCCGAGGCGTTCTTCCCCGAGAAGGGCGGCTCCACCAGGGAGGCCAAGAAGGTCTGCCTGACGTGCGAGGTCCGCGACGAC
>DASTPB010000012.1:0-2961 GCA_035762385.1 Nocardioides sp. | reverse complement strand
AACCCTGCGATCGGGCTTCGCACGCAGCGGCCAGCGCGCCATCGCGGCTTCGCCGCTCGCGCCGCTCTGCCCTCACGTCAGCTGACGCTGACGCTGGCCTCCGCACCCTCGACCGTCTCCATGCCCTCGGCGATGCGCATGGCCTCCTCGATCAGCGTCTCCACGATCTGCGACTCGGGGACGGTCTTGATGACCTCGCCCTTGACGAAGATCTGGCCCTTGCCGTTGCCGGAGGCGACACCGAGGTCGGCCTCGCGAGCCTCGCCCGGCCCGTTGACGACGCAGCCCATGACCGCGACGCGCAGCGGCACCTCGAGGCCGTCGAGCCCCGCGGTGACCTCCTCGGCGAGCTTGTAGACGTCGACCTGGGCGCGACCGCAGGACGGGCAGGAGACGATCTCGAGGCGGCGCGGCTTGAGGTTGAGCGACTCCAGGATCTGGAGGCCGACCTTCACCTCCTCCACCGGCGGCGCGGACAGGGAGACGCGGATGGTGTCGCCGATGCCCTGGCCGAGCAGGTGGCCGAAGGCGACCGCGGACTTGATGGTGCCCTGGAAGGCCGGACCGGCCTCGGTGACGCCGAGGTGCAGGGGCCAGTCGCCGGCCTCGGCGAGCAGCTCGTAGGCGCGGACCATCACGACCGGGTCGTTGTGCTTGACCGAGATCTTGAAGTCGTGGAAGTCGTGCTCCTCGAAGAGGCTGGCCTCCCACACGGCGGACTCGACGAGCGCCTCGGGTGTGGCCTTGCCGTACTTGTCGAGGATCCGCTTGTCGAGCGACCCGGCGTTGACGCCGATGCGGATCGAGGTGCCGCGGTCCTTGGCGGCCTTCGCGATCTCCTTGACCTGGTCGTCGAACTTGCGGATGTTGCCCGGGTTGACCCGGACGGCCGCACAGCCGGCGTCGATGGCGGCGAAGACGTACTTCGGCTGGAAGTGGATGTCGGCGATGACCGGGATCTGCGAGTGCTGCGCGATCTCCGGCAGCGCGTCGGCGTCGTCCTGGCTCGGGCACGCGACCCGCACGATGTCGCAGCCGGTCGCGGTCAGCTCGGCGATCTGCTGGAGGGTGGCGTTGACGTCCGAGGTCAGCGTCGTGGTCATCGACTGGACGGAGATCGGCGAGTCGCTGCCGACGCCCACCGAGCCGACCTTGATCTGGCGGGTCTTGCGGCGGGGGGCCAGGACGGGGGGCGGGAGGGCGGGCATGCCCAAGCCGACGGAAGTCATGCGGTCAGTCTAGGAGGCGACACCCCGCGGGCCCGACTCGGCGGCGGCCGTCACGGGTCAGCTCAGGCGCAGCGGCACGACGATGTCGGCGACGATCAGCACGACGCCCATGACCAGCATCGCGAGGCCCACGACGTACGCCACCGGGAGCAGCTTGGCGACGTCGACGTGGCCGGGGTCGGGACGGCCGAGGAGCCGGGCGATGCCGCGCTTGAGGCCTTCGTAGAGGGCGCCGGCGATGTGACCGCCGTCGAGCGGCAGCAACGGCACGAAGTTGAACATGCCGATGAAGAAGTTGAAGCTCGCGACGAGGAACAGCAGCGTGACGACCTTCTCGGTGAGGGGGAACGCCTCGCTGGCGGCCGCCTCGCCGGCGAACCGGCCGCCACCGACGATCGAGACCGGGCTCTCCGGGTCGCGCTCCTGCAGCCCGACGATGGCGCGGCCGACCTCGTAGACCTTGACCGGCAGCTGGCCGAGCGCCTGGACCGTCTCGACGGTCATCGTCTCCATCTGCTCGGCGGTGTAGAGCAGACCGCCGGTCTCCAGCCGTGTCTCGGGCTGGACGCCCAGGAAGCCGACCTCCGTGAGGGTCCGGTCCTCCAGCGACGTCTGGCGCAGGGTGACGGTGGTGTTCGTGTTCAGCGTGAGCTGCTCGTCGCCCCGCTGCACGACGATGGTGGCGTCGCCGTCGGCGTTGGCCCGGATCTGCGACTGGAAGCTGTCCCAGTCACGGAAGGGCGTGCCGTTGAAGCTGAGGATCTCGTCACCGGGCCGGATCCCGGCCTCCTTCGCCGGCGTGGGCGGGTCGTCGGCGGTGCACGCCCGGCCCTGCTCCTCGACCGGCACCACGCACTCGGGCACCGCGGCAACGACCGGCTCGACGACCTCGTCGCGCGGGTTGCCGTAGGTCGCGAAGAGCACGGCGAACAGGCCGAAGGCGATGGCGATGTTGACCATCGGCCCGCCGGCCATGACGATCACCTTCTTCCACCACGGGAGGCGGTAGAAGAGCCGGTCGGTGTCGTGCTGCTTGACGTACTCCCACTCGGCGGCCCGGGCGTCGGAGATCAGCTGGGCGAACAGCCCGGTGTTGGTGCGGCGGACCCGGTGGACCGGCTCGCCGTCCTCGTCGTAGGTCGTCTCCTCGACGAGGTCGTCCGCGCCCGGGGGCAGCATCCCGACGATCTTGACGTAGCCGCCGAGCGGGATCGCCTTGACGCCGTACTCGGTGTCACCGATCTGCTTGCTCCACACCGTCGGCCCGAAGCCGATGAACCACTGCGGCACCTTGCAGCCGAACCTCTTGGCGGGCACGAGGTGCCCGAACTCGTGCAGCCCGATCGATATGAGGATCGCCAGGACGAAGGCGACGACACCCAGGGTGTAGAGCAGGGCGGACATGTGCGTGGGTGGTCCTTCTCGGGTGGGGGCGTCGGGCGGGACGTCAGGGACGCGTCAGATGAGGGCTGCGGCCTCGGCTCGCGCCCACGAGTCCGCGGCGAGGACGTCGTCGACGGTGAGGTGCTCCTTCGATGGTACGTCGTGGCGCTCGAGGACGTGTGCCACTGTGGCGACGATGTCGGGGAAACGGAGCCGGCCGTCGTGGAACGCGTCGACGGCCACCTCGTTGGCGGCGTTGTAGACGGCGGGCGCGGTGCCCCCGCGCTCCCCCGCCGTCCGGGCGAGGGCGACGGCGGGGAAGACGACGTCGTCGAGCGGTTCGAAGCGC
>DASTPB010000011.1:0-3133 GCA_035762385.1 Nocardioides sp. | reverse complement strand
GCCGTCCACCCCCGGGGCGGCATGCCGCTCGTCGTACGACGGACCGGCGCGTCGTGACGACCGCGCTCCTCGTCGACCTCGCGCTCGCCGCGCTCCTCCTCGGAGCAGCGGCGTGGGCGCAGCGGCTGGTGGCCGACCTCCGCACGCTCCCGGCGGTCGCCCCGGCGGCCGGGACGCCCGGCGGGACCACATCGGTGTCGCTGGTGGTCCCGGCCCGCGACGAGGAGCGGACGCTGCCCGTGCTGCTCCGGTCGGTGGCCGGGCAGCTGCCGGCGGTCCGCGAGGTGGTCGTCGTCGACGACGCGTCCCGCGACGACACCGCTGGCGTGGCCCGAGCCGGCGGCGCCCGGGTGCTGCCCGCCGGTTCGCCCCCTCCCGGGTGGACGGGCAAGGCGTGGGCCTGCCACACCGGCGCCGCGGCGACGACGGGTGACCTGCTCCTCTTCCTCGACGCCGACACGGTCCTCCGCCCGGGCGCTCTCGCCGGCCTGGTCGCGGCGCACGCCACGCACGGGGGCCTGGTGTCGGTGCAGCCGCACCACGACGTCGTACGCCCCTACGAGCAGCTGTCGGCCTACTTCAACGTCGTCGCGCTGATGGCCAGCGCCGCCTTCACCCGTCCCGGCCCCGCCCGGGAGGCACGCGTGCCGATGGCGTTCGGACCGTGCCTGCTGACCTCGCGGGACGACTACCTCCGCGCGGGCGGGCACGACGCCGTCCGCGCCGAGATCCTCGACGACGCCGCGCTCGCCGCGGCCTACCAGCGAGCCGGGCTTCCGGTCTGGTGCGCGATCGGTGGCGACGCGGTGCGGATGCGGAGCTACCCCGGCGGCCTCGGCCAGCTGGTGGCCGGGTGGACCAAGAACATCGCGTCGGGAGCGGCCGACGCGTCGCCGTCGGCGACCGCCGCCACCGTGGCGTGGATCAGCGCGCACCACGCGGTCGCGGTCGGGGCCCTGCTCTCGCTCCTCGTCGGGGTGACGGGGTGGGGTGGGTCGCTGGTGGCCGGCAGCCCCCTGCTGTGGGCGGTGGCGTACGTCGCCGCGGCCCTGCAGCTGCGCTGGGTGCTGCGCCGGGCCGGCTCGTTCCGGTGGTGGGCGTGGGCGATCTTCCCGGTCCCGTTGCTCGCCTTCGACCTGGTGTTCGCCCGCTCGCTCGTCCTGACCGTCGTCCGCCGCTCGGTGTCGTGGCGTGGACGCGAGGTCGCCCTCGCCGGCGACCGGCACGGGGAGGGGGTGGCCTGATGCTGCGACTCGTGATGCCGCAGACCCTCACCGTGGTGGTCGACGTCGTCGCCTGGGGTGTGTTCCACGCCGCGACCGGCTACGCCGCCCACCGGCTCGGCGACGAGCGGCTGGCGCGGGACGGGTGGGGCCTGCGTGAGCGCGGCTTCGAGGACCGCGGCCGCTGGTACCGCCGACGCCTGCGCATCCACCGCTGGAAGGACCGGCTGCCCGAGGCCGGCGCCCTGTTCGAGGGCGGTGTGAGCAAGCGCGAGCTGCCGGCGCTCGACGACGAGGGCCTCGAGCTCTTCGTGCGCGAGACCCGGCGGGCCGAGCTCGGCCACTGGTGGGCGCTGTGGTGCAGCCCCGTGTTCGTCCTCTGGAACCCGCCCCTGGCCGCGTTCCTGCTCGCCGCCTACGGCGTGCTGGTCAACCTGCCGTTCATCGCCATCCAGCGCTACAACCGCTTCCGCACCCAGGCCCTGCTCGAGCGCGTCTCACGCCGCCGGAGCACGACGTGACCAGCCCCGCGACCTCTCGCTCCCGCACCGGTGCCACGGCGTCGGGCACCGGACGCGCGGACGGGACGGACTCCCGGCACGGGCCGGTCGCCCAGCTGCTGATCGCCTGGTCGCCGCTGAGCGCCATCCTGGTGGCCTACTGGGTGGCTCAGTGGGTCACGGCGCCCCTCGGTGCGGGCGACGGCGCCGGCACCAACCGCCTCGGAGCGAGCCTGCACGTCCTCGGCCCGGCGCGTGCCGACGAGGCACTGGCGGGCGCG
The DNA here is from genome assembly GCA_035762385.1 of Nocardioides sp. Classification (GTDB taxonomy): domain Bacteria; phylum Actinomycetota; class Actinomycetes; order Propionibacteriales; family Nocardioidaceae; genus Nocardioides. Next base: position 1,129 of record DASTPB010000011.1, on the reverse strand, counting down.
GTCCCCAGCGTGTGGCTGCAGGCTCGTCTGGTCACCGGCGACCCGCACTGGTACGACGTCGTGGCAGCGCTCGTCTACATCACCCACTTCGTCACCATCCCGCTCATCACCGCGGTCGTGTGGTTCCGCCTGCGTGAGCGCTTCGGCGAGTGGCTGACCGCGGTCCTGGCGATGTCGTTGATCGGCATCGCCGGCTACCTCGCCTACCCGGCGGCCCCGCCGTGGCTGGCCGCGCAGCGCGGCGAGATCGGCGCGCTCGACCGCATCTCCCACATCGGCTGGGAGGGCCTCGGGCTGGACGCGGTCGGCCGACTGGTGCAGCTCGGCCAGTCGGGCAGCAACCCTGTGGCGGCCATGCCGTCGCTGCACGCGGGTGCCGCGCTCCTCGCCGCGCTGTTCCTCTGGCCCTCGGTGTCCCGCGTCTCGCAGGTCCTGCTCGCGGCCTACGCCCTGGCAATGGCGCTGACCCTCGTCTACACCGGCGAGCACTACGTCGTCGACGTCCTCGCCGGCTGGCTCGTCGCGGTCGTCGGTGTCCTCGCCTCGCGCCTGGTCGGCCGGCTGGCCCGGCAGCCGGACGCGTCGGGAGGAGACTCGTGAGCGCCCGGGCCGTGACCGGCGGCGTGCCCGGCAGCTCGCCCGCGCCGTCCCACGTCCGGGTGCTCGCGGGCGCCGCGCACGCCGGGCCGGCCCTCGCGGTCACGGTGCTGGCCTGGCTCCTCGCGCTCGCCCAGGGCCTGTCCGCCGCGACGACGCTCGTGCTGGTGGGGGCCGTCCTCGCCGGCCAGCTCTCGATCGGCTGGAGCAACGACCTCGTGGACCGCTCCCGCGACCGCGCGGCGGGGCGGGCGGACAAGCCGCTCGCGACCGGGGACGGCTCGGTCGCCGTCGTACGTGCGGCCTGCGCTGCCGCGGTCGTGGCCTGCGTCGTCCTGTCGCTCGCGCTCGGGCCCGCCGCCGGCCTCGTGCACCTCGGCTGCGTCGCCTCGGCGTGGGCCTACAACCTGGGGCTCAAGTCGACGGTGTGGTCGTGGGCGCCCTACGCCGTGTCCTTCGGCGGCCTCACCGCGGTGGTCACGCTCGCCGACGGCGAGGCGCCGCCGTGGTGGTGGCCGGTCGGAGCGGCCCT
>DASTPB010000010.1:0-19800 GCA_035762385.1 Nocardioides sp. | reverse complement strand
GCAGCGAGGGCCTCGGGCTGCATCATCCCGACGTGGTGGGCGACCCCGTCGTAGTCGACGAAGTTGACGTAGATGGACTTGCGTCCCTTCAGCATCGCCTCGGCCACCAGGCTGGTGTTGAGGTCGCGCATCAACCCGCTCAGGGCGGCGCGCTCCCCGGCGAAGCCCCAGCCGCGGTGGACTCGCGGGCGTACGTCGCGGCGCCGGGCCCGCGAACGCTGGAACAGCTCACGGCCCAGCTCGCTGAAGGTCCTCGAGACGCTCCGGGCCAGACCGGACGGGTGAGCGAGGAACTGCGAGACCGCCGTCCGGGTCTCCCTGGTCTCCAGGCCACGGCCCACCGAGCTCATGCAGGCGTACGCCGTGGGCGCGTCACCCGTGAACAGGTTGCTCACCGCGACACCGTCGTCGACGAGCAGGCCCTGGCCGTTGGAGTGCCGTCGCTCGATGACCGCGGCATCCGCGGGCTTGTTGGCGACGTACACCCGACCCTCGTCGCGATCGACCCAGCGGAAGGCGGGAATGCCCTCGATGGTGCCGTGCAGGATCCCCATCTGGCTTGCCGGAGTGGTGGCCGGGAGCTTGGGCCGCCACTCGGCCATCCGGTGCGAACCGGACCGCATCCACCGCGACAGCGTGGGCAGCGTCGCCGCACGGACACCCCACTCGAGGACCGGAAAGGGGACCCCGTCCGCCTGGACGAACAGCACCCCCGGAACCTCCGGATCGGGCACCGTCGCCGGGTGTCGCCGCGCCTTGCGCAGCATCGTCACGACCACCGCGTCGTCCGTACCGGCGGTCGCGACCCAGACGAAGAGGGTGGACACGGCCGCAACGACCCACGAGGCGAGGAAGGCGCCCAGGATGGTGGTGTCGCCGAGGTCGGACACCGTGAAGAGCACCGCCACGATCACCAGCGCCTGCCCGAAGAGCCCGAGCAGAACTGCGCCGAGCCACCCGAACAGCACCGCACCCCGCACCAGCAACGGGCGCAGCACGGCGCCCAGCACGCCGACGAGCACCGCTGCCACGAACGCCGTCTCCAGGTCCTTGACCTCGAAGTTCGGGACGAGCCAGGAAGCGATCAGGAAGCCGATCGTGGCGCCGATGAGACTCAGCACCGCGCGCCCGACATCTCCCCACCGCAGCGCGAACCAGCTGCCCCGTGGATCAACTCGCTGAGTCATGTGCTGAACCCTTCTCGCGCCCAGTCGCGGTGCGTCCGTCCAGCGGACAGTAACGGCGGAGAATTCGGGGTGCCTCACCCACGACGGGCAGTTCTGGCCCGTACCGTCCTTCCTTTCCGTGTTCCCAGATCAGCGGGCGACGCGGAAGCCCTCGACGTAGGCCGCACCTTGCTTGACGACCAGGCGGAGCCGGTGCGGGCGGTCGGTGCCGAGGCCGGAGACCACCGCGTGCCGGTCGAGGCGCGGGCTGGTCCGTCGGCCGTCGAACGACACCGTCCCGATGCGGGTGCCGTCGACGAAGAGGACCGCCTTGCCGCCCTTCCGAGCCCGACCGATGACGAGGTCGATCGCGTCACCCTGGAAGCCGACCCGCAGGACGTCGCGACCGGAACGCGTGCCGCGGTTGTCGCAGTACGACCCGCCCGGCGCGTGACCCTTCACCACGCGCCAGCTGCCGAGGTGGCCGACCGCCCGGCCCTGGCACGGCAGGGCGCGGACGAGCTGCCCGGGTGCGGCGGACGCGACGACGATCGTGGCCTGACCAGCTCCACCCGCCCCGCCGCCCGTCCCCGGGGCAGGCGTGGGGTCGGTCGGCGTCGGGCCGGTCGGGGTCGGGCCGGTCGGCGTCGACTGGCTGGGCTGGGTGATGGTGATGCGGACGGTGGCGGTGTCGGTCAGGCCCGAGCCGTCGGAGACGGTCACCGTGGCGTCGTACGTCCCCGGGTTGCCGTAGACGTGCTCGACGACCGCGCCGGTGGCGTCCTTGGACGTGCCGCCGTTGCCGAAGTCCCACGAGTAGGTGAGCGCGCCCGGCGTCTCGGCGTCGGTGCTGCCGCTGGCGTCGAGCTCCACCGTCGTGCCCGGGGCGCCGCTGCTGGGGGTCGCGGTCCCCACTGCCTCGGGTGCGGTGTTTGCGGGCGGGGTCGGCTCGTCCTCGTAGCCGTAGTCGAAGTCCGCACACCCGTCACCGAGGGTGAAGCGGACGTCGCCGGCGAGGTCACCGTCCGACGCCTGCGGACCCTCGCCGGCCACCGTGCCGTCACCGTTGCCCGTCATGTCGAGCACGTCGAAGGTCAGGCAGTCGTAGTCGAACTCCCAGTTGCCGGACGCGCTGGTCGGGTCGGCGTAGTTGTCGGTCCAGCCGTCCCCACCGTCGGAGAAGTGCGTGTCGCCTGCAGCGTCGGTCCAGGCGGCGTCGTTCAGGTCGGGCGTGTCGCTGCCGGGCTCGGGCTGGCTGTCCAACGGCGACTGGGCCGGCGGGTTGTCCGTGCCTGCGTTGCCGTAGCCGTGCGCCTCGTCGGTGTATGACGTGTAGAAGCCGGACTCGAAGGCCGGCGCGCCGCGGTCGGCCTGGCCGTTGCCGTCGAGGTCGAAGCCCGACCGGTCGCGCATCTCCATGTAGTAGGCGTGGTCTGAGGGACCCTCGGCGCCGGCCGCGACGTACTGCCAGCCCTGACCACAGGTGCCGGGACCGTCCGCCCGGCAGCCGCCGTTGAAGACGCGGGGGTCGTCGGTGGTGCCGCTGGTCTCGAAGTCGGTCGAGTAGATCTCTCGCGTCGAACCGTCAGGCAGCGTCGCGGTGATCTTCACGTCGTCGACGAACCAGCCGGGCCGGGCCAGGCCCGGGTCGGTGGCGTAGCTGAAGCGCAGCACCGGGGCGTCCGAGCCGACGAGGTCGGAGATGTCGTAGGAGTCGGCGAGGAACACCATGTCGGGGGTGTTGCCGAGCTTGCGGTCGGTCGCCTCGGAGCCGGCCGCGTAGGACCCGGATGTGCCGGTGATCCCGTTGTCGTAGGCCGCCTGGCACCCGTTCTGATTCGGGTTGCCGGCCAGCGGGTCGGTGTTCGACGTCGTGTAGCCGTTGGCCGACGGGTGTGACACGAAGTCCTTGCCGCCGTCCTCGGAGGTGAGGACGAAGCCGTAGTCGTAGTCCCACTCGATGTCCCACATCGACGTGAAGTCGAGCGTCAGCTCGGTGCCCGGGGGGAGTGACGCCGCCTCCGGGATCGCGAGGTCGAAGTTGTGCCCGCCGTTGTCGGTGGAGCAGCCGAAGTCGTTGCCGGAGCGCGACCACCAGGTGTGCGACGCGGTCGCGGTGTCACCGGTGTCGAACTTGGCCGGGTCGAGCAACACGCGACCCGGCAGCTTGGCGACGTACATCTGGGAGTTCTGCACGCGGCCCACGCCGTCCTGCCCCTCGGTGAGGGTGTACGCCGTCCCGGCGGGCGTCTGCCAGGTGATGGTGTTCGTGTCCTGCTTGGAGTCGGTGACACCGGACTCGGTCCGGCTGGAGTCGAGCACCTCCGGGACGACCCAGCCGAGCTCCTGGCGGCCGAACGCGTCGATGTCGTGCGACTTGTCGGTCGCCATCAGGTTCCAGTCGCCGTAGGTCTCGCGGCTGCCGGTCGAGTAGAAGTCGGGCAGGCCGAGGGAGTGGCCGTACTCGTGGGAGATCACGCTGGCCGCGTCGATGGCCGTCTCCGGGTTGAGGTTGTAGGGGCCGACGCGGACGAAGACCTTGAGGGCGTCCGTACCGGGGGTGGTGGTCATCTCCGAGTAGGTGTCGTCGGTGTACCAGAGCGGCTCACCCTCGAGGTTCTTCAGCTGGTCGTCGGTGGTGAAGCCGGGCAGGCCCGTGACCGGGTCGGTGTAGTAGAACTCGAGGCTCGAGGAGTGCGGCCAGATGTTGTCGTACGGCGCATCGGGCGCCCCCGTGTTGGGGTTGGGCAGGTCGCAGCCGGCAACGCTCAGCTGCGACGCGCCGTTGCCACCGCAGCCGGCGAAGACGGCCATGAAGAAGTCCACGACCCCGTCCTTGTCGGTGTCGTAGTCGGAGTAGTCGATCTCAGGGTCGGCGATGGCGGCCGCATCGACGACGATCTTGCCCGTCGGGCCGCAGCCCGAGTCGATCTGCTGCAGTGCACCCGCGCCTGCCAGCGACCCGATGACAGCCGAGCCGTTGGCGTCCGAGCCGTAGTAGCCGGTGGTCCCGGGCAGCTGGTAGACGCCGTCCTTGATCCGCCGGGTGTAGAGCGGGGCGGCCGGGAGGTCGGCGTTCGTGACGCCGCCGCAGGTCTGGCCAGCCGTGGCCTTGGTGAAGGGGAAAGGCTTGTCGCCGCCGGTCGACGTGTTGGCGCCGGGGTAGGTGAAGTCGCGGGTCCCGATGCCGGTCGAGGGGACGGTGCCGTGCGGGTAGAGCTGGCCCAGGCTCATCTCCTGGAACAGGTTGAACGTCGAGCCCTCGTAGGACGGGTCGTTGATGACGGTGTCGAGTGACCTGTTGTGGGTGCCGTAGCCGCGGTCGGTGTAGGCGACGGGCACGACCGGGAACGGACGGTCGCCGTAGCGTGCGGTGTCGTACTCCGACCCCGGGGGAATCACCTTGGGGCCGTGGCTGGTGAGCGCCTGCGACGCGCCGCCCACGGTGACCGTCGCGGTCGTCGACAGGTCGCGCCAGACGATGGTCGGCAGCTGGGCGCTGGTCGCCGCCTTGCTCTCGAGCACCAGCGTCCTGCGCGCGCCGGCGGCGAGGGCGCCGACGCTCCAGGTGTAGGAGCCGGCGTCGACCGTCGCGCTGCCGGCCTTGAGGATCGTGCTGCCCACCGGCGCGGCGACGGTGACCGTCGCGCCCAAGACCGTCTGGGCCGAGGTGTTGCGGACGATGACCCGCGAGGGGTAGGTCTCACCGGGCTTGACCCAGCCGACTGCGGAGACGAAGGAGTTCTCGACCTCCAAGCCGCCGACGACGCCCTCGGAGACGACGGCGGGGGGCGCGGCAGCCGGTGGAGCGGCGGGGGCCGCTGCGGAGGCGGGGTCGGTGATGGCGACCGGTGTGACGGTCAGCATCCCGGCGAGGAGGGCGGTGGCAGCGACAGGGATGGTCGCGAGCCGACGTGATCGGGACATCGGGATCCTCGGGTATGAGGACGCGTGCGGAGGCGCGTCGATGACCGATGAACGAGGAGGCGCCCCGGAGGTTACTGTCCGGCGGGAGGGTGTCCGGCGCCGCCGCTGAGGACGCGGCCCTGCCCGGGCAGGGGCATGTCGGCCCGGCGTGGCATGGTGCGCGTCCTGTTGCCCGGTGCTAGACCGAGGGGGTGCAGGTTCCCGACTCCACCTTGTCCGGACTGGAGACAGGTCACCAGGAGCGCCACGGCCTCTGGGGTCGGCGGCTCTTCCTGGGTGTGCTGCTGGTCGTGGTGCTCGCCGGAGCGGCCGGGCTGCTCGGCGTCCGTACCGCCGTCACGTCCGCGAACGGGGCCGGCTACTCGATCGGGGTCACCTACGCCTCGACCGCTCGCGCGGGCCTCGACGTGCCGTGGCAGGTGACGGTCACCAACCCCGGTGGCTTCGGCAAGGAGGTCACCCTGGCGGTGACCGGTGACTACTTCGACATCTACGAGACCCAGGGCTTCACGCCCGAGCCCGCGACGAGCGTGCGGGACGCCACGACGCTCTACCTGACCTTCGACGCGCCGGACGGCGACGTCTTCACCGTCGACTACGACGCCTACATCCAGCCGTCCAGCCAGGTCGGCCGCGATGCCACCGTCTCCGTGGTCGACTCCGAGCTCCGGCCACTGGTCTCGGTCGCCATCGACACCCGTCTGCTGCCCTGAGGAGCCAGCCCCGTGGAGATCGTCTTCAGAGCACTGGTGCTCTTCGTGTTCCTGTGGATCGTCACGCGGGCGATGGGTCGATCGACCCTCGGCGAGCTGAGCACCTTCGAGCTCCTGCTCTACGTGACCATGGGAGACCTCGTGCAGCAGGGGGTGACGCAGCAGGACTACTCGGTCACCGCTGCCGTACTGGCAGTCGGCACCTTCGCGCTGCTCACGTTCCTGCTGTCGTGGTTCCAGTGGCGGTTCCCCCGGGTGCGGCCCGTCGTCACAGGCAGCCCACTGCTGGTCGTCAAGGACGGCCAGGTCCTGGAGGAGGCGATGAGGGCGCAGCGCCTGTCCACCGCCGACTTCCTCGTCGCGGCTCGCGAGCAGGGCATCCGCCGCACCTCCGACATCGAGTACGCCGTTCTCGAGGCGGACGGCAGGCTCTCGTTCTTCCCCTACCACGGTGAGGCCGGTGCGCCGGAGAAGCCGGCGGAGGGCGAGTAGCCGCTGCTCCGGCGCCGGCGGCTCGGATTCGGGGCACCGAAGTCCGACGCAGGGTCGACCGCCGCACCTATAGTCATCAGGTGGGCTGGACCAGCCCGGGGGCGAGAACACATGAGGTCGGTCGGTGCCACGACCCGCCGGAGCAGGTGAGAGGCCCTGATGACCAGGTTCGGTGACGTCGAGGAGCTGTTCTGCAGCTCGGGCGACTGCCTCGAGGATGCCGTCGTGCACGGCCAGGTCACCCTGGGCGTGGGCATGGGCGTGGGCACCCTCGCCGGCGCCGGCCCCGGGCAGGAACGGCACACCTTCAACCTCCCGCTCTGCGGGGAGCACGCACGCCTGCTCGGCTACGGCACCACCGTCGTGGCGTTCAGCAACGGTCTCCCGGAGGAGGCGGACGGACGCTAGTGCGGACGGTGCCCGCCCCGGACCGTGCGAGCGGCAGGCCGACCCTCCGGGACCTCAGAGCCGGAACGCGCGCGCCTGGGTGGCCAACGCCCAGATGATGAAGACGTCCAGGGCGATGATCGCGAGGGACCAGAACGGGTAGTACGGGATGAAGGCGAAGTTCGCCAACGCACTCACGGATGCCAGCACGATGCCCACGACACGCGCCCACGTCTGGCCGGAGAGAAGGGCGTACCCCGCGAAGATCACGAGCAGCCCGAGCAGCAGGTGGATCCAGCCCCACACGCTGACGTCGAACTCGAAGACGTAGTTCGGCGTGACGGTGTAGAACTCGTTCTCGAAGATGGCCGCCAGCCCGGCGATGGCCTGGAAGCCGCCGCCGACGAACATCATCACGGCGGCGAACATGATCAGTCCCTGCGCCCAGGCGCCCGGCTCCTCGGGAGCTCCGGACTGGTAGCGCGACCCGGTCGATTCGGTCATTGCTGTCTCCTCCATGCCTTGACGGACGCCATGACTGACACCACTTCTCGACCGCAACCTAGGACGCCCCGAGCCGCCCTCCCTCCTCCGGAGGGGGTGATATCCGTGCGCCGCGCGGAGCCGGTCCCCGAGCACGTCGAACCGTCGTCGTGGCCGTGGCCGTGTGAGCCTCGTCTCGGCACCGTCGGGCCCGGGTCGGCAACTTTGTCGGCCCTCGCCTCGTCACCCCTGGGACGGGACCGGTCCGGGCGGACGCCGCAGGGCTGGTCGACATGCCCCTCGCGCGCTCGTGACAGCGATTCGCGCCCGGGGGCCGAGCGTGACGACGCCACCGGCGAGTGGCGTCGGGAAGGCGAGTTCGTGCCGAGGTTGTTTCTCCTGCTCACCCTGTGCCTGGTCCTGGGCACCCCACAGGCTGCGGTCCCCGCGGTGGCGGCCCCGACAGGTGTGTCGTCGTCGGCGGCACAGCCGGACCAGGTGTCCGCCGCCAAGGTCACAGCCGCCGATCGCAAGCGGTGGAAGGCCCCACAAGGGCCGTTCTTCAACGACCCGCGCCTCAGGAAGGGCTGGTTCCGCATCGAGCGGAAGGTCATCGACACGATCAAGCACACGCCGAGGGGTTCGACGATCCGGATCGCGGTCTACTCCTTCGACCGGATGCCGGTCGCGAAGGCGCTCATCGCCGCGCACCGGCGCGGCGTCGAGGTGCAGATGATCCTCAACGACCACCAGTACACGAGGGCGATGCGCGCCGTCCGTCGCGAGATCGGCGCCAGACGCTACCGCTCGAGCTTCATCACCCGGTGCACGGCCGGGTGCCGGAGCAAGCAGAACCAGTACAACAACATGCACACCAAGTTCTACTCGTTCTCCCGGGCCGGCAGGTCGAAGGACGTGCTGGCCGTGGGGTCGGCCAACATGATGCTCAACGCCGACAAGCACCAGTGGAACGACCTCTACTTCACCTCCGGTGACCACGAGCTGTTCCGCCAGTTCGTCCGGCTGTTCAACGACATGCGCACGGACCACGCCACCCGGCAGCCGCCCCAGTTCTTCTGCGGCACGCCTGCCAACGGCGTCACGTGCGACGACTCGATCGACAAGCACACCGTCTGGGCCTGGCCCAAGCCGTCGGGCCCGAAGAACGATCTCGTCCTCGACCTGCTCGGCAAGGTCCAGTGCCTGACCCCTGACGGTGCGGGCGGGCAGACGCGCAGCCGCATCGCGGTGTCGATGCACACCATGCGCGGCAACCGCGGCGACTACCTCGCCTCGGCGATCCGGCAGAAGTGGATCGAGGGCTGCAAGGTGCGGTTGATGTACGGCCTGATCGGATACCACACCAAGCGCGTCGTGGGTGCTCCGACCTCGCGCGGGCGGATGCCGTTGCGCTCGACCGGTCTGGACTTCAACCCCGACGACGACTACGACCTCAACAAGGACGGCAAGGACGACCTGATCCTCAGCGTCTACAGCCACCAGAAGTACGTCGCGATCCAGGGCACCTACAACGGCCGGCCCGACACGCACATGGTCGTCACGGGCTCCGCGAACTGGGCCAGCCTGAGCCCCGGCAACGACGAGCTGTGGATGACGATCCGCGGCAAGAAGCTGACCGGCAAGTACGTCAAGAACTTCAACTACCAGTGGCGGAACAAGCGCAACTCCCGCAACGCCTACACCACGACGTACGTGAACTTCCGCGTGTCGCGGACGCTCGTCGACGCGAACGGCACGCCCCGCACGGTCTGGCGGACGGTCCGGCGTCCGGTCACGACCATCGAGCGCGACCCGTACCGCAAGGGCCCCTACTGGGAGTCCGACTGAGGCCTCGTCGTGGCTGTCCGCCGGGCTCGGGCGAGCCTCAGCGGATGGCCACGGTCGCGGCGCCCACGCACACCGCGGCGCAGATCGCGCCCCATCCTGCGAGCCGGAGGAGGGGGACCCGCAGCCCCGCCGAACGGCACCGCTGCAGCCACAGGAGGGTGGCGAGCGAGGCCCAGGGCGTCACGAGGGCGCCGGCGTTGACGCCCACGAGCGTCGCCATGAGGCGACGTACGTCGTCGTCCGCCGCCGGCTCCACGAGGAGGTAGGCAGGGAGGTTGTCGACGAGGTTGGCCCCGATCGCCGAGGCCACCGACAGGTGCAGCAGGTCGAGCGTGCGGACACCGGTGCCCACGGCGGGCGCGAGCCAGTCGAGGAGTCCCTCACCCTGGGCGAGGCGCAGCAGCCCGGCGACGACCACGAAGCCGCCGGCCATCAGCCAGGGCGGGCGGACGTCGCGCAGGAGCCCCGGCGCCCGCCAGGCCAGCGCAGTCAGCAGCACGAGCGCCGATCCGACAGCGACCGCAGGCGGCTCGGCACCGACGGCGAACAGCGGCCCGATGGCCAGGCACACGACCGAGGCGATGACGAGCAGGGTGCGGTCGTGCGGATCAGCGGGCGGCTCGACGGCGTACGTCCCGCGCAGCGCCCGCCGCTGGAGGACGGCGACCAGCACGAGCGTGGCGACCACGGCCGCGGTGGCCGGCGCTGCCGCCGTACGCACGTAGTCGGCGTGGTCCGCGCCCAGGTCCTCGAACCGGTGCACGGCGAGGAGGTTGGTCAGGTTCGACACCGGCAGGAGCAGGGACCCGGTGTTGGCGATCCAGAGCGTGGTGAGTGCGAAGGGGAGCGGTGCGACGCCCGTCTGGCTCGCGATCGCGATGCCCACCGGCGTGAGCAGCACGGCCGTGGTGTCGAGGCTCAGCACGATCGTGCAGAGCACGGCCAGCGCCGCGAACGTCAACCACAGCAGCACCACCAGGTGCCGGGCGCGCCGCGCGAGGGCGTGGGCCGCCACGTCGAAGACACCGGCCAGCTGGGCGACCTCCGCGGTGACGGTGATCGCGAGCAGGAAGACGGCGACCGGCAGCACCTGCGCGAGGACGGGGTGCAGGACCTCGCTCACGGGGTCATGACGACGGCGTGCGGGCCGAGGTCGTCACCGGCTCGGGGACGGGGCCGTACTGCTGGTTGCAGGTCCAGCCCGCGCAGGTGACCAGCTCGCGGCGGCGCGACTCCAGCGTCGAGAGGACCGCGGCGTAGGCCGGGTCGTCGGCGACGTTGACCATCTCGGACGGGTCGACGAGTCGGTCGTAGAGGAACGTGTCGACGCCGTCGGTGCCGTACAGGTAGCGCTCGGTCCGCACGCCGCGGTGCGACCACCCGTCCCCGAGGGTGCGGCCGGTCTGGATGAGGGTCGTGTCGCGGAACAGCTGGTCCTCGCCGCGGAGGGTCGGCGCCAGGGACGCGCCGTCCACCTGCCACTGGGGGGTGACGCCGGTGAGCGAGGCGAAGGTGGCGGGCAGGTCGACCAGCGTCACCGGCAGCTGGGACGTCGATCCCGGGACCACGTCCGGACCGCGCACGAGCAGCGGGACCTGCAGCGCCTGGTCGGTCAGCACGTCCTTGCCGACGAAGCGGTGCTCGCCGAGGGAGTAGCCGTTGTCGGAGGTGAAGACGATGTACGTGTCGTCGAGCACGCCTTCCTGGTCGAGGGTGTCCACGAGCGAGCCGACGGCCCGGTCGACCGCCTGGAGGGCCTGCAGCCTCGCGGTGTTCTCGGCCCGGACCTCCTCGGGCGCGGCGGGGGACAGGCGGCGGAGGTAGGCCGGCTGGTCGGTGACGTCGTCCTCGTTGAACGCCGGGTCGTCGAACGACGCCGGGCGGTCGTCGAGGAACAGGTCCTCGTCCTGCGGCATCGCGGGCGGCAGGCCGCGCCCGCCCTCGGGCGTGATCCGGTAGTGGGGCGCCAGGTGCCAGGCGTACACCACGAACGGGTCGCCGCTGCGCGCGAAGTCACGGACGTCCTCGTTGGTGCGGTCCTCGATGACGCTGGTGATGTAGCTGTCGGTGTAGCGCACCGGATCGCCGTCGCCGGTCATGGAGAAGTCGACGTAGTCGTAGACGCCGCGGGTCAGCGCGTCCCAGCGGGTCCAGCCGTCCGGGCGCACGTCGCCGGGGTGGTAGCCGTTGAGGAACTTGCCGACGAAGGCGGTGCGGTAGCCGGAGCTCCGGAACCAGGCGCTGGCCTCCTGGGTCGGGTCGAGCGCCTGGAAGCCGCCGTGGACGCCGCGGTTGTGCTGCACGCCGTTGTTCTGGGCGTACTGACCGGTGGCCAGCTGCGCGCGGGCCGGGCAGCAGAGCGGGTGCGGCGAGATCGCGTCGGTGAACTCCATGCCCTGGTCGGCCAGCAGACGCCGCGTGATCGGCATGTGGTCGAGGTCGTCGTCGCGCATGTCGTCGGTGAGGACGAAGACCAGGTTGGGACGCGTCGGTGCGTCGGCGCCGGTCGTGGGGGTCTGGGTGCCCTGCACCATCCGCACCGCGCCGGGCGTGCGGGCGTCACCGGCGCCGCTGGTCGCGGTGACGGTCGCGAGGGTGGCGACGAGTACGACGAGGAGGGCAGCCGAGATCGACTGTGCCCACGCTCGCATCATGCCCCTCGCCGAGACCCTGAGGGTCCTTGTCGCCCGCCCGTCTTCCGGCGCAACACTAGGGCGCCGCCGCCTGCCTCCCCAAAGCGACACGACGACTGGGGCGACAATGGTCTCGACCGCTACCCTGTGGACTCGCCGGCGTCCGACAGGAGCGCCCGGCAGAGATCGCGACCGATGAGACGAAGGAACCCGCAGCAGCCCCATGGACGGTAGTCAAAGTCCCCGCACGACCGCACTGAACGCCTGGTGCGCGTCGTGACCCCCCTCCTGCTCCTGCTCGTCTCGTTGGCCCTCGTGGCCGCCTGCGGCCTGTTCGTGGCCGCCGAGTTCTCGTTCGTGACCGTCGACCGACCCAGCGTCGAGCGTGCCGCGGCCGCTGGCGACGAGGGCGCCCGTGGCGTCCAGCTGGCGCTCCGGTCGCTGTCGACCCAGCTGTCCGGGGCCCAGGTCGGGATCACCGTCACCAACCTGGCCATCGGCTTCCTGGCGGAGCCGGCGATCGCCGACCTCATCGACGACCCGCTGGCCGCCGCAGGCGTGCCCGACAGCGCGGTCACGCCCCTCGCCCTGACGCTCGGCCTGGTCATCGGCACGGTGGTGACGATGATCTTCGGCGAGATGGTGCCCAAGAACATCGCCATCGCGCGACCCCTCCAGACCGCTCGCACCACCCAGGGCTTCATGCGGGGCTTCACCGCCCTCAGCCGCGGTCCCATCCGGGCGCTCAACGGCTCGGCCAACGCGATCGTGCGCCGCCTCGGGATCGAGCCGCAGGAGGAGCTGCGCTCCGCGCGGAGCTCGCAGGAGCTCTCCTCGCTCGTGCAGCGGTCCGCCGACCAGGGCACGCTCGACGCCGACACCGCGGAGCTGGTCGAGCGCTCGGTCGAGTTCGGCACCCGCACGGCCGGCGAGATCATGACCCCGCGCGTGCGGACCACGACCGTCGAGGACGGTGACCGGGTCTCCGCGGTCATCGACCTCGCGCGCCAGACCGGCCACTCCCGCTTCCCGGTCCTCGACGCGGAGGACACCGTGGTCGGCACGGTGCACGTCAAGCACGCGGTCGCCGTGCCGGTCCACGAGCGCGCGACGACCCGCATCAAGCACGTCATGGTGAGGCCCGTCGTGGTGCCCGACAGCCTCCGGCTCGACCCCCTGATGGCCCTGCTGCGGCAGGATGGCTTCCAGATGGCGATCGTGCTCGACGAGTACGGCGGCCACGCCGGCATCGTGACGCTCGAGGACGTCGTCGAGGAGATCGTCGGCGACATCTCCGACGAGCACGACCGCCTCGGCGCGCGGATCCGTCAGCGCCGCGACGGCAGCTGGACGCTGTCGGGGCTGCTGCGGCCCGACGAGGTCGAGGACGCCACCGACATCGAGCTGCCCGACCACGACGACTACGACACCGTCGCCGGCCTCGTCATGCGCGAGCTCGGGAAGATCCCGGAGCCCGGGGACCGCGTCGAGCTGCCGGTGCCAGACCGCAGCGACCCCCACGAGGTGCGTGAGCGCCTCGTGACCCTGACCGTGCAGCGGATGGACGGCCTGCGCATCGATCGTCTCGACCTCGTCCTGGTGGGGGAGGGCGACCGTGAGCAGTGACCTGTTCGGTGTCGGGCTGGCCGTCGTCCTGCTCGCCCTCAACGCCTTCTTCGTGGGGTCCGAGTTCGCGCTGCTCGCTGCCCGCCGCAGCCAGATCGAGCCGCGTGCGCGTGAGGGCTCCCGCGCCGCCCGCACCACGCTGCGGGCCATGGAGAACATCTCGCTCGTCATGGCCGGGGCCCAGCTCGGCATCACCGTGTGCTCGCTCGGGCTCGGAGCCATCGGCGAGCCCGCGGTCGCCCACCTGCTGGAGCCGGTGCTCCACGCGGCCCGGCTGCCCGACGACCTGCTGCACCCGGTGTCGTTCGTGGTCGCCATGTCGATCGTGGTCTACCTGCACGTCGTCCTCGGCGAGATGGTGCCCAAGAACATCGCGCTCGCCGGCGCCGACCGGGCGGCGATGGTCCTCAGCCCGCCCATGATGGCGATCGTCACCGTGCTGCGCCCGGTGATCGCCGGCATGAACATGGCCGCCAACGGCGTGCTCCGCCTCCTGCGCATCGAGCCCAAGGACGAGGTCCACTCGAGCTTCACCCGTGAGGAGGTCGCCGCCCTCGTCGAGGAGTCGCGCGGCGAGGGCCTGATCGAGGCCGACGAGTACGACCGGCTCGCGGGCGCGCTCGGCTTCACCGAGAAGTCCGTCGCCTCGATCGTGATGGCCCCCGACACCCTGGCCACCGTGGTGCCCGGCTCCACCGTCGCGGACGTCGAGGCGGTGTGCGCGGCCACCGGGTTCAGCCGCTTCCCGGTCGCCGGCGACGACGGCGTCCTGCTCGGCTACCTGCACATCAAGGACGCCCTGGAGTCCGACGACGACAAGCGCTCGCGCGTCATCGAGGACAAGTGGATCCGGCCGTTCGCGTCGGTGCACCCCGGCGACCTGCTCCATGACGCCCTGGAGAGCCTGCAGGTCAAGGGCGCCCACATGGCACGGGTCGTGGAGCGCGACGGCAGGGTCATCGGCCTGGTCACGCTCGAGGACGTGCTGGAGGAGCTGGTCGGCGAGATCCGCGACGCCGCACACCACGACGTGTCCGGCGCCGAGGCCCACTGAGCGCTGGATAGGGTCTGAGCGTGTCCGAGGAAGCGTCCCGCGTCTGGACCGTGCCCAACATCATCAGTGTGGTGCGGCTCGCCGGCGTACCCCTCTTCCTCTGGCTGGTGCTGGGCCCCGAGGCGGACGCGGCCGCGCTCGTCGTGCTCATGGTCGCCGGCTTCACCGACTTCCTCGACGGATGGCTGGCGCGGCGGCTCGGCCAGTACTCCAAGCTGGGGGAGATCCTCGACCCCGTGGCCGACCGGCTCTACATCCTGGCCGTCGTCCTCGGGCTCTTCCTCCGCGACATCATCCCGTGGTGGGTGGCCGTCGCCCTGCCGCTGCGCGACCTCCTCCTGTGGGGGCTCGTCCCGATCCTGCGCACACGCGGCTACTCGGCCCTCCCCGTGCACTTCCTCGGCAAGGCCGCCACGTTCAACCTGCTCTACGCCTTCCCGCTCCTGCTGCTGGGTGAGGGCGACGGCATCGTCGCCACGCTCGCCCGCAACTTCGGGTGGGCCTTCGCGTGGTGGGGGATCGGCCTCTACTGGTGGGCCGGTGTCCTCTACGCCTGGCAGGTGCGCACGCTGCTGCGCGACACACCCCGTCGTACGTCACCGGCGACCGACCATGGCTGAGCGGACGACAGGCACCCCGACGGCGTCCCCCGGGCCGGACGAGGGTCGGCCGCTGCCCGAGCACGTCACGACGCCGCTGCTGACGTTGATCACCGCCAGGTCGATGGACGAGGACTACGCCCACGTCGCAGCGAAGCGCGCCGCAGCCGGCGACGTACGCCCGCAGGCGGCGCGGCCCCACTGGGCGAGCTTCCTGGCCGTCGCGGCGCTCGGGGTGATGGCGGCGGTCGTGGCGGTGCAGACCGACCGGGAGGCCCCGGCCAACGAGCTCAGCCGTGCCGCGCTCGTGGAGCAGATCGACAGCCGCAGCGCGGAGGTGCGTGCGCTCCAGGCCGACGTCGCGCGGCTGAACCGGTTCAACGCCACGGTCGGCAGCAGCACCACCGGCACCCAGTCCGACCTCGATGACACCGAGGCCCGGGTGCGCCGCGCCGAGCTCACGACCGGCTTCTCGGCCGTCCACGGCCCCGGCGTGCGGATCACGGTCGACGACCGTCCGGGTGGCGACGTCGACGGAGAGGTGCTCGACGAGGACCTCGCCACCTTGGTGGACGGCCTGTTCGAGGCGGGGGCCGAGGCCGTGGCGATCAACGACCAGCGCATCAACGCGCTCGGAGGGATCCGCAACACCAACCGCGCGGTCCACGTCAACGGGCGCCCCGTCAACGCGCCCTACGTCGTCTCGGCGATCGGCGACCCCCGCACGCTGCAGGCGCGGCTCGTCGAGACCTACCAGGGTCAGCAGTGGTTCAGTCGCGTCAACAACTTCGGGTTCGTGTACGACGCCGAGAATGTCGACGACATCCGCCTGCCGGCTGCGCCCGAACGCGTCCTCCATGATGTGATCGAGCTCGACGCCGGACCCGACGGCGGACCAGCACAGGATGGGAGCTCGTCGTGATCGCCGCACTGGGCCTGCTCCTGGGCATCATCCTGGGCCTGGCGTTCGCTCCGGACGTCCCGCTGAGCCTGCAGAACTACCTGCCGATCGCGGTGGTCGCCGCCCTCGACGCGGTCTTCGGTGGCCTGCGTGCCTACCTCGACGGCATCTTCGACGACAAGGTCTTCGTCGTCTCGTTCGTCAGCAACGTCGTCGTCGCGGCGGCTATCGTCTACCTGGGTGACCAGCTCGGCGTCGGGTCCCAGCTCAGCACCGGCGTCGTCGTCGTGCTCGGCATCCGCATCTTCTCCAACGTCGCCGCCATCCGCAGGCACGTCTTCCACGCGTGACACCCGCACCAGATCACCACCGGACCACCAGCTGAACACCATGACCGACCACACCGCCACCCCCGCACCCGAGACCGCGCCCGAGACCGCGCCGCAGAGCGAGCCCGCTCCCGAGCTGCAGGCCGGGCCCCATGGCGGGCCTCACGCGGAGCCCCACGCCGAGCCCCACGCCGAGCCTCGCTCCGGGGCGCACGCGGGGTCGCACGGTGGATCGCACGGTGGGGCCCACGGTGGATCGCACGGTGGGTCGCACGGGGCGCCGGCCCACCGGACCGAGCGCGAGCCCGAGCCCGGGCGCGACCGCCTGCGCCACGCCCTGACCCGCCCCTCCCGGCGGCAGGCCATCGTCGCGGTGCTGCTCGCCGTGCTGGGCTTCGCCTTCGTCGTCCAGGTGCGCGACACCCAGGCGAACGACACCTACGCCGGGCTGCGCGAGAGCGAGCTGATCGAGGTCCTCGACGGCCTCACCGGGACGGCGGAGCGCGCCCGACGCGAGGTCGCGCGGCTGGAGGCGCGGCGTGACGAGCTGACCAACGAGAGCCGCGCCCGCTCGGCGGCCCTCGACGAGGCGGAGCAGCGCGTCCAGACCCTCAACATCATCGCCGGACTGGTGCCGGTCACCGGGCCCGGCATCCGGATGACCATCGACGAGTCGTCCAGCCGCGTCAACGTCGGGTCGCTGCTCGACACCGTGCAGGAGCTGCGCACCGCGGGGGCCGAGGCGATGGAGTTCAACGACTCGATCCGGGTCGGGGCGGACAGCTCCTTCGACAACGCGGTCGGCGGCATCGAGCTCGACGGCCAGCTCCTCGAGCCGCCGTACACCCTCGAGGTGATCGGTGACCCGCACGTGCTGCGCACGGCACTCACCTTCTCGACCGGGCCGGTGGAGACGCTCGAGACCTTCGACGGCGCCACCGTCACGATCGAGGAGCTCGACTCCGTCGACATCACGAGCGTCCGCGACGGCGAGCGACCTGAGTATGCGGAGCCCGGCACCGGCCAGTAGCCTGCCGGACACCGACCGACGGCCCGACCGGCGCCCCCACCACCTAGGAGTCCCCGTGTATCCGGAGAACCTCAAGTACACCAGCGAGCACGAGTGGGTCCGCACCCCCGGTGACACCGAGGGCTCGGTGCGGGTCGGGATCACCGACTTCGCGCAGGACGCGCTTGGCGACATCGTGTACGTCTCCCTCCCGCAGGTCGGCGACCAGGTGACCGCGGGTGACACCTGCGGTGAGCTGGAGTCCACCAAGTCGGTCAGCGACATCTACGCCCCAGTGACGGGTGAGGTGGTCGCCACCAACGGGGCCCTCGACTCCACCCCCGAGCTGGTCAACAGCGACCCCTACGAGGCCGGGTGGCTGTTCGAGGTCTCGGTCGCCGACGGCTCGCAGGTCGACGGCCTGATGGACGCCGCGGCCTACCAGGCCGGGCTGGACGGCTGAGCCGCGCCAGCCGCCGTCCGGTGTTCCCCGACCGCCGGTCGTCGCCCCCAGCGGGCTGGTAGGTTCGGGGAAACCGTCAACCTCAACCCTCGGCTGAGGGTTGGGCGTCGATCCGTCGAGGAGTATCCATGCCGTTCTGCACCGCCTGTGGCAAGCAGAACCCTGACGATGCGCGCTTCTGTGCCCAGTGCGGCACCAAGCTGCTCGCGGGGGAGGACACGGGCGCGAGCCCGGTCGAGTCGACTGCGACCATCACCTTCGGGGTCCCGGACCAGCGGGAGTCCTCGGACCGCCAGCTGAGCCCCGTCGACGCCGCCGCGGTGGACGCCCTCCCCGAGGGACACGCGCTCCTGGTCGTGCAGCGCGGACCGAGTGCGGGCAGCCGCTTCCTCCTCGACGTGGACGTCGTGGGCGCTGGTCGCCACCCCGACAGCGGGATCTTCCTCGACGACGTCACCGTGTCCCGGCGCCACGCGGAGTTCCGGCGCACCGGCTCGGGCTACACCGTGAGCGACGTCGGCAGCCTCAACGGCACCTACGTCAACCGTGACCGGATCGACTCCGTCGAGCTCAACGACGGCGACGAGGTCCAGATCGGCAAGTACCGCCTGGTGTTCTTCTCCTCCCACCCGGCCAGCTGATCCGTGAGTGCCTCGACGGCTGCGGGCTCGAGTCGCGGCGCCCGCTACAACATCGGTCAGGTGCTCGACCAGCTGCGAGCCGACTTCCCCGGGGTGACGATCCCCAAGATCCGCTTCCTGGAGGACCAGGGCCTGGTCAAGCCCGAGCGCACCGCCGCCGGCTACCGGAAGTTCTCCGCCGACGACGTGGCGCGCCTGCGCTACATCCTGACGATGCAGCGCGACCACTACCTGCCGCTCAAGGTGATCGGCGACCACCTCGACGCCATCGACCGTGGTCTCGAGCCGCCCGCGATCGAGTCGGTCGTGCCGACGGTCCCGAAGGTGGCGCTCAGCGCCGACGGGCTGCCCAGCCCGGAGTCGTTCCGCCGCAGCAGCGACCTGCGGCTCTCGCGCCGTGAGCTGCTCAAGGTCGCCGGGATCGCGGAGGAGCTGCTGGCCGAGCTCGAGCAGTACGGCCTGATCAGCGCGCGCAGCGGCACCGGTCACTTCGACAGCGACGCCCTCGTCGTCGCCCAGACCGCACGCGAGCTCGCCGACTTCGGCTTCGAGCCCCGACACCTGCGGGCCTTCAAGACGGCCGCGGACCGCGAGGTGGGGCTGGTCCAGCAGGTGGTCGCCCCGCTCGCGCGCGGTCGCGACGCCGCCGCCCGGGGGCGGGCCGAGGACGCGACGTCCGAGATCGCCGCCCTGTCCGTGCGCCTGCACGCGACCCTGGTCAAGGTCGGCCTGGACCGCGGCTTCTGACGACAGGCGGGCGACTGGGCGCGGCGCCGGACCGCACCCGGCCCCCGGGAGGCTGGCGTCGTCGACCAACCACTCGTGAGTAGTGTGGACGCATGCGCGAAATGGACGTCGTGGGAGTCCGCGTCGAGATGCCCTCCAACCAACCGATCGTGCTGCTGCGGGAGGTGACGGGGGAGCGCTACCTGCCGATCTGGATCGGCGCGGTCGAGGCGACGGCCATCGCCTTCGCCCAGCAGGGCGTCACGCCGCCGCGCCCGCTCACCCACGACCTGATGCGCGACATCCTCGAGGCCACCGGGCAGCGCCTCGACGAGGTCCGCATCGTCGACGTACGTGACGGGGTGTTCTTCGCGGAGCTCGCCTTCCAGGGCGGCGCCGAGGTCGGTGCCCGACCGTCGGACTCCATCGCCCTGGCCCTGCGCACCGGCTCGCGCATCGTGTGTGCCGAGTCCGTGCTCGACGAGGCCGGGCTGGCGGTGCCGGCTGAGCAGGAGGACGAGGTCGAGCGCTTCCGCGAGTTCCTCGACCACGTCTCGCCCGACGACTTCGAGGCGCACTGAGGCCAGGGCCGAAGCCTCACCCTCAAGTTGAGGTTGAGGGTTGCGACACGCCGCTCCGTGGATGGACAACCCGCGTGATCGGGCTTAGTTTGAACTGTCTCTGTTGTAACTCCACCGTTGTGGTTGTCGGTCCTCCGGCGCCGGGCGGGCCCTTCCCCCAGGAGTTACCGCTCAGCGGAGGAACTGACCTGGAGGGTCACTGTGGCTAGCAACGAGAACGAG
>DASTPB010000009.1:0-9356 GCA_035762385.1 Nocardioides sp. | reverse complement strand
CTGGCCTCCGGGCCGGGGTCGGCCGAGCAGCGGGCGCGCCGCTACCTCTGATGCTCCTTCCGAGCGGTGCGTGAGGGGCATTTCCGTGCCTCAGAACCCGCCTGGCTCACCGCTGGCCGGGGCCTCGCGCGGTGTCGTCGTACGAGCGGTGCGTGAGGCGGGTTCGGGGGCCGCAGAACCCGCCTGGCTCACCGCTCCTCGGAGCCCTCCGGCGTGTCGTCCGGCGTGTCGCTCTCGTCGGCGTCCTCGGCCGGCGCGTCCGTGCCGGCGCCCGCCGCCCCGGCGACGGGATCGCCGTGCGGCGGGGTCGCCGTGTCGGCAGGCACGTCGGGCAGGGCGACGCCCGGCACGGTGCCGGTGAGCGTGGCGAGCATCTGGCGGACGTTGGAGAGCTGGGCGTTGATGCTGTCGCGGCGCTGCGCGGCGGCGGCGAGCTCGCGCTCGGACTCGGCTCGTACGCGGTCGGCGGAGGCGCGGGCCTCGGAGACCATCGTCGTCGAGCGCTCCTCGGCGTCGGCCAGCATCCGTGCGATCCGCTCCTCGGCCTCCACCCGGTTGCGCTCGAGGGTGGCCTCGGTGTCCTTGTTGCGCGCGGCCATCGCGTCGAGCTCGGCCTGGATCGCGGCCTGCTGGGCCTGGAACTCCGCTGTCGCCTTCTGGCGGCGCTCGGCGAGCGTGGTCTCGAAGTCGGCGGCCGCCTGGGCGGCCTTGGCGCGCTGGTCCTCGTAGAGGGCCTCGGCCTCGGCACGACGGGCAGACGCATCGCGCTCGGCGGCGTCCCGCTCCCCGTCGGCGGCCTTGCGGGCGTCGGCGAGCACGCGGGCTCCCTCGGCGTCGGCGTCGCGACGGGTGTCCTCGGCGTAGCGGTCGGCGTCGGCGCGCAGCGCACCCACCTCCTGCTCGGCCTCCTTGCGCATGGTCTCGACCTCGCCGAGCACCCGGTCGCGGACCTCGGCGGCCTCGGCCTCGGCGAGCGAGAGGATCTGCCCCACGCGCGCGCCGAGGTGCTCGTACGTCGGCGCCTCGGGCTGCTGCGACTCGCGCGAGACGAGGGCCTCGCGGGACGCCGCAGCCTCGACCTTCGCCGCCTCGACGGCCGCCTCGGCCTCCTCGAGCCGGCGGCGCAGCTCAGCGACCTCCGCCTGCGCCTGTCCCACGGCACGCTCGACCTCGCCCGGGTCGTAGCCGCGGCGAACGGTCGTGAACATCTCTTCAGGCATCGGGGGTCTCCTGGTGGGGGTGCGGGTCGTCGTCATCGGTCAGGTCGGGGGTGGGCGCGATCTCCGCGCCGGTCTCGCGCTCCGGCACGGAGAGGGCCGCGATGACGCCGGAGAGCTGGCCGAGCTCGGCCGCGATGGTGTCGCGCTGCTCCTGCAGCTGGGCGATCTCGGCGCGTGCCCGCTCGACGGCCCGTCGGGCGCTCTCGCGGAGCTGGTCGGCCTCGGCGCGGCCCTCGGCGACGAGCGCGACGGACTCCTCGCGAGCCCGGCGCCGGTCCTCGGCTGCGTCGGCGCGGCTGCGGGTGACCTCGTCGGCGACGAGCGCACGCAGGCTGGCGGCCCCCGTCTCGGCCTCGGTGCGGCGCCGCTCGAGCCGCTCCACGGCCCGCTCGGACTCGTCGGTCGCGTCGGCGACGATGCGGGCGGCCTCCGCCTCGGCCTTCTCCAGCGCGGTCCTGGCCTCGGCCTTCCGCGCGGCCGCCACCTGCGCGGCGTCCTGGGTGATCTCCTCGGCACGCTGCTTGGCCTCCGCGAGCTCGAGCGCCACCCGCCCGTCGACCGCCGTGATGATGCCGTGGGCACGCTGGCGGGCCAGCCGGGCGTGGTCGCCCGCCTCGGCGTGCGCGGCCTTCCGGATCGAGTCGGCCTCGGCGGCCGCACCGGCGAGCACCGCCTCCACGGTCTGGGTCGCCCACGCGGTCTGCTCGGCCGCGTGGCGCAGCTTCTCGTCGCTCTCGGCGCGCGCGGCGGCCAGCGTCTCCTCCGCGGCGCGACGCATCGCATCGACCTCGGCCCCGGTCGTACGACGCAGGTCCTCGACGTGCAGCGCTGCCTCGTCCCGCATCCGCGCGGACTCGGTGGAGGCGCTGGCGCGCAGCGACTCGGCCTCGGCCGTCGCGGAGTCGAGGAGCTGCTGCCCGGCGGTGCGGGCCTCGTCGACCAGCCGGGCACCGGTCTCCCGGGCGCCGGCGAGCGTGGCCTCCGCCTCGGCGCGCGCCTCCTCGAGCAGCGCCGCCTTGTCGCCGGCTGCGGTGTCGCGCAGCTCCTGCGCCTCGGCGCGCAGCGCAGCCGCGTCGTCGCGGGCCTGGGCACGCAGCTTGTCGCTCTCGGACCTGGCGGCCTCGACCTGCTGGTCGCGGGCGACCTCGGCCGACCTCATCAGGAGGGCGGACTGCTCGTTGGCGTCCAGGACGATCGTGGCGGCCTCCTCGGAGGCACCGGCCAGCACCTCCTCGGCCTGCCGCCGGGCGCGCCCGGCCTCGGCGCGGTCACGCTCGGCCTCGACCGTGAGGAGGCGAGCCTCCTCACGCAGGGTGGCGAGGTCGGCGGTGAGGCGCTCGGCCTCCTCGCGCGCCTCCCTGACCAGCTGGTCGGCCACCTGCTGGGCGCGTGCCAGCAGGGCCGCGCTGGTGGGCGGCTCGCCGGAAGCAGCCGTGGCGGCGTCCTGAGCCATCCGCGCACCCCTCTTCTCACCCGTACGGAGGGTCCAGTGTCTCAGCCCACGTCCCCCGGTGACAAAAGCGAGCGCCCGTCGTGCGCCCACAGCGAAACACCCTTGCCGGGGACCCGACGGAGCGGTGGAGTGCTCGCATGATGCTCCTCGTGCTCGGCGGCACCCGGTTCCTGTCCCGTGAGGTCGCGACGCAGGCGGTGGCCCGCGGCTGGGACGTCACCTGCGCCTGCCGCGGCACCTCGGGGCCCGTCCCGGAGGGGGCGACCCACCTGCCATGGGACCGCACCGACGCCGTGCCTGCCGCCGTGGCCGACGGCGGCTGGGACGCGGTCGTCGACGTGGCGCGGCTGCCCTCGCAGGTGCGCAGCGCCGTCGCGGCGACGTCGTACGCCCACTGGGTCTTCGTGTCCACCGTCAGCGTCTACGCCGACAGCTCGTCGCCCGCCATGGAGCCGCTGCTCGACCCGATCACCGACGACGTGGACCTCGCGGTGGACCCGGAGGCCTACGGCGGGATGAAGGTGGCGTGCGAACAGGTCGTGCGATCGGGCGCGCGCTCGTCGGTGGTCGCCCGCCCGGGCCTGATCGTCGGCCCCGGCGACCCCACCGGTCGCTTCGCCTACTGGCCCCAGCGGCTGGCCCGCGGCGGCGAGGTGCTGGCGCCCGGCCGGCCCGACGACGTGGTGCAGGTGATCGACGTCCGTGACCTCGCCGCCTGGTTGCTCGTGCTGGCCGAGGCACGGACGACGGGGACGTACGACGCCGTCGGTTCGCCCGTGCCGTTCTCCGGGATGCTGGCGGACGTGGCCGCAGGCGTCGGCGCAGAGCCCGCCCTCACGTGGGTCGACCAGGACTTTCTCCAGGAGCACGGCGTCGCCCCCTGGGCCGGAGAGGGCTCGCTGCCCCTCTGGCTCCCGCGTCCCGAGTACGACGGCATGCTGGCGCACGACCCCCGACCGGCCGAGGCCGCCGGGCTGCGGCTCCGTCCCCTCGCGGAGACCGCCCCCGACTGCCTCGACTCCCCCGTCACGGCGATCACGCCCGAGCGTGAGGCCGAGCTGCTGGCGGCCTGGCGGGCTCGCTAGGCACCCGAGGCGAACGTCGGCGCGAGGTCGTCACCCGCCGACGCCAGCCGTCGCAGCTGACGTCCGTCGGAGCGGACCGTGTGGACGTTGCGGTCCCCCTCGAGGTCGTGGACGTTGCTCGTGAAGGCGATCCGCTGCCCGTTGGCGGACATGTACGGCATGCCGGCGGAGGCGTCGCCGAGGTCGATGACGAGCCGTGGATCGGTCCCGTCGGCGACCATCGTCCAGATCCCGATGCCGCCGGTCCGGTCGCTCATGAACAGGACGCGGCCGTCCGGGGTCCAGCTCGGCTGGCCGTCGAACGCCGGGACGCACCGGTCGGTCCCCGTGAGGCATGCACCCGAGGTCAGCGCGACCGGCACGCCGCCCGCAGCCGGCACGACCCACACGTCCTGGCCGCCGTTGTTGCCGCCGAAGACCACCGTGCTGTCGTCGGGCGAGAAGAAGGCGCCGACCTCGTTCCGCGGCAGGCTGGTCAGCCTGCTCTGCACCCCCGTGGCCAGGTCGAGGATCCACAGGTCGAAGCCGGTCGTGGGGCTGAGGCGCTGGAACAGGATGCGGCTCCCGTCGTGCGACCAGGCCGGGTGGAAGTCGAAGCTGCTGCTGGCCAGCAGCCGGCGCTGGTCGCTCCCGTCGACGTCCATCGCCCACAGCTGCATCTGGCCGGTGCGCTCGGAGGCGAAGACGATGGTGCGGCGGTCGGGCGACACCATCGCAGACCCGTCCTGGCCTGCGGCCGTCGTGAGCCGGCGCTCGTTGCTGCCGTCGACGTCCGTGACGTAGATGTCGTCGTTGGCCTCCCCCAGGGCGGTGTCGAAGCGGAACGACGAGAACACGATCTCATTCGTGCCGAGCCTGCCCACCTCTTCAGCCGCACCGCTGGCCGGCACCGCGGCCGCCACGAGCGCCACCACCGTGAGGCCGACCCCTCCGCGTCGCGCGTTCCTGCACATCGTGACCATCACGCACCCCTCGTCCCGGCGACCCGGTGTCGCCACTGGTGCGAGCGTGGAACGGGGCGGTCACCCGTCGGTCGCGTCGCGGTCACACGTGGGACGCGAGGACGCACCGGGGCGAGCCAGCGCCCACTCGTCGGCGGTCATCTCCCGGTTCGCGGCGCCGCAGGCGGCGTCGACCCACACCGCGGGGTCGGCGGCGACCTCGGACTCGGTGCCGTCACTGAAGCGGGCGAGCAGGCGGTCGGAGTCGGGCGAGAACCGGAGGAAACCCGGGACCCGGTCGTCGAAGAGCGCCTGCCCGTAGGGCGACCACGAGGCGGGGTCCCACAGCGTGACGTCGCCCTCGGGGCCGAGCGTCGCCGCCATTCCCCCGTCGGGGCTGACCTCGACGTCGGTGAGCACGCCGGAGGTGACCTGGCGCCGCGGTGCGAGCGGGGCGAGCGTGTCGCCGTCGAGCGCGTGCAGCCAGCCGTTCGTCGTGCCGACCGCGATGCTCGCCCCGTCCGACGCCCAGGCCGCGGACTGGGCGAAGCCCCCAGGTGCCGCCTCGACGGCCTGCCGAGCCAGCACGCTCCCGTCGGTGAGGTCGACCAGAAGCACGTCGCCGCCGACGAGCAGGGCGGCCCTCTCGCCGTCCGGGGCAACCTCCACCAGCGACGTGCCGGTGCCGGACCGCACCCACGGGTCGAGGTCGTCCGACCGGGTGAGCTCGAGCGTCGCCAGGTCGAGGACCCCCCATCCCGCACCGCCGAGGACCACGGCCCTGCCGTCGGGGCCGCTGTCGACGGCGTACACGGGCCAGGGCGTGTCGACGACGCCGCGCACCTCGCGCGCCGCGGTGTCCCACACGACGACGTGGCCGGCGTCGGGAACCTCCGCGAAGTCGTCGGTGAGCACGCGGTAGCCACCGAGCGCGGTCGCGCCGTCGGGCGTGAGGTCGGTGGACGTGGCCTCGCAGGCGCAGTCGGTGAGGCCCGTGAGGGGCAGCCGGCGCCCCGGCCCCGCCCCGTCCGGGAGCAGGTGCGCGCGGTTCAGGCGCGTGTCGCTGCGGTCGGTGAACACCGCCAGGTCGGCGGCGGCGGCTCCCTCGCCGGCCCACGGGGCGTCGCGGGTGCGCCTGGTGGTGATCACGCCGCGACGGCCGGTCAGGTCGAAGCCGACCGCGGTGCCGTCGCGGCCGGCCGTCCAGGCGAGGTCGCCGTCCGGACCGACGAAGGCGCCTGACGCAACGCCCCCGTTGTGCCCGGCGAGGTGGGTGAGCGGCGCGCCGGTCCGGCCGTCGCGGACCTCGACCTGCTCGCCGATCCCCACCAGCAGCCGTGCGCCGTCGGCCGACCAGCGCAGCACCCCGACCTCGCCGGGCAGGGGCCATCGCGGCGTGCGCGGGCGCAGCGTCGCGGCGTCCAGCAGCACCAGCTCGGTCCCGGAGGTGGTCGCGCGGGTCGCGGCGACGCGACCGGAGTCGGGCCGAACAGCCCACACGGTCTCCTCGAGCCGCCGTGGCGGCACGCCCGGTCGCCGGGTGTCCACGAGGACGCCCGGACCCGCCTCCGAGACTCCGGTGCTGGCCCGGCCGTCGGGCCACACGACGAAGGTGCCGTTGTCCAGCACGGGCCGGCCCCAGGGCACCGATCGACCGACGCGGCCGTCCGCACCGACGACGGTCGCCCCGCCGTCGCTCCCGACGACGACGTCGCCCCGTGCGGACCAGCCGACGCCGGTCCACAGGTAGGGGGCCTCGACGCCGGTCGAGGAATTGACCTCGGCGAGCTCGACCCGGTGCAGCTCCCGACCGTCGCGCGCGTCGAGCAGCACGAGCGCGTCACGATCACCGGGTGTGAGCGCCAGCAGCACGGCCGCGAGCACCCCACCGTCAGGCGACGCGGCGAGACCGCCGACCATCCCCGGCAGGTCGTCGCGCACCCACTTCTCGGCGCCGGTCATCGCGTCGACGGCGCGGAGCACGGGCTCGCTCTCGCCGAGGAAGACCGTGCCGCCGTCGGGCGACGCGGCGACCGTGGAGAACCGCTGGCCGGCGCGGAGCCTCGCCAGCACGTCGGGCTGCCGGGCGAGCAGCGTCAGCACTGCGCCGTACGTCTCGGGGTCGGGGTCGAGCCGGGTCGCCTCGACGGCCGTGAGGAGGGCCAGGTCGGCCCGCTCGACGGTGAGCGCGGAGGCAGCCAGTCGCTTGGCGTCGGCCCGGGTGGCGGACCGCTCGGCGCGGTCGGCGGCGCTCGCCTCCCGGTCGCGGGCGCGCAGGGCGACGGCGCCGGCCGCGACACCGGCGAGCAGCAGGACGAGTGCGGCGGCGAGGAGGGTGCGCAGGCGGCGGTTCTGGCGCGACTGGTGCTCCGCGCGCGCCTGCGCATCGCGTTCCTCGGACTCGGCGCGGTCGCGCGCCGCGTCGAGGAAGGCGGACTCGTCGCGCGTGACCTCGTCAGGCCGGGTCGCCACGACCTCGAGCGCTGCGTCGAGACGCGCACCCCGCCAGAGCAGCGCAGGGTCCTCGTCCGCCGCCCGCCACTCGGCGGTGGCTCCGGCCAGCCGGCGGCCGAGTGCACGGCCGGCCCGGTCGTCGTCGAGCCACGCCCGGAGCCGCGGCCACTCCCGGAAGAGTGCCTCGTGGGCCACCTCGACGTGGTCGTCGGAGACGGTGAGCAGCCGGGCGGCCGCCAGCCGCTCGATGACGGGGGCCGGGTCGCGGGGCAGGGCGGCGAGCTCGTCGCGGCGGACCCGGCGACGGGTCACCTCGTCGCCGTCGCCCTCGCCGGCCAGCCGCAGGAGGAGCAGCCGCGCGTCGCGCTGCCCGGCTTGGTCGAGGCGGGCGAACTCCGTCTCGGCGAGGTGGGCGATGGCCCCGCGCAGCCCGTCCGTGGCGACGTACTCCCGCAGCGTCAACCTCGAGCCCTCGCGCCGCTCCCAGAGCCGCCGCAGGGAGGTGGAGAGCAGCGGCAGCAGGCCGGGCTCGGTCCCCGCGTCACCCACGATCGCGTCGACCAGGCCGTCGTCGAGCTCCAAGCCGCCGCGCCGCGCGGGCGTGACCACGGCGCGGCGTACGTCGTCCGGGGTCGGCGTGCCGACCAGCACGGTGCTGTCACCGACCGCCGTCGCGAGGGCCGCGTGGTGGGCGAGCCGGTCGAGGAAGTCGGCACGCACGACGAGGACCAGCTCGACGGGCGAGGCCGGGTCGGCGACGAGCCCGGTGAGGGCATCGAGGAAGGTCTCGCGCTCGGTCTCCTCCTCGCAGAGCGTCCACACCTCCTCGAGCTGGTCGACGACGAGGACCGTGCGGTCGGCGGGCGCGTCCCCTTCCGAGCGGACCAGGCGCTCGAGCACCTCGCCGAGGTCGGGCCGGCGCACGCCGAGCACCACCCGGGCGAGCTCGCCGACCGGGTGAGCGCCGGGCCGCATCGAGAGCAGGGTCCATCCGGCGCTGCCCGGCAGCAGGCCGTCCGCCAGTCCGGCCAGCAGGCCGGCCTGCACGACCGAGGACTTGCCGCTCCCCGAGGCGCCGACGACCGCGAGGCAGCGGACGCCGGTGAGCCGCGCCGCGAGCTGCGCGACGAGCCGCTCGCGTCCGGCGAACCACGGTCCGTCGTCCGCCGAGTAGGCCGCGAGCCCCGGCCACGGGCAGTGGTCCGGATCGGCCTCCTCCCGTGCGAGGGCGCCGAGGTCGAGCACCCGACCGGTCATCTCCTCACGCGCCCGACCCAGGGTGGAGACGGCGGCGTCCACGTCGAGGACGGCGGCCTCGACGGCCGCCTCCGCCCGTCGGCGTACGGCCGCCAGCGAATCGTCCTGAGCCAGCACCCGCGCGTGCAACGCCCGCAGCTCGGGGCCGGGGTCGATGCCGAGGTCGTCGGCCAGGACCGTGCGCGCGCGGTCGTACGCCGCCAGCGCGTCGCCCTGCCGTCCCTGCCGATAGAGCCCGGTCATCAACAGCGCCCACAGCCGTTCGCGCGTCGGGTAGCGACCGACGAGGGCCTCGAGCTCGGCGACCGCACTGGGCGCCCCCACAGCGAGGTCGGCGGCCACGCACTCCTCCAGGGCACCGGCTCGCAGCTCCTCCAGCCGGCGCGCCTCGCTCGCCACACTGGGGATCCGGTCGAGGCCGGCGTAGGCGTCACCGCGCCAGAGCCCGAGCGCGGCACGGATGGCGGTGGTCCGCTCGTCGACCGCCCCCTGCCTCGCGGAGCGCAACCCCTCCTCGAACCGCCACGCGTCGACCCGCGTGCGGTCGACCGCGAGCCGGTAGCCGCCGGCCTCGGTGAGCACGTGGACCGGCGTGCCGTTCCGCTCGGGCTCGAGGGCACGGCGCAGCCGGAGCACGACGTTCTGCAGCGACTTGGGCGCCGACGCGGGCGGGGCCTCGCCCCAGAGCCCGTCGATCAGCGCGCTCGCGGCCACCGGCCGACCGTCCGCGGCGAGCAGCAGCGCGAGGAGGAGGCGCTCGCGGAGGCCGCGCAGCTCGACGGGTCCGTGCGGCCCTCGGACCCGGAGCGGGCCGAGGACGCCGTACTCCACCGGCTCAGGATAGGTCGCGCCCGTCACGACGGACAGACTCCGCCCGGGCGGTCACACGGCGGTCACACGCAGTCGAGTCGGCGCATCCTGAGCGTGAAACACGGTCGAGTCGGCG
>DASTPB010000008.1:0-2398 GCA_035762385.1 Nocardioides sp. | reverse complement strand
ATCCCGCTCTACCAGCGCGCGCTGGGCTTCGGCTTCCCGGGCATCCGCGTCGACGGCAACGACGTGCTGGCGACGTACGCCGTCACGAAGGCCGCGCTGCAGCGTGCGCGTGAGGGCAACGGCCCGTCGTTCGTCGAGGCCTACACCTACCGGATGGGCGCGCACACCACGACCGACGACCCGACCCGCTACCGCCTCAACGACGAGCTCGAGCACTGGAAGCTCAAGGACCCGATCGAGCGGCTCAAGGTCTACCTGCGCCGCAACGGCCTGGTCGACCAGCAGTTCTTCGACGACCTCGACGCCGAGGCCAAGGAGCTGGGGCACCACCTCCGTGAGGGCTGCAAGGCGCTGCCCGACCCCAAGCCGCTCGACCAGTTCGGCTACGTCTTCAGCGAGATGACCGACGAGATCGCCGCCCAGCGCGACGGCTTCGCCGCCTACCTCGAGTCGTTCGAAGGAGCCCACTGACATGAGTGAGCGAAGCGAGCGAATCATCGGACACAGCGCGCCCTGTGCCTCGTGCGCGCACGGAGCGAAGCGAGTACGCGCATGAGCAACCCCAAGATCACGCTGGCCAAGGGCCTGAACATGGGCCTGCGCAAGGCCATGGAGGACGACGACAAGGTCCTGCTCATGGGTGAGGACGTCGGCAAGCTCGGCGGCGTCTTCCGCATCACCGACGGCCTGCAGAAGGACTTCGGCGAGGACCGCGTCATCGACAGCCCGCTCGCGGAGTCCGGCATCGTCGGCACCGCTGTCGGCATGGCGCTGCGCGGCTACCGCCCCGTCGTGGAGATCCAGTTCGACGGCTTCGTCTACCCCGCCTACGACCAGATCGTGTGCCAGGTCGCGAAGTACACCTACCGCTCGCAGGGCAAGGTGAAGATGCCGATCGTCATCCGCATCCCCTTCGGCGGCGGCATCGGCGCGGTCGAGCACCACTCCGAGAGCCCGGAGGCGCAGTTCGCGCACACCCCCGGCCTGAAGGTCGTGGCCTGCTCCAACCCGGTCGACGGCTACTGGATGATCCAGCAGGCGATCGCCCACGACGACCCGGTCATCTTCCTCGAGCCCAAGCGGCAGTACCACGCCGACAAGGCCGAGCTCGACGAGTCCGCGACGCCCGAGCCGCTGTTCACCTCGCGGGTGGTCCGGCCCGGCTCCGACGCGACCGTGCTGGCCTACGGCCCGACGGTCAAGACCGCGCTCAAGTGCGCCGAGGCCGCCGAGTCCGAGGGCCGCAGCCTCGAGGTCATCGACCTGCGCACCCTGTCCCCGCTCGACATGGCCCCGGTCTACGAGTCCGTACGCCGCACCGGTCGCTGTGTCGTGACCCACGAGGCGCACGTCAACCTCGGCATGGGTGCCGAGCTCGCGGCCCGGGTCACCGAGGAGTGCTTCTACTCCCTCGAGGCCCCGGTGCTCCGCGTCGGCGCGTTCGACACGCCCTACCCGCCGTCGCGGATCGAGGAGGAGTACCTCCCCGACCTCGACCGCGTGCTCGACGCCGTCGACCGCACCTTCGCCTTCTGAGAGGGGTTGTCATGTCTGAGTTCCTGCTCCCCGACGTCGGCGAGGGCCTGACCGAGGCCGAGATCGTCGCGTGGAAGGTCAAGGTCGGCGACACCGTCGAGATCAACGACGTGATCGTCGAGATCGAGACCGCGAAGTCGCTCGTCGAGCTGCCGTCGCCGTTCGAGGGCACCGTGCTGGCGCTGCTCGTGCCCGAGGGCGAGACGGTGCCGGTCGGCACCCCGATCATCTCGATCGGCGCCGAGGGCGAGGCGCCCGCACCGTCCGCCCCCGCGTCGTCCGGCGAGTCGGCTCCCGCCACGCAGACGGAGTCCGACCCCTACCTCGGCATGGCGCAGAAGGCGGGCGCCGAGCAGGTCGACCCGGCCGACATCGACCTGTCGAACCCCGCGGCCTCCGGCTCGATGGAGGGCGCGTCCCTCGTCGGTCGGATCAAGGCCGACCGCGGGCCGATGCGCCGTGCCCGCCGCGGCTCGGCGTCGCCGAGCACCGAGGCCGGAGCGAACACCCAGATGCAGGTGCAGGGGGCGTTCTCGCCCGGCGGCGCCCAGTCGGGTGACGTGCTGCCCGCCGACGAGTCCCCGGTGCCGGCCACCGACCAGCGCCCGGCTCCCGTCGCAGCCCCCGCCGAGGCGCTCGTCCCGCCGGCCGCGCAGGCCGAGCCCGGCGTCGTACGCGCCCTGGCGAAGCCGCCGGTGCGCAAGCTCGCCAAGGACCTCGGGGTCGACCTGACGACCCTCACCGGATCCGGTCCCTCGGGCTCGATCACCCGTGACGACGTCCAGGGTGCCGCCAACGGCGCGGCCACTGCGCCCGTCGCCCCTGCGGCTCCCGCTGCCGTCGCCTCGGCGCCCGGCGAGCG
>DASTPB010000007.1:0-10589 GCA_035762385.1 Nocardioides sp. | reverse complement strand
GTGGTGCACCCGCCCTGCTCGCGGCTGCGATGTCGACCACGTCGTCGAGTTCGACCACGACGCCGCAGGCGAGGGCCGGCCACAACCCGGTCCCACGACTACCGACAACTTGGCCAGCCTGTGTCGGTCCCACCACCGGTTGAAGACCCACACGTCCTGGCGCTATCGGATGGTCGCTCCCGGGGTGTTCGAGTGGACGAGCCCGCACGGCCACCACTACCGACGCGACCGCCACGGCACCAGCCGCGCGGACGATGGTGACAGCCCGATTAGCCAGACCGTCCCGCCCGACCTTCCGCATCCCCGCCGACGATGACCCCGCCCCACACCCCGCCACCCACCAGGTAGCGGGGCCACAGGCACGTCCGCACCCGGCGAGTCTGGACCGCTCCCGTGCGGTGACGGCCTCGGCTGACAGGGCCACGGGCGGACCAGGCCCCCGCCGGCGATGACCGGTCCCCACGCCCCGTCCCAGTGGCAAACGGCCGGTGGCACAGGCGCCTGCGTTCGGCACGGCGACTGCATCAGACAGCTGCGAGTGTTGGCCGCTCCGGCGGGGCCGAGCCACACGCGCCCCGCCGAGCACACCCGCGCCCCACTCACACCGTGCGCCAACGGGGAGTGCCAGAGACGCGACCACGGCCCACAAGGCAGCGCCATGAGTCAGCTCCGGGTGCGGATCTCCTCCGGCAAGGCGGACCAGGCGATCTCGGCGTACTTGCGGTGGCCGGCGATCGAGAGGTGGTTGAGGTCGGCCGACAGGTCCTCGTCCGTCGGCTCGAAGCTCTCCATCGCTCGCTCGTCGGTGTAGCAGCCGGGGTGCCGCGCGCAGGCCGCCTCCACCTGCTCGAGGTAGGAGTCGATGATGCCCTGCATGGAGCGCATCCCGGCCGGGCGGGGTCGTCCCGCGGCGTCGAAGACAGCGCAGGGCCCGTTGCCCGAGTTGT
Organism: Nocardioides sp.; assembly: GCA_035762385.1. GTDB lineage: Bacteria > Actinomycetota > Actinomycetes > Propionibacteriales > Nocardioidaceae > Nocardioides. The sequence goes on along the minus strand of DASTPB010000007.1, from coordinate 9,642 downwards.
TGCGCACGTGCTCCGGGTGGTGGGCGGCCCACGCGGTCCACCGCCGAACCGACGCCCAGGGGCCCGTGAGGTAGATCTGGGCGTCCGGGAGGTCGGCGGTGATCCGGTCGAGGCCCGCGTCCAGCGTGCGGCCGAACAGCTCGGCGTTCGCCGCGTCCGTGCCGTCGCACCGGATGTCGTTGTCGACGAACTGCATGACCAGCAGGTCAGGCGCCACCTCCGCGTCGCTCATGAGGGCGTCGTACTGGTCGTCGAGGTCGTCGATCGTCGCGCCGTTCACCGCGTAGTTGTGGTTGTGGCCCTCCAGGGCGGCGTGGTCGGTGAGCAGGCGCTGGTAGATGGACCGCACCGCCGGGTTGTCGCCCGTGGCCCACGAGTTCTCGTGGGCGTCCCGCCACGGCGCGCGCGGGTCGCTCATGGTCCCGGTGACGTTCGAGTGCCCGAGCGCCGCCATCGAGTCGAGCACCGTCGTGTCCTCGGGCAGCTGGTCGCTGCTCGTCGCGGGCGCGGCCGAGGGTGACGTCGACGACCCGGTCCCGGACGGGTCACCGCCCGCGGTCGCGCAGGCGGCGAGCGTCATGAGCACGGCCGCGCCGGCCAGCAGTCGGGTGACCTCCATGACCGCTCCCTCCGATTGCTCCTGACATCTCCACGGAGGCGCGGCGTCGCTCGGTTGCACTGGACGGCGGTCCGAGCGCCGACCTGTCTGGACCGGGCAGCCCGGCCGGTCGACGGCGGACCTGCCCTCGACGAACGGTCAGTGGGTGTCTGAGACCCGGTCGTGCGACTCCTCCACCCACGCCGTCAGCCACGTGTCGAGCGCGTCGTACGCCTGGGCGCGCACGGCCGGGCGGGACAGGACCACGTCGTGGATCGCGCCCTCGATGGCGACGGAGGTGACGTGCGTGCCGACCGACGAGGCCCAGCGGCGGATCTGCTCGACGTCGAGCACGATGTCGTGCGTGGCCGCGGTCTCCTCGGTCTGCTCGCCGAACCAGGACCGCCTCGAGGACAGCACGAGGGTGGGTACGTCGATGTCGAGGCCGGCGTGGAGCAGCGCGTGCCCGCGTCGTACGGCGCGCAGCCACCCGACGTAGACCGGACGCGAGTCCAGCGGCTTCCAGGTGAGGTCGTAGTCCCACTCACCGGCGTGCTCGCGGTGCAGCGACCGCCCGTAGACGGTGCTCACCCGCCGCGGGATCTCCTGCATGGGCCGGCTCGTGCCGAGCCGCTCGATGGCCAGGCGCGTGGCGGGGCTGCGCAGCCAGGCGGCGCCCTGCATGTCGAACCACGGGGAGTTCAGCACCATCGCCACCAGGTCCGACGGCCGACGCTCCCGGACCCACAGCGGGACGGTCAGGCCGCCGGTCGAGTGCCCCGACACGATCACCTCGCGGTGCGCGTCGCGCTGGGTGATCCGCCACCAGGCCAGGTCGATCTCCGCGAAGTATTCGCCGAGGTCGGCGACGTAGTGCGGGGTCTGGTGCTCGCGCAGCGACCGACCGTACTTCCGGAGGTCGAGCGCGTAGAACGTGTAGCCGCGGTCCGCCCACCAGCGGGCGTACTCGGTGTGGAAGAAGTAGTCGGCGAAGCCGTGCACGTGCAGCACGGCGCGGCCGTTGGGACGGTCCGGGGCGAGCGTCACGAGCGTCGCGACGACAGGGCCCTCGTCGTCGGGCGGGAGGGAGATCGTCTCCACCCGGAAGTCAGGACCGAGGACGTCGGCCTGCAGCGGGACCAGAGGCATGTGACGAGCCTATCGACCGGCAGCCGCACCTTTTGCCCGGTTCCGCCTCGGCGAGGCTCGGTCGAGCCCTACCCTGCGGAGGTGTCGAGTGCGTTGGGGTCCGTGGCGCGCGGGATCACCACGTACGTCCAGCAGCGCGTGGAGGGCTGGCGCACCGGTTCGCGGGGCAGCCAGGCGTTCCTCCTGCTGGTGTTCGTCGCCCTCGTCGGTGCGGCCGTGGTCGTCGGCGACCTGGCCCAGGTGGTCGTCCCGGTGTCACTGTGGTTCCTCTTCCTCATGCTCGGCCTCATGTTGCTGCGCTTCGTGCCGCTGCTGCTGCTCATCACCGTGCTGTGCGTCGCCGCCTACTGGACCTCGACCCAGACCGGGTTCGCCACGGCGAGCCGCGCGTCGGCGCTGCTGATCCTGGCCGTGGGGGTGCTCCTGGCGGTCTACCAGTCGAGCCGCCAACGTTCGGGCCTGCCGATGGCCCTGAGCGAGGCGGTGCTCAGCGAGCTGCGCGACCGGCTGCAGCGCCAGGGCGTGGTCCCCCCGCTGCCGAACGGGTGGCGCTCCGAGTCCGTGACGATGACCGCTCACGGGCCGAGCTACGCCGGCGACTTCCTCGTCGCCGACCTGCGCGAGGGCCGCTGGCTGGAGATGGCGCTGGTCGACGTGTGCGGCAAGGGCACGTCCGTCGGACCGCAGGCGCTGCAGTTCGCCGGTGCGCTCGGCGGCCTGATCGGCGCCCTCCCTCCGGCCGAGCTGATGGCGGCCGCCAACCACTTCCTGCTCCGCCAGGAGTCCGACGAGTCGCTGGCGACCGCCGTGCACCTCAAGATCGACCTGGTCACCGGCGACTACACGATCACCAGCGCGGGCCACCCGCCCGCCCTCCACTGGCACCTGGGCCAGCGGGGATGGGCCATCGACGACGCGCGCGGCATGGCGCTCGGCGTGATCGACGAGGCCGAGTTCACCCCCAGCCGCGGGAGGCTGCGTCCCGGCGAGGCCCTCATGTTCTACACCGACGGCGTCATCGAGTCCGCCGACCGCGACCTCGACGAGGGCATCGACTGGCTGCGGCACGCCGCCCTCCACGCTGTCGACGCCCGCGGGTTCCCCGGCATGCCGAAGCGCGTGCTCAAGAAGGTGCCGCGCGGCGACGACGACCGCGCGATGATCGTGCTGGAGCGGCAGCCGCTCACGTCCCCCGAGCTGGACGTCCACCGCTCCCGCAGCCTCGGCGTCTGACCCGGGCGCCTGGCTCGCACCCGCTCAGCCCGTGCGCGAGTAGAGCTCGCGGATCACGTCCTCGATGGCGGGCTCCTGGATCGACAGGTCCGCGACGTCGTACGACGCGGCGACGGCGGCGACGACCGGTGCGGCGCTCGCCTCCGCCGGGAACGACAGCCACTGGCGCGGCCCGTCGACCCGCCGGACCGTCGCCCCGGGTACGGCGATGGGCGGCGCCTCGTCCACGAGGTCGACGACGAGCGTGCGCGACGACCCGCCCTCGGCGTGCAGCCCGGCGAGCGTGCCGTCGTACACGGACGTGCCGTGGTCGATGACGATCACGCGGTCGCACAGGGCCTCGATGTCCTGCAGGTCGTGGGTCGTCAGGACCAGGGTGGTGCCACGCTCGTCGTTCAGCGCGCGGAGGAACTCGCGCAACCGCCCCTTGCTCACCACGTCAAGACCGATCGTCGGCTCGTCGAGGTAGAGCACCTCGGGGTCGTGGAGCAGGGCAGCGGTGATGTCGCCCCGCATCCGCTGGCCGAGGCTGAGCTGGCGCACCGGGGTGTCGAGCTGGCCGGCCAGGTCGAGCAGGTCGACGAACCGGTCCAGGTTCTCGCGGTAGCGCTCTGGCGGGATGCGGTACATCTTCTGCAGCAGGTCGAACGAGTCGCGCAGCGGGAGGTCCCACCACAGCGTGGTCCGCTGGCCGAAGACCACCCCGATCCGCCGGGCGAGCGCGACACGGTCGCGGCTGGGGTCGAGGCCGGCGACCCGGACCTGTCCGCCGGTGGGCACGAGGATCCCGGTGAGCATCTTGATGGTCGTCGACTTCCCCGCGCCGTTGGGGCCGATGTAGCCGACCATCTCGCCGGCCCCGACGGAGAAGGACAGGTCGTGCACGGCCAGCACCGTCTCGCGTGACCGGCGACGCCGACCCTCGACGCGGCGGCGTACGTCGAAGGTGCGCTCGAGGTCGCGCACGTCGATGAGCGGCGGGTGGACGGATCCGGTGACGGACATGTCTCAGCTCCCCGTGGAGGTGTAGTGGCGGACGCCGGAGCGCCACACGAGCAGGGCGGCGGCCATGGTCAGCACGCCCGCGACCGGCGACGCGAACTGGAGTGCCTCGGGCATCCCGGTCGGGTCCGAGCGGCCGAGGAGGTAGAGGCAGGGGTACCAGTTGACGAAGGCGACCGGGATCACGAACGTCAGCCCGACCAGCACCTCGCGGGGGAAGATGGTGAGCGGGTACTGCGTCACCGTGGCGCCGCCGTAGGTGAAGGCGTTGGCGAACTCGGTGGAGTCGGTGGTCCAGAACTGGATGCACGAGAAGCCGACGAAGAGCCCGAAGAACACCAGGCCGCCGCTGAGCAGCATCGACACCGCCACCAGGACGCGCAGCGGCGTCCAGTCGACGTACGTGCACGCCCACCCGAACACGAGGGCGGCCTGGGTCAGCCGCCCGAGGCGTCGGAGGGTGAACTGGTCGGCGCACACCTGCACCAGGAGTGGCACCGGCTTGGTCATCATCTGGTCGAGGCGGCCGGTGCGGATGTAGGCGCCGATCCGCTCGACGCTGCCGATCGCGGTGTCGGCGACGGCCAGCGCGAGCGAGGCGCTCCCGTAGAGCAGCGCCACCTCGTGCAGCTCGAACCCCGCGAGGTCCTCGAGGTGGACGAACATGATCCAGAGCCCGACGAAGTCGAGGCCGGTGATCAGGCCGTTGCCCGCGGCGAGCAGCACGAACGAGGTGGGGTACTGCCACGCGGCCCGGATCCACAGCCACGCGATCTGGAGGTAGGAGCGGAGGTGGACCGCCGCCGTGTCAACCACCCTGGACCACCACCTTGCGCGTCGCGAGGCGCAGCGCACCCTGGCAGGCGGCCAGCAGCACCACGGCCCACACGACCTGGAAGCCGAGGGCGCCCGCCAGGTCCCCGCCGGTGTGCTTGCCGAGCCACACGTCGGCGGGCACCTGGACGTACGCCGCCCACGGCAGCGCCTGCGCGAGCGCGCCGAGCCAGCCCGGGAACAGCACGAGCGGCAGCATCATCCCGCTGAAGAAGATCGCGAAGGCCCCGCTCATCACCTTCACGCCCGACTGGTCGAGCAGCCAGAAGGCGGTGCTGGCGACGAGGAACCGGATCGCGAAGCTCACCACGACGGCGAGCACCAGCGACACCGCGAAGGCGAGCGCCGTCAGCGGCGACGGGGGGAGGGCGATGTCGAAGAGGACGTAGCCGACCACCGTCGGGCCGAGGCCGCGGGTGAGCAGGTGGTACGCCGCCCGGCCGAGGTCGCTCGCGAGGTACCACCCGACCAGGCCCACGGGCCGGTAGAGGTCGATCGCCACGTCGCCGGTGCGGACCCGCTCAGCGAGGTCGTCGGTGGCGCCGCCGCCCCACAGGGCGATCGTCATCAGCAGCGCCTGGCCGAGCCAGACGTAGGTGACCGCGTCCTGCGCGTCGTAGCCGCCGGCCGTGGGGTTGTCCCGCCACAGCGCGAGGTAGGCGTAGGAGTAGATGATCCCGAAGACCGAGTTGGTGAAGATCCCGGCGAGCGTCGCGGCCCGGTAGGTGGAGTAGCGGCGGAACGAGCGGGTCGCCACGGCGGCGTGCAGCACGGGACCCCCTCTCACGCGACGTCGACCTCCGGCCCACCCTCGTGGGGGCCGGGGATCGTCTCACACCGCCGGGGGGCGGCGCACCTCAGCCGTGACGGACCAGGTTGACCACGCCGATCGTGCGACCCTGGGCGTCGGTCGTGATGGCGACGCCGGCGCGCTTCGCGCGCGGGCTGAGCAGGATCTCCCGGTGGCCGGGGGAGTCGAGCCACAACGCGACCATGGTCTGGGGGCTGAGGTCGGTGCCCCGGACGAGCGTCTCGCCGGCCCAGGAGTTGTTGCACTTGCGGATCACCTCGCGCTGGTCGCGGTGCTCCAGCACGCCGGTCCGGGCGATGCGGTCGCCCCAGCGCTCGGCGAGCCCGTCGGTGCAGACGTCGAAGTTCCAGATCTTGCGCAGGCCGTTCTGGGCGCGCGCCTGGTTGATCCGGACCATGAGGGCGTCCTCGAGCTGGTCGCTGCTCGCACCGGTCGTCACGGGTGCGCTGCGGGGCACGGACCACGTGACGGCGTCAGCAGTCGCGGGAACGCCGCAGGCGACGGCGACGGCCACGCCGAGGGCGGCCAGACGCGAGAGTGAGCGGTGATGGCGCACGAGGGTTCCTCCACGACGATCCGCTGGGGGTGCGGATCTTGACGGAATCTATACGAAATTCGCGGTTGACCCTAGGCAAAGTGGGTAATCAAGTCGAGTTCAGGACCCAGATACCCGGCATTTATGCGTGCAACGTCATCAAGTTTTGGCAGGTTTACCGCAGGACAGATGAAACCGCCTTGACGGTTTCTTCATCACCGAAACGGCCAAAAAAGAGACCCGTGGTCTGGACCTGTCGGTCCAGCCACGGGTCTCGAGGGTCAGTGGGCTTGCGGTCAGTGCTGGTAGGTCCCGTGCAGGATCGCCCGCCCCAGGGTCTTGAAGGCCAGGTTGAACGACACCACTGCGTTCGACGCGTCGGGATCGACACCCAGCGACTCGTCCTTGACCGCGTGCACGACGAAGAAGTAGCGGTGCGGGTGGTCGCCCTGCGGCGGTGCCGCCCCCATGAAGCCCGACTCGCCGCCGTCGTTCCGCACGTGGAACGCCCTACCCGGGAGGTCGCCCGACGCCGCGCCGGCGTCGAGGGAGGTCACGTCGGCCGGGATGTCGACGAGGCACCAGTGCCAGAAGCCGCTGGGGGTGGGGGCGTCGGGGTCGAAGCAGGTCACCACGTAGGACTGCGTGCCCTCCGGTGCTCCCGACCAGCTCAGCTGCGGGGAGGTGTTGCCGCGGTCGGCCACCTGGTCGTCCTTCAGCGGCTGGCCGTCGGTGACGTCCTCGCTCGTGACGGTGAAGGACTCGGTCGCCGGCAGGTAGTCGTAGGGATTGGGGGCCACGGGTCGCTCGATGCTCATTCCTCGAACGTAGCCACCTGCGCCCGGGCCCGGAAGGGACAATCGAGGCATGACCGCCCCCGGTGACCATCCCCATCCCTACCTGGCGGGGCTGGTGCTGACCGGTCGCAAGGTCGTCGTGGTGGGCGGCGGGCACGTCGCCCAACGGCGCGTCTCCGGCCTGCTCGGCGCGGGCGCTGACGTCACGGTCGTCAGCCTCGAGGTCACTCCTGCGCTCGAGGGTCTCGCGGGCGAGCTCACCCTGGTGCTGCGCGAGTTCATCGAGACCGACCTCGACGGTGCCTGGTACGTCGTCGCCGCCACCGACGACCCCGCCGTCAACGCCCGCGTGGTGGCCGCCGCCGACGCCCGCCACACCTTCTGCGTGCGCGCGGACGACGCCCTCGGCGGCACCGCCTGGACCCCGGCGGTCGGACACCACGGCTCGGTGACCGTCGGGGTGCTCGGCAACCGGGAGCCGCGGAAGTCCGCCTCGCTCCGCGACGACATCGTCACGGCGCTGCGCGACGGTCAGCTGACCGCGTCCGGCGCGCTCGACCGGAGCCCCGGTGTCGTCCTGGTGGGCGGGGGGCCGGGGGAGCCGGAGCTGGTCACGGTCGCGGCCCGCCACGCGCTCGCGACCGCCGACGTCGTCGTCGCCGACCGGTTGGCACCGCGCGAGCTCCTCGACGAGCTCGGTCCCGATGTCGAGCTGATCGACGTCGCCAAGCTCCCGCGGGGCCGGTCGGCGTCGCAGCAGACGATCAACGAGGTGATCGTCGACCGCGCGCGGGCGGGCAAGCGGGTGGTGCGCTTCAAGGGCGGCGACAACTTCGTCTTCGGCCGCGGCTACGAGGAGCTGCTGGCGTGTGCGGCCGCCGACGTGCCCGTCACCGTCGTACCGGGGCTCAGCTCCGCCATCGCCGTGCCTGCGCGGGTCGGGATCCCGGTCACCCACCGCGGCGTCGCCCACGAGTTCACGGTCATCTCCGGCCACCTCCCGCCCGGCCACCCCGACTCCCTGGTCGCCTGGGACGCGGTCGCCGGTCTCCGGGGCACGCTCGTGCTGCTGATGGCGGTCGACAACGCCCCGGCGATCGCGGAGGTCCTGCTGGCCGGCGGGCGCGACGGCTCCACGCCGGTGGCGGTCATCGTCGACGGCACGATGCCGACCGAGCGCACGGTCCTGAGCACCCTCGGCACCCTGGCCGCGGACCTCTCCGCGCACCGTGTCGCTCCGCCCGCGATCATCGTGGTGGGCGAGGTCGTGGCGGTGGCGCGTCCGGCCCACTATGCCGATCGTGGGCAGGGACGTGACTGACGTGTCCGGGCTCGTCGAGCTCGACGACCCGGCCGACCCGCGCCTGGCCGACTACCGCGACCTCCGCGACGTCGAGCTGCGCAAGAGCCTCGAGGCCGAGCACGGCCTCTTCCTCGCCGAGGGGGAGAAGGTGGTCCGCCGCGCGATCGAGGCCGGTCACGACGCGCGGTCGTTCCTGATGGCCCCGCGGTGGCTCGACGGGCTCGCCGACGTGCTCGAGCACAGCCCGGCGCCCTGCTACGTCCTGCCCGAGGCGCTGATCGAGCAGGTCACCGGCTTCCACGTCCACCGCGGGGCGCTCGCATCGCTGCGACGACGACCCCTGCCGTCCGTGGACGACGTGCTCGCGGGGGCGCGCTCGGTGCTGGTGCTCGAGGACCTGGTCGACCACACCAACGTCGGTGCGGTCTTCCGCTCGGGTGCCGCCCTGGGGTTCGACGCGGTGCTGCTGGCACCCCGGTGTGCTGATCCGCTCTACCGGCGTTCGATCAAGGTGGGCATGGGTGCCGTGTTCTCCACGCCGTGGACCCGGCTCCCGGACTGGTACGACGCCCTGCTGGACCTCTCCAGCCGCGGGTGGACGACCGTCGCGCTGACCCTCGGCGCGGACTCCGTCCCCATCGAGGAGGCCGTCGCCGGGCTGGACCGCCTCGCGCTGGTGCTGGGCTCCGAGGGGCACGGCCTGTCGTCGCGCTGGGAGAGGACGGCCGACCGCCGCGCGGTGATCCCGATGGCGGCCGGCATCGACTCGCTCAACGTCGCGGCCGCCAGTGCGGTGGCCTGCTACGTCGCAGCCCGCCGCTGAGGTCCACCGCGACCTCAGCGCAGACGGTGCCGCAGCCGCCGGCCCGCCACCACGACGAGGGCGATGCCGAGCAGCAGGTAGACCACGTTGCTGGCGGGGCCGACGTACCCCTCGACCACGTGCCACTGCTCGCCCAGCTCGTAGCCGGCCAGGATGAGCGTCGCGTTCCAGACCAGGCTGCCCGCGGTGGTGAAGACGCAGAAGCGGGGCAGGGGCATCCGGTCGATGCCGGCGGGGATCGAGATCAGGCTGCGCACGCCCGGCACCAGCCTGCCGACGAAGACCGCCGTGCGTCCGTGCCGGCCGAACCAGGTCACGGCCCGGCGGACGTCCTCGGCGTGCATCAGCGGGATCCGGTCGGCCAGCGCGCAGATGCGTTCCAGCCCCCAGGCCGCTCCGAGCCAGTAGAGGACCAGCGCCCCCGCCAGCGAGCCCGCGGTCGCCCACGTGACGGCGGCGAGGACGCTGTAGTAGCCCTGGCTGGCGGTGTAGCCGGCGAGCGGCAGCACCAGCTCGCTCGGCACCGGCGGGAAGACCGTCTCGAGGGCGGTGGCCAG
>DASTPB010000006.1:0-13215 GCA_035762385.1 Nocardioides sp. | reverse complement strand
TTCGGCATGTCGCTGGCCATCTACATCCTGCGCAACTACATGGCGACCCTGCCCAAGAGCCTCATCGAGTCGGCCAAGATCGACGGCGCGAGCCACTTCCAGACGTTCTTCCGGCTGGTGCTGCCGATGTCGGTGCCTGCCCTGGCGGCGTTCGCGATCTTCCAGTTCCTCTGGGTCTGGAACGACCTGCTGGTCGCCCTGATCTTCGTCGGCCCTGGTGACAACGCGCCGATCACGGTGGCGCTGCGCAACAACCTCATGGGCCAGGCCGGCGCGGGCCAGCACCTCGTCACCGCCGGCGGCTTCATCTCCATGATCCTGCCGATCGCGGTGTTCCTCGCGATGCAGCGCTTCTTCGTCCGCGGCCTCACCGCGGGCGCCGTCAAGGGGTGACCCACCCGCCACGAGTGATGACCCGGAGCCCGTCCCGGGACAGTCTGATCCGGCTGGAGGGCCACACCTCCTCCACCGCCTCCCCCACACACACGACGAGGAGCTGACCATGACCACTTTCACGGTGTGGAAGTTCGAGGACCCCGACGGGGCCGAGCACGCGGCTGAGCTGCTCGAGGCCGCCCAGGCCGACGGCATCGTCACGCTCGTCGACCACGCCGTGATGACCTGGCCCGTGGGAGCCGACAAGCCCGAGACCCACCACAAGCACGACGATCCCAAGCGGGGCGCGGCATGGGGCGCGCTCTGGGGGATCCTCGGCGGCGCGTTGTTCGCGATACCCGTCGTCGGCGGCGTGGTGGGCCTCGCGCTCGGCGCCCTGGCGAAGTCGACCGAGGGCGCGGGGATCACCAAGGACGACCTCGCGCGCATCCGCACCGAGATCGTCGAGGGCACGTCCGCGCTCTTCCTGGTCACCGAGGGCGGCAACCTCGACCGGTTGGGCGAGCGGATGCGCGGCACCGACAAGAAGCTCATCACCACCAACCTCACGGACGCCGAGCGCGAGACCCTCCTGGAGACCTTCGGCGGAGCCTGAACGGGCGCCGGGTCAGAGCCTGGCGTCCAGGAGCGTCCGCAGGCTCGCGAAGTGCCGCTCGGTCGACTCCTCGTCGTACATCGAGGTGTCGGCCATGGAGTAGCCGTGCGGGCCGGGGAAGACCTCGTTGACCGCGGGCAGTCCTGCCTCGGCCAGCGCGGCGCCCAGTGCGGCCACGGCCTCCGGCGGCATCGACCGGTCGTGGGAGGCGTGGCCGAAGGCGAACGCGGCCCGCGCCGAGGCCAGCGCGAGGTGGGGGCTGTCGGGGCCGTCGGTCACCAGGCCTCCGCCGTGCCAGCCGCCCACCGCCACGACGGCCGGGTCGGACCCGGCCGCGCGCACCGCGATGCGCGCGCCCATGCAGTAGCCGGTGACCCCGACGTCCTGCCCGGTCGTCTCCGGAAGGGAGCGCAGCGCGGACAGGTACGCCGGCAGGTCCCGCGCGACGAGGTCGGTCGTGAGCCCCTTCACCCGCTCCATCGCTGCGGGCATGAACGCCTCACGCGCGCCGGGCTCCCGCAGGTCCGCGCTGGGCGCGAGCTCGGCGGCGGTGCCGTCGCGGTAGAAGACGTTGGGGGCGAGCACGGTGTAGCCCCACGAGGCGATCCGGTCGGCCATGTCCTCGATCCGCGGACGGAGGCCGATCGCGTCGATGACGAACAGGACGCCCGGTGCGGGGCGTCCGTCCGGTGCGGTCGCGAGGTACGCCTCCGCGTCGCCGTCGGGCATGGGCAGCGTGAGGGTGGGCACCCTCCGAGGCTAGCCCTGGCCCCCGGAGAGGAGGTGCCGCGCCATCACGATCCGCTGGACCTGGTTGGTGCCCTCGTAGATCTGGGTGATCTTCGCGTCGCGCATCATCCGCTCGACGGGGAAGTCCTCCGTGAACCCGTAGCCCCCGAGCAGCTGGACGGCGTCGGTGGTGACGCGCATGGCCACGTCGGAGGCGTAGCACTTGGCGGCCGCGCTGAAGAAGGAGAGGTCGGCGTCGTCGCGCTCGGACTTGGCGGCGGCGACGTAGACCATCTGGCGGGCGGCCTCCAGCGTCATCGCCATGTCGGCCAGCATGAACTGGATGCCCTGGAAGTCGGCGATCCGCTTGCCGAACTGGCGCCGCTCGGCGACGTACCCGAGCGCGAAGTCGAGGGCACCCTGGGCGATCCCCACCGCCTGGGCGCCGACGGAGACGCGGGTGTGGTCGAGCGTCCGCAGGGCGATCTTCAGGCCCTCACCGGGCGCGCCGATGATCCGGTCACCGGGGATGCGCACGTCGTCGAACAGCAGCTCGCGGGTCGGTGAGCCCTTGATCCCGAGCTTCTTCTCCTTGTCGCCGAACGAGAACCCGGGGTCGGACTTCTCCACCACGAAGGCGCTGATGTTCGACCCCCGCGGGCCGTCCGGGTCGGTGACGGCGAGGACGGTGTAGTACTCCGAGACGCCGGCGTTGGTGATCCACGACTTCTGGCCGTTGAGCACCCACCCGTCACCGTCGGCGACGGCGCGGGTGCGCATGGCGGCGGTGTCGCTGCCGGCCTCGCGCTCGGACAGGGCGTACGAGAACGTGGTCCTGCCCTGCGCCAGCGGCGTCAGGTAGCGCTGCTTGAGCGACTCGGACCCGGCGAGGATGAGGGCGGTGCTGCCGAGCTTGTTGGCCGCCGGGATGAGGGACGAGGAGGCGCAGACCCGCGCCACCTCCTCGACGACGATCGCCGACGCCACCGCGTCGGCCCCGACACCGTCGTACGCCTCCGGCACGTGGGGTGCGTGGAAGTCGGAGGCGACGAGGGCGTCGTGGGCCTCCTGGGGGAAGGACGCGGTCCGGTCGACCTCCGCGGCGTAGGGCGCGATCTTGTTCTCGGCGACCAGGCGCACCGCTGCGCGCAGCTCCTCGTGGTCGTCGGTCGGGCGGAACAGGTCGAAGTCGGGGTGGTGGCTCATCGGAGCTCTCCTCGGTCGTGGGTGGGGGTGGTGGCCGGCTCGGTGCCGGGCCGGGGGTGGTGGGTCAGGAAGTCGGTGATCGTCGGGAGGACCTCGTGGACGCTGTCCAGCAGCACCAGGTGCCCTCCCCCGCGGACCACCTCGAGGCGGGCGCCGGGCGCGAGGCAGGCGACCACGCGGGCGTTGACGAGCGGGACGATCGGGTCGTCGTCACCGTGGACGACGAGCGTGGGTCCGGGCAGCCGGCGCAGCCACGGCAGGCTGGTGAAGCCGACGACCCCGACGAGCCGGTAGAGGTAGGCCCGCAGGTCGGCGGCCGGTCGCAGGTGCCACCGGCGCACCAGGCCGGGCTCGTCGCGCAGACGGCCGCCGAAGATGGCGCCCGCGCTGCGCTCCAGCTCGTCCGGGTCCGCGTAGGCCCGCGGACGGGCGAACCGCAGCAGGACGTCGGGCCGCCCCGGCACGCCGGGCACCCCGTAGCCGGTGGACACGAGGACCAGGGCGTCCACCCGGTCGGGGTGGAACCGCGCCATCGCCTGGGCGACCAGTCCGCCCAGGCTGACGCCGAGCACGTGCGCGTGCTCGACCCCGACGGCGTCGAGCACGCCGGACGCGAAGCGGGCCAGGCCGGCGACGGTCAGCGGCCGGGAGGCCAGCTCGGTCTCGCCGATCCCCGGCGGGTCGAACGTGATCGCCCGGAAGCCGTCGAGGTGGGGCAGCACGTCGTCCCACAGCTCCACCTGGCTCCACACGCCGCCGATCAGCAGGATCGGCACTCCGTCGCCGTGCACCCGCACCCGGGTGCGCAGGCCGTCGACGACGACGTACGACGTGGTGCTCACTGTTCCCTCACGTACCGGCCGGGGGCCGCCTCGAGAGGCGCGTGCCGCTTGCTGCCGGGCCGTGTGGGCGCCGGTCGCTCGGCACCCGAGCGGGCGAGCGCCCACTCGGTCCAGTGCGTCCACCACGAGCCCTGCCGGCGCTCCGAGCCCTCGAGCCACTCCTCGGGCCTGCCGGACGGCGTGTGCGGGCCGGTGCGGAAGTGCGCCTTCGGGTTGCCGGGTGGGTTGACGAGGTGCTGGACGTGCCCGCCGCCCGAGAGGACGAAGGTCGAGTCGCCCCCGAAGAGCCGGGTCGAGGCGAACGCGCCGTGCCACGGGACGAGGTGGTCGCTCTCCGCGCCCACCACGTAGGTGTCGAGCAGGACGGCACCGAGGTCGACCGGGGAGCCGAGCACCTCCAGCCCACCGGGCCGGGTGAAGAGGTTGCCCACCGCGATGGCGAGCAGGTCGCGCTGCATGGCGCCCGCCACGCGGGTGGTGTCGTTGTTCCACGCGAGCACGTCGTGCTGCGGGGGCTCCAGGCCCATCAGGTAGTTGTTCACCCAGCTGCTCCACACCAGCTCGTTGGGCCGCAGCCAGGAGAACACCGCTGCGATCGAGCGGCCGTCGACGACGGCGTCGCGCTCGGTGGTCCGTCGGGCGGCGCCGACCAGGGCGGGGTGCAGCACCAGCCCCGCGGCGTTCGGCACCGACATGTCGAGCTGGCTGACGCCGAAGCAGGCGTAGGCCACCCGGTCGTCGCCGAGGTGCGCCAGGTGGCCGAGCGTCGCTGCCAGCAGCTGACCGCCTGCGCAGAGGCCGACGGTGCCCACCTGCTCGCTGCCGCTGACCTCGCGCACGGCGTCCATCGCGTCGAGGAGCGCTCCGGCGTACGTGTCGAGGTCCCAGTCACCGTGCTCCTCGCCCGGGTTGCGCCAGCTGGTCACGAAGACCTGGAAGCCCTGCTCCAGGGCGTGCTCCACGAAGCTGCGACGCTCCGCGAGGTCGAGGACGTAGTAGCGGTTGATCACCGACCAGACCAGCAGCAGCGGCACGCTGCGGACCGTGGGCGTGGTCGGCGTGTACTGGATGATCTCGACGACCTCGTTGCGGAACACGACGTGACCCGGGGTGGCGCCGACGTTCTCGCCCACGCGGAAGGGCGCGCAGTCCACCTGTCGCGGCATGCCGCGGTTGTGCCGCACGTCGTGCCACAGGTTCCGGCTGCCGCGCAGCAGGCTGAGGCCGCCGGTGTCGAAGGCGCGCTTGAGCGCGGCGGGGTTGCCGACCAGCGTGTTGGTGGGGGCGAGGGCCGAGCCGAGGATGCCGGCGGCGAACCGGGCGCGCTCCCGCGTCTGCCAGTCCATGTCGGCGTCCTCGACCGCGGCGCCGATGGCGCGCTCGACGGCGAGGTACGCCTGTCCCCAGCGGCGGTAGACGGGGTTGGACGACCACGCCGGGTCGAGGAACCGCCGGTCGCCGGGTGCCGGTTCGAGCGTGGAGCGTCCCACCAGGGCGGTGGCGACGTCGCCGGCGAGCGCGGTGCCGCGGTCGACGAGGTCACTCGTGAGGAGGTTCATGGGGTACTGCCTGTCAGTTTCCGGGGGCGAGCAGCACGACGCCCGCGAGGGTGACCGTGCCGAGGAAGAGGGTCGCCGCGGCGGCGACGAGCGTGACTGCGCCGCCGTTCCTCCACAGCTGGGCGAGGCGCACGCTGCACCCCATGCCGAAGAGGGCCGCGCCGAGGGCGACGACCTGGACCTGGGCGATCCAGTCGAGGGCGGTGAGGGGCACGACGCCCGTGCTGCGCAGCGCCGCGCAGGCCAGGAACCCGAGCACGAACAGCGGCACCAGCGCCGGCGCGCCGGGCGTCCCGGCGGCGCGGGGGGACCTCAGCCGGTTGACCACCCCGACGACCGCGACCACGGGCGCCAGCATCACGACGCGCGTCAGCTTGACCACGACCGCGACCGCGACCGCGGCGGGGCCGGCGGGTCCTGCTGCTGCCACGACCTGGCCGACCTCGTGGACGCTCGCGCCGGCCCAGGCGCCGAGCTGCACGTCGGTGAGTGCCAGCGGGCCCTGGAGCAGCGGCAGCGCGACGAGGGCCAGGGTCCCGAACAGCGTGACCATGGCGATGGCCGCGGCGACGTCGTCCTCCTCGGCCCCGGCGGTCTCCTCCATCGCGGCGATGGCCGAGGCGCCGCAGATCGCGACACCGGTGCCGACGAGGAGCGACCTGGCCCGGCCGACGCCGAGCCGGCGTCCGAGCCACAGCGTGAGCAGCAGCGTCGCGACGAGGCTGGAGGCGACGAGGGCCACGAGCGGCAGGCCGAGGGCGGCGATCGAGGCGAAGGAGACGGAGAAGCCGAGGAGGACGATGCCGATCCGCAGCGCGCGTCGGGTCACGAAGCCCAGGTCCGAGGTGACGGCGGACGGCACCAGTCCGGTGTTGGCGGCCAGCATCCCCAGACCGATCGCCCAGGTGAGGACGCCCACCTGCGGGACGGCTGCGTGGCCGACGGACGCGGCGACGACGCCGAGGGCGAGCACCCCCAGGCCCACGAGCCTGCGGCGGCGGACCGGTGCCGATGACGGCGCCGGTGCCGGTGCGATCCGGCCGGCCTCGGCCGTGGCGGTCACCGGGTCTCCGTGGGCACGACGGTGAGGGCGGCGAGGGGCACTCCCGCCCACGCGGCGACGAGGACGCGGTTCCGCTCGAGTCGGTCGAGCAGCCGGGACAGGACCGCGATCATGACCGGGCCGCCAGCTCGCGCTTGAGGATCTTGCCGGTGGCCGTCATCGGCAGCGTGTCGACGAACTCGACGATGCGCGGGTACTTGTACGCCGCCATCTGCTCCTTGCCCCACGCCACGAGCTCGGTCTCGGTGACGGCGGCGCCCTCGCGGCGGATGACGACGGCCTTCACCTCCTCGCCGTGGGAGTCGTGGGGCACCCCGATGACCGCGGCGAGCGAGACGTCGGCGTGGGTCATCAGCACCTCCTCGACCTCGCGCGGGTAGACGTTGAAGCCACCGCGGATGATCAGGTCCTTGGCGCGGTCGACGATGTAGTAGAAGCCGTCGTCGTCGCGGCGGGCGAGGTCACCGGTGCGGAACCAGCCGTCGCGCATGACCTCCGCCGTCGCCTCCGGGCGGTTGTAGTAGCCCTTCATGACGTTGTGGCCCCTGATCGCGATCTCGCCGACGACGTCGGCACCCTCGAGCGTGTTCCAGTCCTCGTCGACGAGCCGGCACTCGACACCCCAGACCGGTACGCCGATGGAGCCGGGACGCGGGTCGCGCGCTGGGTCGGCGAAGGTGGCGAGGGGCGAGGTCTCCGAGAGCCCGTAGCCCTCGAGGACCTGCACGCCGAACCGCTCCCTGAACTGGCGGATGATCTCGACGGGCAGGCTCGCCCCGCCCGAGACGGCGACCCGGAGCCGGGACGCGATCGCCTCGACGTCGACGTCCGCGCCACGACCCAGCGCGCCGAGGAGCGCCCAGTACATCGTCGGCACACCGGCGAAGAAGGTGACGTGCTCGCGCTCGAGGAGGGCGAGGGCCTGGCTCGCGTCGAAACGCGGGAGCAGGACGAGGGTCGCGCCCGCTCCGAGGCCGGCGTTCATCTGGACCGTGGACCCGAAGGAGTGGAACAGCGGCAGGGTGACGAGGTGGACGTCGTGCTCCGCGACGCCGAACTGCCGGTTGCAGGTGAGGGCGTTGAGCACGAGGTTGGCGTGCGTGAGCTCGGCACCCTTCGGGTGGCCGGTCGTTCCCGACGTGTAGAGGATGACCGCCGGGTCGACGGCCTCGCGGTGGACCGTCTCGAAGGTGGTCGGCTGGTCCTCGAGAGCGGCGGCCAGGAGCTCGACCCCGTCCGGGACCTGCTCGCCCGCGGGACCGGCCGTCGCGAGGAGGAACGTCTCGCAGCCGCTCGTCTGCTCGAAGCCCTTCCACCCCTCGGCTCCCATCGGGAGCCCGGGCGTGTCCTCGAAGCACACGTAGGCCCGGGCGTCCGAGTCCGCGAGGTGGTAGGCCACCTCCCGCGCCTTGAGCATCACGTTCAGCGGGACGACCACGGCGCCGGCCTTGAGGATGCCGTAGTAGACGGCGGGGAACTGCGGCGTGTTCGGCGATGACAGCGCCACCTTGTCGCCCGGGCGGATGCCCCGGCTGACGAGCAGGTGGGCCACCTGGTTGGCCTGGGCGTCGAGGTCGCGGTAGGTGAGCCGGGTCTCCCCGAGGACCACGGCGTCGCGGTCGGGGTGACGGCGAGCGCTGTCGTCGAGCAGGGTCGCGAGGTTGAGCATGGGGTGTCCTTGAACGTCTCGGGATCGGTCGGGTCGGGCGGGATCAGGAAGGAGGCAGCAGCGCGTCGAGGGTCGGCTCATCGAGGGTCGGCTCATCGAGGGTCATCGCGTCGAGCGCCTCGAGGAGCGCCTCCGCCAGCGGCCAGGGGCCGTAGCCGGAGGCCGGGTTGAGGTGGCCGACCGCTCCGACGTCGATGACGTGGCTGCCCCAGTGCTGGGCGAGGGTGCGCACCCGCACCTCGTCCCCGAGCGGGTCGTTGCTGCTGACGGCGACGATGCTGGGGAACGGGAGCCGGTCCACCGGCACCGGGAGCCACCCGGCCTCGCGCAGCTCGTCGAGCGACGGGTACTCCGCGGGCAGCGGCCTGGCCAGGTCGGGTGGCGTCGCGAGCAGGGCCGCGCGGGCCGGCGTGGTGGTCGTCCGGGCCCAGTGGGCGGTGACCAGGCAGCCGGCGCTGTGCGCGACGATCGTGACCGGGCCGTCGACGTCATCGACGACGGCCTGCAGGTCACCGACCCGGCCGGCCAGGTCCCGCTTGTCGCGGTCGAAGGACGGCACCACCCGCACGCGGGGCAGGCCGGCCGCGAGGACGGTCTGCCAGTGCTCCTCCACGTGGCCCCGGAGGCCCGGCACGATCACGACCGTGCCGGGCACCTGCTCCGTCGCGCTCACGCGGGGAAGGTGGCGCGGGCCCGGCGCACGCTGCTCGGGTAGGCACGGCGCCCCACGACGAGCGCGATGATCACGAGCACGGACACGAACGGGACCACCTGCATGGCGCCGGACAGGCCGAGCCGGTCGGCGAGGATGCCGGTCAGGAGCGGCCCGGCGGCCAGGCCGAGGAGGTTGTTGGCCATGGTGAGGGTGCCGAACGCGGTGGCGCGGATCGACGCCGGGGTCAGGTTGGCGACCATGGCGCCCGCCGGTCCTGCGGTCCCGGCGGCGAAGAACGTGCCGCCGGCGATGAGGAGCATCTGGACGGCACCGGGGGCGACGGAGAAGCCGACACCCAGGAGCACGAGGGACAGCGAGACGTACACCAGCGACGAGGTCCACTTGCGCTCGGGGGCGTCGTGGCTGATCCGGTCCGTGACCATCCCGCAGACGATCATCCCCACACCCATGAGGAGGATCAGGCCGGCGGCGGCGACCCCCGCCCGGTCGGGAGCGAGCCCGTAGGCGCGGTTGAGGTAGCTCGGCAGCCAGGCGAACAGCGTGCCGGCGACGAAGAGCTGGATGCCGCTGGCGACGTACGCGCAGATGACCGACGGGGTGGAGACCAGGGTCCGCAGGGGTGCGCGGCCCTTCTTGGTGACCGGGGCGGCGTCGCGCTCGGCCTCGGTGTTGCCGGGGTGCTGGTGCCGGGCGAGCTTGGTGTCGTTGATCAGCAGCGCGTAGACCGCGACGAGCACGAGACCGAGGATCGCCATGACGCCGAAGGACCACCGCCAGCCGAGCTGGACCGCGAGGATGCCGCCGAGGAAGACACCCAGCACCGAGCCGAAGGAGCCACCGGCCATGAAGGCACCGGTCAGTGACGCGCGTCGGGCCGGGGAGAACACCATGAGCACGACGGCCAGGCCGACGCTTCCGTACGCCGCCTCACCGAGGCCGATGAACAGGCGCGCGGCCATCATGTGCTCGTAGCTGGTGGCGACGGCGGAGCCGAGGGTGGCCAGGCTCCACAGCGACGCCATCGCGATGATGGCCTTGGACCGGCCCCAGCGGTCGCCGATGAGCGACAGCGGGACGGCGAGCAGGCCGACCGTCAGCGCCACGACGCTGGTGAGGGCGCCGAGCTGGGTGTCGCTGAGCGACCACTCGACCTTGAGGAAGGGGAAGACCGCCGAGAGCACCTGGCGGGACATGTAGTCGGACAGCAGCAGCCCGAACGTGACGAGGAAGACGAGCAGGGGGAAGACCCGGGACCGCGTGGTCCCGGTGGCCGGCGCAGAGGGGGCCGGCACGGTGGAGTCGATGGTGCGAGTGGTCATGTGGAGTCCTGGATGAGGGCATGGCGGAGCACGCGACCGGGTGGTCACGCAGGTGGAGATGGGCGTGGGGCACGGCGAGCCGTGCCCCACGCGTGGCGAAGCGTCAGGAGTGGAAGGTGAAGCCGACCTGTCCGGGCTTGCGGTTCGGCGCGTAGCCGAGGCGGGCGAGGGTCTCGTCGACGCTGCCGTAGGTCTCGCCGATCCGGTAGATGTCGCGGGCCTCCTTGCCCGTGGCGACGGTGCGACCGAGCTCGGTGGAGATGCGGACGAGCTGCTCGACCTGCTGGGCCGAGGTCATCTTCTGGCCCTTGAGGCCCCACAGGGTGTCCTCGTTGCCGTTGCGGCAGTGCAGGCCCATGGCGATGGCCATGGTGTTCACGGGGAGCACGCTGCGCATCAGCGTCTCGAGGGTGAGGCAGGCGCCGTCCGGGACCCGGTTGATGAAGTTCATCATGTTGTAGGGGTTGGGGCCGTCGAAGCCGCCGCCGATGGCGACCCAGGTCAGGTTGAGCGGGCCGAGGTAGTGCCCGCGCCGGATCAGGCGCTCGACGGTCTCGAGCTGCGGGATGCTCGAGAGCTGGAAGTGCGGCTGGATGCCGTTGGCGGTCAGCCGCTTGAGGTGCTCGATGACCCAGCCGGGGTTGGCGGGCACGTACATCTCGCGGTAGGCCTCGTAGATCTCGGGCCGCTGGATCGAGGTGCCGGCGATGTCGTCGTCGGTCATCAGCTCGACGATGTTCATCTGGCTGGTGTTGATGGCGATCGTGACCTGGTCCGGTCGCGGGTCGAGCTCGGCGAGCATGTGCCGGGTGTCGTCCTCGAGCCACTTGGCGTCGGCGCCCTCGCCCTCCGGGGCGAAGGAGATCGAGCCGCCGACCTGCAGGATCATCTCCGGCACCGCCTCGCGGAGCCGGCCGAGCAGCTCGTTGAACTGCGAGAGCTTCTTCGAGCCCTTGCCGTCGAGGTCACGGACGTGGATGTGCAGCACCGTGGCGCCGGCGTTCCAGCAGTCGACCGCCTGCTGGACGTGCTCGTCCATGGTCAGCGGCAGGTCCTCGCGGAAGTCGTCGAGCTCCCACTCGGGGCCGTAGGGGGCTGCGGTGATGACCAGCGGGTCCTGCAGCTCGGGGAAGAGGGCGTCGTCGTGGAAGTGCATGGGCGTGTCTCCTGGGGTACGGGATCGGTCGGGCTGGTGGGGTGGGTGTGGTCGGTGTGAGGTCAGAAGGTCGGCTCGCCGACGATCCCGGCGCGCTCCATCTTGCGGACGTCGGGCCAGTAGTCCTGGACGGCGTAGTGCTGGGTGTTGCGGTTGTCCCAGATCGCGAAGCTGTTCTTCGTCCAGCGCCAGCGCACCTGGTACTCGGGGACGGCGGCCTGGCGGACCAGGTAGTTCAGGAGCTCGCCGGCGCCCGGGGAGTAGTCGAAGCCGAAGCGCACGTTCTCGACGGTGTGGAAGTTGGTGAAGTGGGTCGTGAACGCGTTGACGAACAGCACCTTCTCGCCGGTCTCGGGGTGCGTGCGGACGACGGGGTGCTCGGCGTCGGGGTAGCGCTCCTTGAGCGCGAGGCGCTGCTCGACGGGCAGCCGGGCACCGAAGGTCGCCTCGATGCTGTGGCGGGCGCGCAGGCCGCCGATCTGCTCCTTGACGTGCTCGGGGAGTCGCTCGTAGGCGAGCGCCATGTTCACCCAGAGGGTGTCGCCACCCACGGCCGGCGTCTCGACGCAGCGGAGGACGGACCCCATCGGGGGCGCCTCGCGCCACGTGGCGTCGCAGTGGAAGGCGTTCTCGAAGTCGTCGGGCCGGTTGTCGCGGTCCTTGTAGATCCGGACCAGGCCGGGGTGGTCGGGGTCGCTGCCCGCGACCGGGTGGTCCTCGAGGGGACCGAACCTCTCGGCGAGGGCGACGTGCTCGGCGCGGGTGATGTCCTGGTCGCGGAAGAACAGGACCTTGTGCTGGAGCAGCAGGTCCTTCAGCTCCGCGAACAGGTCGTCGTTGCGGGCCACCTCGCCGAGGTCGACGCCCGAGATCTCGGCACCGAGGGCGGCGGTGAGCCGGGTGACGCGCATCGGCGTACGCAGCGCCGCTCCCGCGGTCTCGTGGGTGAGGGTGGTGTTCATCGTGGGGTACTCGCTTCCTGGGGTGCAGCAGTGACGGGGGGCTTCCGCTTCGGGGACGAGCGTCAGAGATCGAAGACCGAACATCCGACGCTCCTCCCGCTCTCGAGGTCGATGTGCGCCTGCACCGCGTCGTCGAGGCTGTAGCGCTGGTTGATGTCGACGCTGATCCGGCCGCTCGCGAGGTGGCCGAAGAGCTCCCCCGCGAGGTCGGCCCGCTCGGCGGGATCGGCGATGTAGTCGGCCAGGGCCGGACGGGTGACGAAGAGGGATCCCTTGACGGCCAGCTGCATCGCGTCGATCGGGGGCACGGCGCCCGAGGCGGTCCCGAAGCAGACCAGCAGGCCGCGTCGGGACAGCGAGTCGATCGAGCTCTGGAACGTGGTCGCGCCGATGCTGTCGTAGACGACGGGCACGCCGGCGCCGTCGGTGATCTCGCGCACCCGCTCGGCGACGTCCTCGCGGGTGTAGACGATGGTGTGGGTGCAGCCGTGGGCGCGCGCCACCTCCGCCTTCTCGTCCGTGGACACCGTGCCGATCACGTCGACCCCCAGCAGGCGCGCCCACTGGGTGAAGAGCAGGCCCACGCCGCCGGCAGCGGCGTGGAGCAGGACCGTGTCACCGGCCGACAGGCCTGGGGCGATCCGGCGCAGCAGGTACGACGTGGTGAGGCCGCGCATCGTGGTGGCGGCGGCGACGTCGAAGG
Source organism: Nocardioides sp. (assembly GCA_035762385.1). GTDB lineage: Bacteria > Actinomycetota > Actinomycetes > Propionibacteriales > Nocardioidaceae > Nocardioides. The sequence continues at coordinate 340 of DASTPB010000006.1, read as the reverse complement.
GGATCTCGTCGGGCAGCTTGATGAGGTGGCTGGCCGGCATGACCCGCTCGGTGCTGTACGCGCCCAGCGGGCTGCCGGTGTAGGTGACCCGGTCGCCGACGGCGACGTCCTCGACGCCGGGGCCGACGGCCTCGACCACACCCGCACCCTCGACGCCCATGCCGGCAGGCAGCGCGGCGGGGTACAGGCCCGAGCGGAAGTAGGTGTCGGCGAAGTTGAGGCCGACGGCTCCGTGGCGCAGTCGCACCTCGCCGTGGCCGGGCTCGCCCACCTCGAGAGCCTCCCAGCTCAGGACCTCGGGACCGCCGGTCCGGTGGAAGCGAATGCCTTTCGCCATGGA
>DASTPB010000005.1:0-3454 GCA_035762385.1 Nocardioides sp. | reverse complement strand
CACCAGCAGATCTACCGCGTGCTCGCGCGGATGGAGGCCGACGGGTGGGTCGACGTGGAGGTCGTCGGGCAGGAGGGCCGTCCCGACAAGCGGGTCCACACGCCGTCGGCGGAGGGCCGCCGGGTGCTCGCGGAGTGGCTGGCCACACCGATGCCGATGGAGACCTTCCGCAGCGAGCTCGCCGTCAAGCTCCGCGGGGCGTCGTACGGCGACCGGGCCGTGCTGGCGGCCAACCTGCGGGACGCCCGGGCCGACCACGCGGCCCGGCTCGCGCAGTACGAGCAGATGGAGCGCGAGCAGTTCCCCGACCCCCACGCCCTCGACACGGCACAGAAGGACCAGTGGCTGGTGCTGCGCGGCGGCATCGGGCTCGAACGCTTCTGGATCGACTGGATCACCGACTACCTGCACGCCCACGACCTGGAGGTCGAGAGATGACCCACCCCCGCTACCCCCACCTCCTGGAGCCGATCACCCTCGGCACCGGCCCCGACGCCCTGACGTTGCGCAACCGCGTCGTCATGGGGTCGATGCACACCGGGCTCGAGGACCACCCGTGGGACATCGACAAGCTCGCCGCGTTCTTCGAGGAGCGGGCACGCGGCGGTGTCGGCCTGATCATCACCGGCGGCTACGCCCCGACCAAGCGCGGCTGGCTCAAGCCGTTCGCGTCCGAGATGACCAACCGCCTCCACGCCATGCGGCACGAGCGGATCACCGGAGCTGTGCACGACGCCGGCGGCGCGATCGCCCTGCAGGTGCTCCACGCCGGCCGCTACGGCTACCACCCGCTCTCGCAGAGCGCGTCGGACAAGAAGTCGCCGATCACGCCCTTCAAGCCCAGCGCCATGTCGAGCAAGGAGGTCGACCACACTGCGACCGCCTTCGCGAAGAGCATCGCGCTGGCCCGCAAGGCCGGCTACGACGCCGTCGAGATCATGGGCTCCGAGGGCTACCTCATCAACCAGTTCCTCGCCGCCCGCACCAACGACCGCGACGACGAGTGGGGCGGGTCGGCGGCGCGTCGGATGCACTTCGCCGTCGAGGTCGTACGCCGTTCGCGCGAGCTCGTCGGGCCGGACTTCCCGATCGTCTACCGGATCTCGCTGCTCGACCTCGTCGAGGGCGGGCAGACCTGGGAGGAGACCGCCGAGCTCGCGCTGCACCTGCAGGCCGCCGGCGTGACCGTCTTCAACACCGGCATCGGCTGGCACGAGGCCCGCGTCCCGACGATCATCACGCAGGTGCCGCGCGGGGCGTGGCGGTCCTACACCGCGCGGCTCAAGCAGGTCGTCGACGTCCCGGTGTGCGCGTCCAACCGGATCAACACCCCCGAGCTCGCCGAGGAGATCCTCGCCGCTGGAGAGGCGGACCTGGTCTCGATGGCGCGGCCGCTGCTGGCCGACCCGGCCTTCGTCGCCAAGGCGATGGACGAGCGGGCGGACGAGATCAACACCTGCATCGCCTGCAACCAGGCCTGCCTCGACCACGTCTTCAGCAACGAGCGCGCCTCCTGCCTGGTCAACCCCCGCGCCTGCCACGAGACCGAGCTCGTGCTGATGCCCACGCTCCGCAGGCAGTCCGTCGCGGTCGTCGGCGCCGGCCCGGCCGGCCTCGCCGCCGCCACGTCCGCCGCCGAGCGCGGCTTCGCCGTGACGCTCTTCGAGAAGTCACCCGAGCTCGGCGGCCAGTTCCGCCTCGCCATGGCGGTCCCGGGCAAGGAGGACTTCGCCGACACGCTGCGCTACTTCACCCGCCGGCTCGAGGTCCTCGGCGTCGACGTACACCTCTCGACCGCCGCGACCGCCGCCGACCTCGCCGGCTTCGACCAGGTGGTCGTCGCGACGGGCGTGCAGCCCCGGCTCCCGGAGATCCCCGGCATCGACCACCCGAGCGTCGCGTCGTACGCCGACGTGCTGAGCGGCGCGGTCGTCCCGGGCAAGCGGGTCGCGGTGATCGGCGCCGGCGGCATCGGCGTCGACGTCAGCGTCTTCCTGACCCACGAGGAGGAGGACCTCGACGACTGGATGGCGCACTGGGGCGTCGGCGACCCGGCGCTCAGCCCGGGAGGCCTGACCGAGGCCAAGCCGCGCACCCCCGCTCGCGAGGTCACGCTGCTGCAGCGCAAGACCACGCCGATCGGGATCGGCCTCGGCAAGACGTCGGGCTGGGCCCACCGCGCGGTGCTCAAGCAGTCGAAGGTGACGATGGTGAACGGCGCGACCTACGACCGGATCGACGACGAGGGCCTCCACGTCACCGTCGACGGCGTCGGGCGGGTGATCGAGGTCGACACCGTCGTCGTGTGCGCCGGCCAGGACTCCGTGCGCGGGCTGTACGACGACCTCGGTCGCGCCGCGCACCTCATCGGCGGAGCCACGGTGCACCTGATCGGCGGAGCCGACGTCGCCGCCGAGCTCGACGCCAAGCGGGCGATCAAGCAGGGCACGGAGGTCGTGGCCGGGATGTGAGCGTCGGCCTCAGGCGCCCAGCTGGCGCCGGCGCACCGTGGTCTCGTCCAGCAGGGGCTGACCCGGCCCATCCTTCCCGGAAGCGTCCTCGGCAGCGGCCTCAAGAGCGTCGTCAGGAGCCGCAGACTGTGCCCGGTCGGCGGTGAAGGCCCTCGTCACGGTCCGCATCGCCTCGCTCAGCTCGCCCGGGATCACGAAGTAGCCGTTGCCGTTCTCCGCGAGCCGAGGCAGCATCTCCAGGTACTTGTAGGCCAGCACCTGCGGGTCGGCGTCGTTGTCGTGGACCGCCCGGAAGACCCGCTCGAGCGCCTTCGCCTCGCCCTCGGCCTCCAGCACCCTGGCCTGCTGGCGCCCCTCGGCCTCCAGGATCATCTTGGCGCGCGTGCCCTCCGCAGTCAGGATCAGCGACTGTCGCTCACCCTCGGCATGCAGGATCACCGCCCGCTTGTCGCGCTCGGCACGCATCTGCTTCTCCATGGCCTCCTGGATCGAGCGGGGCGGGTCGATCGCCTTGATCTCCACCCGATTGACCCGGATGCCCCAGCGCCCCGTCGCCTCGTCGAGCACCTCGCGCAGCCGCTCGTTGATCGTCTCCCGCGACGTGAGCGTGCTCTCGAGGTCCATCGATCCGATGAGGTTGCGCAGGGTGGTCACCGTGAGCTGGTCGATGGCGCGCAGGTAGTCGGTGACCTCGTACGCCGCCGCCCGGGGGTCGGTGATCTGGTAGTAGAGGACCGTGTCGATGGCGACCACGAGGTTGTCCTCGGTGATCACCGGCTTCGGCTCGGAGGTGTAGACGTGCTCCCTCACGTCGAGCTTCGTGTTGACCCGGTCCACCAGCGGGACGATCAGGTTGAGCCCGGGTTGGAGCGTGCGTTGGTAGCGGCCGAACCGCTCGATGTTGTAGCGGCGTGCCTGCGGCACGATCCGGATGGAGGCGGCCACCACGAAGGCGACCAGGACGGCGAGGACGGCCAGGGGGA
>DASTPB010000004.1:0-2672 GCA_035762385.1 Nocardioides sp. | reverse complement strand
CGGGCAGCGGTGGCCCGACGGGTGGCCGCCGCCCTGCGGCACCAGGTCGAACGCGGACTGCGCCGTGACCTCGTCGTGGTCGAGGAAGCGGTCGGCGTCGAAGAGGTGGGGCGCCGGCCAGCGGCTGTCGTGGTGGTCGATGCCGATGACGTCGAGCAGCAGCCGGTCCCCCGGCCGGATCCGGACGCCGGACACCTCGGCGCCGCGCACGGCAAGGGCCGTGAGTGCCGGCACGAACGGAGAGGTACGCCGTACCTCCTGCGCGAAGGCGTACCGCTCGTGCCTCGCCTCTGCGGGCACCAGCCGCGCCCGCTCCGCGGCAGGGACCGATGCCAGCGCGAGCCCCGCGAAGCAGCCCAGCCAGCTGACGGCGACCGTCGGTCGCAGCACGTTGAGGAGCGCCACCGCCGCCTGACGCTCGTCGAGGTCGGCGGCAGCGACCATCTGGAGGGCACTGCCGGCCGCGGGGCTCGTCCGCCCCCCACGTGCGTCGCGGACCGCGGTGCGAGCCCAGCGCTCGGACCACCGGCGGGCGCGCCAGCCACGGACGTACGCCGTGCCGGCGAAACCGAACCCGTCGACGATCTCGGCCAGCCGGCGGCTGACCAGGTCGGCCTCCCGGCGTGAGACGTCGAGGCCGGCCCAGTGCAGGGTCGCCGCGCCGTAGACCCGCACCAGCTCACGGTGCAGGTCGACCTCGCGCCCGGTCCAGCTCGCGGCGCGGGTGATGAGGGCGCCACGGACCTCGTCGACGAGCGAGTCGAGACCGTCGGGGTCCAGCACGTCGAGGAACAGCCGCTTGCGGTCGCGGTGCTCGGTGCCGTCCATCCCGTGGACCGCGCCGCGTCCGAAGAGCAGCCGCGCCAGCGGCGGAGGCACCGCTCCGGCGCGGCGGGCGAGCGACTCGTCGTAGAACACGCGCGCACCCTCCGGATCGCCGAGCACCACGGTGCGGCGCCCCAGCAGCCGGGAGACGTAGGTGTCCGCCCCGCCACGGGCGGTGCGGTCGCGGGCGACGGCGCCGTAGCCGTGGCGCGCCAGCAGGACTCCGAGATCGGTCATCCCTGCTCGTTCCCGGCTCGGCCGAGGACCATGCGTTGCTCCTCAGGCGGCGTGCCACCCGTGGTGGCGGCAGACTGCAGCCGACGGCCCCGCATCCACGCGATGTGCCGCCACCCCTCAGCGCACGGTCACCGGACCAGGCACGGACGCTTGGGGTCGAAGGCCCAGTCGTCCACGAGGTACTGCATGGCGACGGCGTCGTCGCGCGCGCCGAGGCCGTGCTCGAGGTAGAGCTCGTGCGCCTCGGCGAGCCGGTCGCGGTCGAGGGTCACGCCGAGCCCCGGGGCGGTCGGGACCTCGATCACGCCGTCGACGATCTCCAGCGGCGCGGTCGTCAGGCCCTGCCCGTCCTGCCAGATCCAGTGCGTGTCGAGCGCGGTGATCTCACCCGGGGCGGCCGCCCCGACCTGGGTGAACATCGCCAGCGACACGTCGAAGTGGTTGTTCGAGTGCGAGCCCCACGTCAGGCCGAAGTCGTGGCACAGCTGGGCGACCCGGACCGAGCCGGCCATCGTCCAGAAGTGCGGGTCCGCCAGCGGGATGTCGACGGCGTTGGTGCGCACCGCGTCGGCCATCTGGCGCCAGTCGGTGGCGACCATGTTGGTGGCCGTGCGCAGGCCGGTGCGGCGCTTGAACTGCGCCATCACCTCGCGCCCGGAGTAGCCGCCCTCGGCGCCGCACGGGTCCTCGGCGTAGGCGAGCACGTCGTCCTTGCCCTGGAGCAGGCGGACGGCGTCCTCGAGGAGCCAGCCGCCGTTGGGGTCGAGGGTGATCCGGGCGTCGGGGAAGCGCTCGTGCAGCGCGGTGACGGCGGCGACCTCCTCCTCGCCGGGCAGCACGCCGCCCTTGAGCTTGAAGTCGGTGAAGCCGTAGCGGGCCTGCGCGGCCTCGGCGAGGCGGACGACGGCCTCGGGCGTCATCGCCTCCTCGCGCCGGACCTTCTCCCAGTCGTCCGCTCCCCCTGAAGACGGGTGCTCACGCAGGTAGGGCAGGTCCGTCCGGTCGGGGTCGCCGACGTAGAACAGGTAGCCGAGCATCGGCACGCGGTCGCGCTGCTGGCCCTCACCCAGCAGCTCGGCGACCGGCACGCCGAGCGCCTGGCCGGACAGGTCCAGCAACGCCGACTCCAGCGCCGTCACCGCGTGGATGGTGGTGCGGAGGTCGAAGGTCTGCAGGCCGCGGCCGCCGGCGTCGCGGTCGGCGTACGCCGTGGCGACGCGCCGCAACAGGGTGCGGAACGCCGCGACCGGCTGGCCCACGAGGATCTCGCCGGCGTCGGCGATCGTCTGCCGGATCGCCTCGCCGCCGGGCACCTCGCCGAGGCCCTCGCGGCCCTCGGAGTCGGTGACGATGACGATGTTGCGGGTGAAGAACGGCCCGTGGGCACCGCTGAGGTTGAGCAGCATCGAGTCGTGCCCGGCGACCGGGACGACGTCGACCTCGGCGATCGTGGCGCTCACTCGAGCTCCCCGTCCACGCGGCGGCGCAGGCCCCAGGGGTTGTCGTCGCGGACGGCCTCGGGCAGCAGCGCGGCCGGCACGTCCTGGTAGGCGACCGGGCGCTGGAAGCGCTCGATGGCGAGGCTGCCGACGCTGGTGCTGCGCGCGTCG
>DASTPB010000003.1:0-3457 GCA_035762385.1 Nocardioides sp. | reverse complement strand
GGTCGCACCGCGCGCCAGCCGGATCGCCGACATGGTCGCCTCGGTGCCGGAGGAGACGAAGCGGACCCGCTCGACCGGCGTGCGCGCGACGATCTCCTCGGCGAGCTCGACCTCGGGCTCGGTCGGGGTGCCGTACGACGTACCGCGCGCGACCGCGGCGGCCACGGCCGCCTGCACGTCCGGGTGGGCGTGGCCGAGCAGCATCGGGCCCCAGGAGCAGATCAGGTCGACGTAGTCGTTGCCGTCGGCGTCGGTGAGCCAGGCGCCCGACGCGGACGTGATGAAGCGCGGCGTCCCGCCGACCGCCGTGAACGCGCGCACGGGTGAGTTCACGCCACCGGGCGTCACGGCCCTGGCGCGCTCGAACCAGGCCTCGCTGGCCGTGGTCGTCCCGGGGATGGTCGCGGAGGTCACCGGGTCATTGTCACGTAGGAGGGCAAGAGATCCCCAGTCGGTGGACTCGGGCGTCCCCTGAATGTGGGTTGGCGCACAGACGGCTCCCGCGTAACTTGGTGTGACGAATCGTCGTTGACGAGGTGTGGAGGTGCCCGGAGGGGGTACGAGGACTCCACGACGACCAAGGGGAGTGCCCACGCCATGTCGAGTCCGGCCCGACTGCACCGAGCGATCGCCATCGTCCCGCTGGCGGTGCTCTCCGCCGCGTGGACGGTCAGCCTGGCGGGCGCCGGCGTCGGGGTCGACCCGGCGAGCGCCGACCCGGACGGCTCGCAGACCCTGCCCGACGGCACGGTGCTGCCGAGCGCCGCGATCGAGGCCCCGGCCAGCGTCGGCGACGCCGTGACCCGCGCCGCCTCCCTCACCCCCGGCACGGCCAGCGACATCCCGCAGGCCGCCCTGTCGGCCTACCAGCGCGCCGAGGCCGTCATCAACGAGGCCGACAAGGGCTGCAACCTGCCGTGGGAGCTGATCGCCGCCATCGGCCGCGTCGAGTCCGACCACGGCCGGTTCGGCGGCAACTCCCTCGACGCCCGCGGCGTGGCCCGTCCCGGCATCTTCGGCATCCCGCTCGACGGCAAGAACGACACCCAGCGCATCCTCGACACCGACGCCGGGCAGTACGACGACGACAGCCGCTACGACCGGGCCGTCGGGCCGATGCAGTTCATCCCCTCGACCTGGTCGGTGGTGGGCGTCGACGGCGACAACGACGGCACCCGCGACCCGCAGGACATCGACGACGCCGCCCTCGCCACGGCCGTCTACCTCTGCTCGGGTGACGACGACCTGTCCACGGAGCAGGGGCAGCGCGCCTCGGTCTACCGCTACAACCACTCCAACGACTACGTCGACCTGGTGCTGGGGATCATGGCGGCCTACCTCGACGGCGACTTCAGCGCGGTGCCCACCGCGACGCTCACCTCCGGCGTGCTGGTCCCCGACGCCACCGCGTCGACCGGGGGCGACGGCGATCGCGGCGGCAACGGAGGCGGCAGGGGCGACGACGGCGGCAAGGGTGGCAGCAACGGCGGAGGGAGCAACGGCGGGTCCTCCCCCACCAAGGACCCGGCCCCGACCCAGGTCCCCGCCCCGAGCCCGGCGCAGACGCAGGCCCCGGCGCCCTCCTCCTCCGACCCGGCCCCGTCGCCCACCAAGGACCCCACCAAGGACCCGACCGTCGTGCCCACCATCGACCCGACGACGTCGCTGCCGACGGTCGCACCGCCCCCGCCGCCGCTCCCGCCGGTCCCGACGCAGACGCTCGGCGACATCCTCACGCCGCTGCAGGCGCAGACGCAGTGCCTGGCCCAGGACCCGCTGCTCGTCGGCGCAGCGCTGCAGGCGTGCATCGACAACCTGCTGAACCCCTGACGGGTCGGCGCGCCCGCCGCAGTCAGCGGAGCAGGCGCGCGGCCTCGGAGGCCCAGTAGGTGAGGATCACGTCGGCGCCGGCACGGCGGATCGACGTCAGGGTCTCCAGGATGGCGGCCTCGCGGTCGATCCAGCCGTTGGCCGCGGCGGCCTCGAGCATGGCGTACTCGCCGGAGACGTTGTAGGCGGCGACCGGGACGTCGACGGCGTCGCGCACCCGGCGTACGACGTCGAGGTACGGCAGCGCCGGCTTCACCATGACCAGGTCGGCACCCTCCGCGACGTCGAGGAGCACCTCCCGCACACCCTCGAGGGCGTTGGCGGGGTCCTGCTGGTAGGTGCGGCGGTCACCGACGAGCGAGGAGTCGACGGCCTCGCGGAAGGGGCCGAAGAAGGCGGAGGCGTACTTCGCGGAGTAGGCCAGCACGGACACGTGGCTGTGCCCGGCGGCGTCGAGCGCCGAGCGGACCACCGCGACCTGGCCGTCCATCATCCCGCTCGGGCCGACCATGTCGACACCGGCCGCGGCCTGGGCGAGGGCCATCTCGGCGTACGCCGCCAGCGTCCGGTCGTTGTCGACCTCGCCGTCGGGGGTGAGCACGCCGCAGTGGCCGTGGTCGGTGAACTCGTCGAGGCACAGGTCCGACATGACCGTGAGCTGGTCGCCCACCTCGGCGACGACGTCGGTGATGGCGAGGTTGAGCACCCCGGCCGGGTCGAGCGCACCGGAGCCGGTGGCGTCCTTGCGCTCGGGGATGCCGAAGAGCATCACCCCGCCCAGGCCGAGCTCGGCCGCCTCCGTGACCGCCCGCCGGAGCGAGTCGCGGGTGTGCTGGACGACGCCCGGCATCGAGGAGATGGGGTGCGGCTCGGCGAGGCCTTCACGGACGAAGACCGGCAGGACCAGCGAGCTGGGCACCACGTGGGTCTCGGCGACCATGCGCCGCAGGGCGGGGGTGCGTCGCAGCCGCCGGGGTCGGATGGTCGGGCCCTGGACGTGCGTCTCGTCGGTCACGCCGACCATCCTCTCGCAGCGGTGTGTGAGGAGGGTTCCCGGCCGCGGGAATCCGCCTCACGCACCGCTCGGGTCACTTGGCGGTGTGTGAGGAGGGTTCCCGGACGCGGGAATCCGCCTCACGCACCGCTCGGGCTACTTGGCGCGGGCCTTGCGCCGACCCGACGCGGTGCGCTCGCTCGGGCGGGTCACCGGCTCGCCGGCCTCGAGCATCGCGAGGCGTCGCGACGCGCCGAAGTCGGCGAGGGCGTCGACGAGGACCTCGACGTCGGGTGTCGGGGCCAGCACGTCGACCCGCAGGCCGTGCTCCTCGGCGGTCTTGGCCGTCTGCGGGCCGATCACGGCGATGACCGTCGACGGGTGCGGCTTGCCGGCGATGCCGACGAGGTTGCGGACCGTCGAGGACGACGTGAAGACGACGGCGTCGAACTTGCCGCTCTTGATCGCGTCGCGGACCGGCGCCGGCGGCGGGGTGGCGCGGACGGTGCGGTAGGCGGTGACGTCGTCGCACTCCCAGCCGAGGTCGACCAGGCCGGCGACGAGGTTCTCCGTCGCGATGTCGGCACGGGGCAGGAAGACCCGGTTGATCGGGTCGAGCACCTCGTCGTAGGG
>DASTPB010000002.1:0-9134 GCA_035762385.1 Nocardioides sp. | reverse complement strand
GCTCACGTTGACCGGGAAGTCGAATCGGGCTGGTTCGGTGAGGATCTCGCGAGCCAGCGCAGGGGTTGCCGCAACCCACGGCCCGTGTCTTCCGAGCTCGATCATGCCTGTGCGCGGTGCGTTCAGCACAGCGCCGAGCCGGCCACCGGCCGACTCGGCGCTTTCGACACCGTGCACTGAATACGAACTGGCTCGTGGGACGGTGTCAGCGCTTGCCGGGGCCCGGACGCCAGCCGTACATCGACTGCAGCTGGTTGGCGGCGCGCTTGGTCTCGATGGCGGTGCGGATGCGCTTCATCATGGTGTTCTCTCCAGGGGGTGTTGTGGGCGGATGCACGCCGGGTCGGCGTACACGGCACTACGCGAGTCCGTCTCACGTCTCGACAGGGGTCTGGGTCAGGACTCCAGGTCGCGCAATGTCTCGGCGATCAGGTCGGTCAGCTGCTGGATGCGCAGCGGTTTCTGCATGACTGTCGTGATGCCGAGTTCTTGGAGGACCGCGCGGTTCTCGCCGGCCCAGGCGGAGATGACGACGATGCGGAGGTCGGGCGCGATGTCGGGTCGGTCGCGCAGCCAGCGCACCACCTCGACGCCCGTCATCCGCGGCATGGTCAGGTCGAGCAGCATGACATCGAACTTCTCGCGCTCCAGCGTCTCGACCGCGTCCTGGCCGTCGTACGCCGTCGCGGCGACGTGACCGGACCGCTCGACCAGGCGGCAGAAGACGTCGCGAATGTCCTCGTTGTCATCGACCACGAGGAAACGCAGCTGCCGCTCGTCGCTCACGCGTCAAGATTAGTCAAACGTCTGGCAAGTCGGTGGGTGTCTGCGGAAAGTTGTCTGCTCAGCGGTCCGTGATCTGCACCGCTCCGGCGCGGAGGTTGGGAGCCCGGTGACCGCTGCCCCTATGCTGGGCGCTGCTCGACCCGGGTCCGTCCCGGACGAGCTGGCCCCCATCGTCTAGCGGCCCAGGACCCCGCCCTTTCACGGCGGTAGCGCCGGTTCGAATCCGGTTGGGGGTGCGATCCAGCTGGGGGTCGACGCCGATTGGGTGTCACCGAAGAGCATGGGTTAGAGTTCCACCCGCTTCACCAGCACGACCGGGGGAGCACCATCCTGGCCCCGTAGCGCAGTTGGTTAGCGCGCCGCCCTGTCACGGCGGAGGCCGCGGGTTCGAGTCCCGTCGGGGTCGCCATTGCACGAGGCGGAAGGGTGAGCCACCAGGCTCGCCCTTCCTGTCATTTCGGAGAAGGTACGACGCGCTGGGCGTTGCGACGGCGCTCCTAGGCTGGCGCCATGCCGATCGACCTCGACCCCGCCGCGTTCGACGACATGGTGGAGCGGGCCCTCGACGGGCTCCCCGACGACCTGGCCCGCCTCGTGGACAACCTCGTGGTGCTCGTCGAGCCGGAGGCGCCGGCCGACGATCCCGACCTGCTCGGGCTCTACGACGGACTCGCGCTGACCGAGCGACCCGCCAACCACGCCGGCATGCTGCCGGACCGGATCCTGCTGTTCCGGGGTCCGCTCCTCGACATGGCCGACACCGTCGAGGACCTGGAGGAGGAGGTGCGCATCACCGTCGTCCACGAGGTCGCCCACCACTTCGGGCTCGACGACCGCCGTCTCCACGAGCTCGGCTGGGGGTAGCGGCCTAGGAGGCGGCGGCGCCGACCGCCCAGCCGAGGGCGCAGGCCCCGACCGCCAGCACGGTCGTGGCCAGGACGTAGGCCGCTGCCACGCGGGCCGGGCGGTCGACCGCCTGCACGGCGAACGTCGAGAACGACGTGAAACCACCGCAGAACCCGGTCGCGAGCAGCGCCCACGTGGCCTCGCCGAGGGAGAGGGCGGCGAAGAGACCGAAGAGCCCGGAGCCCACCGTGTTGACCACGACCATCCCCCACGGGACGTGGCTGTCGAGCCGCACGAGGAGGTAGCGCAGCGGGGCACCGACCGCCGCACCGAGGGCAACGAGGAGCGTGGTCATCGTCGGGTCCTCACGCCACGGCCTCCTCGGGCTCGGGGCGTCGGGACAGGTGCCGGCCCAGCGAGGCGGCGCCCAGGCCCGCGGCGAGCGTGAGGGCGAGGTAGGCGCCGGCGAGCCCGACGTGGCCGTCGGCAGCGAGGTCGCGCGTCTGGCCGGCCCAGGCCGACACCGTGGTGAAGCCGCCCAGGAGTCCCGGTCCGAGGGCGGCCGCGGCCCGGTGCGAGCGTCGTACGACCGCGAGGACCGGCAGCAGCCCCAGGGCGAAGGCCCCGAGCACGTTGACGGCCAGCGTGGGCCACGGGAACGACGGCTCGGTCGAGGTGACGTCGACGAGGTGGCGCAGCACGGCCCCGACGGCGCCGCCGACGGCGACGAGCAGGACGTCGACGGCGCGGATCGGGTGGGGGGTCACCCGACCCGGCTCGTGGACGAGGACGCCGACCCCGCGTTGCCGTCCCAGGGCTGGGCCGCCGCACCGTCGAGCTGTTGCACGAGCTCGGACAGCAGCCAGGTGTGCAGGGCGCGTTGGCGCGGCGTGCGGGCGATCGACAGCAGCCGCTCGGCCCGGCAGAACGCGTCGGCGACGTCGAACATCTCCGTCATGGTCACGAAGATCGGGCCGGCCTCGCGGACCATCGGGAACGAGACGTCCACCCGGGTCAGGCCACGCGTCTCCGCCTCCACGATCTGCTGGCGGAAGGTGTCGGGGAACTGCCGCTCGAAGTTGGCGAACATCGACGTCAGGTCGCCGGCGAGCGGGTAGTCGGACTGGTGGGAGAGCGACAGCAGGCGCAGCTCACGCCGCAGCTCGTGGTACTGCCGCTTGAGGGAGGTGTAGAGGGGTACGTCGATGCCGAGCAGGTGCACCTCGACCGCGCCCTCGTTGATGGGCTCGGGCGGGATCCGTTCGTGGTGGTCGATGACCCACTCGACCGACTCGGCGTCGCCCATCTCGGGCGCGGGCTCGAACCACACGATCTTGCCGTCGGACTCGATCGTCGCACCCCAGGCGACGGCGCACTGGGCGACCATCGACAGCCCGCGACCGAAGGTGAGCAGCAGGTCGAGGTCGTCGCCCTCGGCGGCTGTCGGAGGCACCGGCGGCCGGGGCGAGCCGTCGACCACCTCGATGCGTGGGTGGGAGGCGGTGCCCCGCACCCGGACCTTGTAGGGGGCCGCCGCGTGCAGGATCGCGTTGGCCACCAGCTCCGAGACTCCCAGCTCCGCGCACTCGACGAGGTCGGACCGCTCGAGGCGCTGGCAGATGTCCCCGACCCAGCGACGCGCGTCGGCCGCAGCGCGCGGCGAGGACGCCAGCGTCAACTCGGAGCTCAGCGGCCCTGGAACTCTTTTCAGCAGGGGTGAGTGCCGGGCGCACGGTCCGGTGGAGCGATGATTGCCCAGGAGCAGGGGATTCAAACCTCGACGGTCACCATAGTTCGTCTCCGGACTGGGTAGTGGTGTGAGCAAGCCGACGCGCCCGGCGTTTCGCACCGCGCACGCGCGAGGAGGAGAATGGACGTGGCAGTGGACGGCACGACGCACCTTCGACCCCAGGAGCTTCCATGACCTCGCCCGCGACGCAGTCCGCCCGTCACAAGGTCGTCGTGATCGGGTCCGGTTTCGGCGGCCTGTTCGGCACGAAGGCGCTCCGCAAGGCAGACGTCGACATCACCGTCATCGCCAAGACCACGCACCACCTCTTCCAGCCCCTGCTCTACCAGGTCGCGACCGGCATCCTGTCCGAGGGCGAGATCGCCCCGCCGACCCGTGAGGTGCTCAGCGGGCAGGACAACGCCCAGGTCATCCTCGGCGAGGTCACCGACATCGACCTGACCGCCAAGACGGTCACCTCCCGCGTGCTCGGCCGTGACACGGTCACCTCCTACGACTCGCTGCTGGTCGCCGCCGGCGCCAGCCAGTCCTACTTCGGCAACGACCACTTCGCCGAGTTCGCCCCCGGCATGAAGAGCATCGACGACGCGCTCGAGCTGCGTGGCCGCATCTTCGGCGCGTTCGAGATGGCCGAGCTCGGCGCCAACCGGGGCGACGACGTCGACCACCTGCTGACCTTCGTCGTGGTCGGCGCCGGCCCGACCGGTGTGGAGATGGCCGGCCAGATCGCCGAGCTCGCCCACAACACGCTGCACAAGGACTTCCGCGCGATCAACACCCGCCACGCCCGCGTGGTCCTCGTCGACGCCGCACCGCAGGTGCTCCCGCCGTTCGGCGCCAAGCTCGGCGAGAAGGCCCAGAAGGAGCTCGAGAAGCTCGGCGTCGAGGTCATGCTCGGCGGCATGGTGACCGAGGTGGACGAGCGCGGCCTCGAGGTGAAGTTCAAGGACGGCCGGGTCGAGCGGATCAACTCGGTCGCGAAGATCTGGGCCGCCGGCGTGCAGGCCAACCCTCTCGGCAGGACGCTCTCGGAGCAGACCGGCGCGCCGCTCGACCGTGCCGGCCGGATCGCGGTCAACCCCGACCTCACCCTCCCCGGCCACCCCGAGGTCTTCGTCGTCGGCGACATGATCGCCCTCGACAACCTCCCGGGGGTCGCCCAGGTCGCGATCCAGGGCGCCAAGTACGCCGCCAAGGAGATCCGCAACCGGGTCGAGGGCAAGGCGCCCCAGCCGCCGTTCAAGTACTTCGACAAGGGCTCGATGGCGATCATCAGCCGCTTCCGCGCGGTCGCGATGGTCGGCAAGCTCCGGCTCACCGGCATCGTCGCCTGGCTGATGTGGCTCGGCGTGCACCTCGTCTACCTCACCGGCTTCAAGAACCAGGTGTCGGCCCTGATGCGCTGGGCGATCACCTTCGTCAGCAACAACCGCTCCGAGCGCACCACCACGGAGCAGCAGATCTTCGCCCGTGCCGCGCTCGCCCGGCTGCGCGGCGGCGCCGCCGACCTGGTGTCCGACCCCGGCATCTACGACGCCACCCGGGCCATGCTCGAGGAGACGCGCCGCCAGGAGCTGGAGGCCGCAGCGGCCCACGAGGCCGAGCTGACCGACTCCGGTGCGCGTGGCGTGCCCGCCGACCGCGTCGGCGGGGCCTGAGGGCGTACGCCCGTCAGGCTGCGGGAGCCCGCTGCAGCCGGTGCCCCGTGGCGCGGGCTCCCAGCGTGAACGCGACGATCGCGATCGCCGCCCCGGCGAGGTCGTCGGCGATGTAGTGCCAGCCGAAGTAGAGCGTCGCCACGACGGTGAGCGCGACGTTGACCCAGAAGACGGTGCGGATCGCCCGGCTGCGCACGGTCGCCTCCGCCATCAACGCCCACAGCAGCGCGATGGCGGTGTGCAGGCTCGCGAAGCCGGCGACGCCCTGGTAGTCGCCCTCGCCCCACAGGAACCCGTGGCGTGAGTGGACCAGCGAGTCCATCAGGTCCGAGGTGCCGTTGGGCGTGAGGTCGCTGGTCAACCAGGGGTACATGATGCCGGGGCCCAGGGTCGGCAGCAGGTAGTAGGACGCCGTGCCCAGCGTCCAGGCGATCCCCTGCGCGGTGACGAACCACCAGCCATGGCCGATGTCGCGCGACCAGACCAGCCACACGGTCACCAGGATCGCCACGAGGGGGATGTAGGTGAGGTAGACGGCTGACAGCACGTGGGCGGACAGCCCGGTCCCGAGGACGTCCTGGGTGAGGGTCGCCGGGTCGTGCCCGAGCAGCAGCAGGCGGTCCAGCACGCGCAGCTCGCTGTCGTACTTCACCTCCCGCACCAGCGGCAGCAGCGACTTGAGGTTGCGGTAGGCGACGTAGACGACGTAGAAGGCCGAGATGCCGACGACCACCAGCTGCAGCCGGGCGGGCGTCCAGTGGCTACGCACGCGGTGCCGGACGGCGGCGACGGTGCCGGCCGGGTCGAGCCGCCCCTGCCACAGCGCACGGGGGAGCAGGTCGAGGATGATCGCGGTCGCGCACAGCACCGGCAGCCGGACCCAGGACGGCCCCAGGAAGCTGCCCTCCGGGTCGGCCACGGGCCGCTCCAGCAGCCAGCTGGCGACGAACGTGACGACCCCGATGACGGCGGCGTTGGCCACCAGGAACGCGTAGGGCCGGCGTACGCTGTCGCGGCTCCCGGTCGGTGCGTCGAGGGCGACGGCTGACGGCGCGGGCATGTGACTCCGGTGGTGCAGGGGGCGGGCGTGCGCGGCCATCCTCCCGGTCCGCGCCAAACCCGTGACGCCCAGCGGGACGCCGGCGGGGGTGAGACTTCCTTGCTGGAACACCTCGCTGGTAGGCCTCCAGGGGCTCGAACCCTGAACCAACGGATTAAAAGTCCGCTGCTCTGCCAATTGAGCTAGAGGCCCGGGACATGGGGAACGCCAAGCCGATCAACCGTGCGGCACCCCATGCTCCTGTTGCGGATCCTCTCAGAGGAGGGCGGACGAGCTTCCGTCCGGGTCGCCGTGCTCCTTGTCCGATCCCGGGCGGTTCTGGAGACTGGGCGGGCAGGGTGCCGGGCTTCGGCGCGGATGGGCGACTCGGCAGGCGGCGTGAGCATGAGCATCTCCGGCAAGGGCCTGGTCCGTCGGTGGGGCGGTCGGGCAGTCGGGTTGGCGGTCACGGGTGTCGGCCTGTACGTCGTGGCGCCGAGCCTGCTGACCATGTTCGGGGCGTGGCCCCGGCTGGCGGACGTGGACGAGCCCTGGTTCGTCATCCTCGCCGTGCTCGAGGCCTGCAGCCTGGCTTGTCTGTGGTGGCTGGCGCGGACAGCGCTCGCGACTCCCGACGACCCGGCCCCGGACGTGGAGCCGGATCGACCGGCCCGGGCGTCACCTCGACTGGGTTGGGGGACGGCCGCGGCTGCCCAGCTCGCCGGCAACGCCGCCAGCAAGGTCGTACCGGGGGGCGCCGCCACCGGTGGGGTCGTCCAGGCCAAGGTCCTCATCCAGTCCGGTCAGCCTGCCGGCGCGGTGGCGTCCGGACTCACGGCCACCAACCTGCTGGGCACAGCGGTGCTGCTGATCCTGCCCGTGCTCACCATCCCGGCCCTGATCATCGGGCCGCCGCCGGCCAGGCAGCTGCAGCTCGGCCTGCTGGTCTCGCTGATCCTGGCAGCAGTCATCGTCGCCATCGGGGTCACGGCGCTGACCTGGCCCTCGGTCGTCGGCGCGACCGGCATGGTCATCGGACGTGTGGTCCACGTCTTCCGGAGGTCGGTGACGCCGCACGGTCTGGCGGACGGGCTCCTGGCGCAGCGTGCGCGGGTCGCCGCTGCGTTTCGCGGTCACTGGTGGACGGCCGTGTTCGCCGCGGCCGCGAACCGCATGTTCGACTACGCCGCTCTGGTTGCCGCCCTCGTGGCATTCGGGGCGCACGTGCGTCCCGCCGAGGTGCTGCTCGCCTACGTGGTCGCGCAGGCGTTCGCGATCATCCCGATCACCCCCGGTGGCGTGGGCTTCGTCGACGCGGGGCTGACCACGCTGCTGGTCCTGGTCGGCGTCCCGGCGGACACCGCGCTCATCGGCACCCTGCTCTACCGACTCTTCTCGTTCTGGCTGCCGATCCCGATCGGCGGGCTGGCCTGGGGCTGGTGGCGGATCCACCACGAGGTCGCGGATCGGCGGACGACGGACATCGGCTAGCACCCGGCGAGCGTTCGTCGGACTCGTGCGATGCGAACACGGAAGGACGGGCCGCGGCGCCGCGGCCCGCCCTTCCTTTCCCTCACGGCGCGGGGGGGACGGTGACCGTGGGGGAGAATGCGGACGACCCGAGCGCGTTGTTCGCGCGCATCCGGACGTACCACGTCGTGCGGGTGAGGTTGCCGGTCGTGAAGCTGGTGGCGTTCGCCGCCACGTTCGCCGAGCTCACCGTGGTGAAGGTGCTCGACGTGCTCCACTGGACCGTGTAGCCCGACTCACCGGCGACGTCCGCCCACTGGACCGTGATCCGCTGGTTGTTGCCGGACCTGGCCGCGGTGGCGCTCGAGACGACCGGTGCCGCAGGCACGTCCACCAGCACCGTCACCGGCGTCGACTCGGCCGCGCCAGCGACGTTCTCGGCCGCCACCTTGTAGACGTACGTGGTCCCGACGCTCACCCCGCTGTCGGTGAACGTCACCGTGCCGCCGCTGTTGTTGCGGCTCGGCGCCGTCCCGACCTGGGTGAAGGTGGCGCCCCCGTCGGACGACCGCAGGACCACGAACCTCGCCTCGTTGACGGAGTTGTCCCGCCAGCTCAGGACCACCCGCGGCGGGCCGGCCTGGAGCGTCGCCGCCAGCTGGCTCGGGGCGGCCGGAGCGTTGACCGCGAGCGTCGCCGAGGTCGACCGCGCCGTCAGCTGGGGCATCCCGTCGCCGTAGCCGACCGTGTTGAGTGCCTGCACGCGGTAGCGGTAGGGCAGCGTCGCGTTGGCGGTGGCGTCGGTGAAGCTGATCTCGGCGCCCTTGGTGTTCGGCTGGTCGAGCGGCACGGGGACCGTTCCCGCATCCACCCACGTGGTGCCGTCCGAGGAGCGTTGGACGAGCCAGCCGGTCTCGGTGATCGAGTTGTCGGTCCAGAAGAGGTTGATCCGTCTGTTGGCGCCGTTGCCGGTGATCGTCGACCTCAGGCCCTCGGCCTTCAGCGGCGGCAGCGCCAGGGACACCGGACGCATCATGTCCATCTCCTCGTGGGACAGGATGTGGCAGTGGACGACGTACTCCCACCCGAAGTTGACCAGGCGGTTGCGGATCGGGGTGGCGAGCGGGTTGCCGTTCACGTCGACGTTGTTGAACGCTGTCGTGTCGTCCGCCGGCATCATCGGGTTGAGGCGCCTCACTGAGTTGGGGATCTCGAACGGGGTCGTCGGGATCACCGGCCTGAGGGCCACGATGGTGTCCTCCAGCGGACTCATCCGCACCGTGTCCTTCCACCCGAGCTCGTTGGGATCAGGTGGGATCACGATGTTGTCCCACGTCACCCGGTTGAGGACCTGCACGTCGTAGAGGTGGAAGTGGATCGGGTGCGTGTCCACGCCGTTGTGGGTGAAGCGCCAGATCTGGGTGCCGTCCCCGGGGTCCGAGAGCGGTGTCACCTTCACGTCGGCCCGCGGCAGGTTGGTGCCGTCGATGAGCTCCGTCGCAGGGTTCGTGTACGGGTAGAGCGTCACGTTCTGCAGCCCGGGCGTCGGGGGTTGTGCCTCGATGCCGAGGGTGGCCTGCATCCG
>DASTPB010000001.1:0-6972 GCA_035762385.1 Nocardioides sp. | reverse complement strand
CGGGCCGAGCAGACCTTCGCGCTGCTCCAGGCCGACGGCACCGCCTTCGTCGTCATCGCCGCACCGGAGCCGGACGCCCTGCGCGAGGCGGCGTACTTCGTCGACCGGCTCACCGACGACGACATGCCGCTGGCCGGCCTGGTCGTCAACCGGGCGAGTCCCCCGGCACGGACCGAGCTGTCCGCGGAGGAGGCGATCGCCGCGGCCGACCGGCTGCAGTCGGGCGACTCCTCGTCACTGGCCGCCGGCCTGCTCCGGCTCCACGCCGACCGGGTCCGCGTCATCGAGCGCGAGCAGCACCTGCGCGAGCGCTTCACCGCCGCCCACCCGCACGTGCCGACCGCGGTCGTGCCGGCGATGGCGAGCGACGTCCACGACCTCGACGGCCTGCGCGCGATCGGCGAGAGCCTGGCGCGTCAGGAGTGAGCCCGGCTCAGACCGTGACGGAGGGAGACTCGACCTTGGTGCGGGCGGTCTCGAGGATGGTGCGCCAGGACGAACCCGGGCGGCGGCGGAGCAGCGCACGGCGCTCACGCTCGGTCATGCCGCCCCAGACACCCCACTCGATCTGGTTGTCCAGCGCCTCGGCGAGGCACTCGGTCCGGACGGGGCATCCCGCGCAGACCTGCTTGGCCTTGTTCTGCTCCGCGCCGCGCACGAACAGTGCGTCCGGCGTGTCGCCCTTGCATGCGGCGCGTGCTGCCCAGTCCTCGACCCACATAAGTCAAACCCCACGATGATTGTCGAGCCGGTCAGCCGCCCCCATAGCGGCCATCCCTGACTCCGAATGAAAAGTAAACGAATCACCCGCGGTCCAGACAGGGGCCGTGTGGCTCAATTCGTATAGCCCAAATTGACTATCCGGGTGCACCCGGGCCACGCGTTCGGGATTCCGGGTGATAAGAGTCCGCCCCGTACTCTGGTGCGCATGTCCTCACGCTCGTCGTCGCCCTCCGGGCGCCCCCAGGGCCGTCCCGCCGGTCGCGTGGCCTCCCACCTGGCGGTCATGGCTGCCGTCGCGGTCGTCATGGGTGTCCTCGTCGCCTGCCTCGCCATTCCCTTCGCGGGCCTGGTCGGCGTGGCCGCCAAGGACGTCAGCAAGGGCATGGTCAACCTCCCTGAGTCGCTCGAGGCGAAGGACCTCTCGCAGAAGACGCGCATCTACGACGTCAACGGCAACCTCATCGCCTCGCTCTACGACCAGAACCGCATCAACGTGTCACTGGGCTCGATCTCGCGGCCCATGGTCAAGGCGATCGTCGCGATCGAGGACTACCGCTTCTACGAGCACGGCGCGCTCGACCTCAAGGGAACGCTCCGCGCGTTCGTCACCAACCAGGCCAACGGCGGCTCGGTGCAGGGTGGTTCGTCGATCACGCAGCAGATGGTCAAGCAGACGCTGCTCTACCAGGCGGAGACCGACGAGGAGCGCAAGGCCGCGACCGAGGAGACCTACGCCCGCAAGATCCGCGAGCTCCGCTACGCGATCGCCTTCGAGAAGAACCACAGCAAGGACTGGATCCTCGAGCGCTACCTCAACATCGCCTACTTCGGCGACGGCGCCTTCGGCGTCCAGTCGGCCGCGCGGCACTTCTTCTCGAAGAACGCCAAGGACCTCAACCTGCTCGAGTCGGCGACGCTGGCCGGGCTGGTGAAGAACCCCGTCGGCTACGACCCCGTCGACAACCCCGAGCGGGCCGAGGGCCGGCGCAACGTCGTCCTCGACCGGATGGCCCAGCTCGGCATCCTGACCGAGAAGAAGGCCGAGCGGCTCAAGGGCAAGCCGATCGAGAAGACCCTCGACATCGAGACGTCGCCCAACGGCTGCCAGCAGTCGCGCGCGCCGTTCTTCTGCGACTACGTCGTCAACTGGCTGCTGAAGGACCCCGTGCTCGGCGACACGCCCAAGGAGCGTCGCCGCACGCTCAACAACGGCGGCCTGACGATCAACACCACGATCGACCTCGACATGCAGAAGGCGGCCGACGACTCGGTCCGCTCGCACGTCTTCCAGACCGACCAGGCCATCGGCGGCCTGGCGATGGTCGAGCCCGGCACCGGCGACGTCCGCGCGCTCGCGCAGTCGCGCCCGATGGGCAAGGACAAGCAGGGCGGGGAGACCTACCTCAACTACACCGTCCCGAAGAAGTACGGCGACGCCAACGGCTTCCAGGCCGGTTCGACGTTCAAGGTCTTCGTGCTCGCTGCCGCCATCAACCAAGGCATCCCGCTCAGCACCAGCATCCCCTCGCCGCAGACGATGCACTTCGACGACGCGGACTTCGAGACCTGTGACGGCCCCTACGCCGGCGACCAGAAGGGCTGGGACCCGGAGAACTCCACCGGCGCCGGCACGTTCGACCTCTACAGCGGCACCCAGAACTCGGTGAACACCTTCTTCGCCCAGCTCGAGACCCGCACCGGGATGTGCGAGCCGCTCGAGCTGGCCAAGAAGATGGGCGTCAAGGTGCCGAAGGCCCAGCAGGTGCCGTCGTGGATCCTGGGCGTCTCCGACGCCGACCCGCTGACCATGGCGCAGGCCTACGCCACCTTCGCCGCGCGCGGCCTGCACTGCGACCCGCGCCCGGTCACCCAGGTGCTCGACTCGTCCGGCGCCTCGCTCAAGGACTTCGCCAGCCAGTGCGAGCAGGTGATGCCCGGCGCCACCGCCGACGCCGTCAACGACATCCTCCGCGGTGTCATGGAGCCCGGCGGCTTCGGCCAGAACATCGCGATCGACAAGCCCTCGGCGGGCAAGACCGGCACCAACAACAGCAACATGGCCGTGTGGTTCGTCGGCTACACCCCGACGATGGCCACGGCGGCGATGGTCGCCGGCGCCAACGAGTTCGGCGAGTGGGTCAGCCTCAACGGCCAGGTCGTCGGCGGCACCCGGATCTTCGAGGCGTTCGGCTCGACCGTCGCCGGTCCCCTCTGGGGCGACGCGATGGCTGCAGCATCGGCCAAGCTGCCCTACGAGGACTTCCAGGCGCCGCCCGGGGACGAGATCGCCGGCGTGCTGAGCACCGTTCCCGACGTGGCCGGCCAGAGCGTCGAGGCGGCCACCGCAGCCCTGCAGGCAGCCGGGTTCACCGTCGCCGACGGCGGCCAGGTCAACTCCGAGACCGGCGCCGGCCTGGTGGCGTACACCTCCCCCGCGGGCGGCGCCCAGCTGAGCAGCGGCGACACGGTCACGCTCTACACCTCGACCGGCTACGTGCCCCCGCCGCCGTCCACCGGCAACGGCGGCGGAGACGGCGACAACGGCGGCAAGGGCAGGGGCCGGGGTCGCGGCAACGGCAACAGCGGCCGCGGCTGACCCGGCACTTCCTCGCCCACCAGCGAGGAGCTGCCGGGCCGACCGGTCAGCCCAGCTGCTTGCGCACCTCGGCCGCGACGGCACCGCCGTCGGCCCGCCCCTTGACCTGGGGCGTCACGACGCCCATCACCTTGCCCATGGCACGCATGCCCTCGCCGGCGGCGCCCGTCTGCTCGATCGCCGCGCGCACCAGCTCGGCGATCTCGGCCTCGTCCAGCTGGGCGGGGAGGTACTCGGCGATGACCTCGCCCTCGGCGGCCTCCTTGGCGGCCATCTCGGTGCGGCCACCCTGCTCGAACGCCGCGGCCGCCTCGCGGCGACGCTTGGCCTCGGTCGACAGCACGCCGATGATGTCGTCGTCCGAGAGCTCCCGGGCCTCCTTGCCGGCGACCTCGGCGTTGGTGATCGCGGTCAGCACCATCCGGATCGTCGAGGAGCGCAGCTCGTCACGTGCCTTCATGGCGGTGGTCAGGTCGGCACGGAGACGGTCCTTCAGAGCACTCATGGACCTCATTGTGGCAGCCTTGGCGAATGCCCTTCCTCCCCGTCGTCCGCCGCACGCTCGGGCTCGGGACGGTCGCCGGCACGGGCCTGGCGGCGTACGCCGCGTGGGAGGCTCGGCAGTACACCCTCCGCCGGGTGACCGTGCCGCTGCTGCCCTCCGGACACGCCCCGCTGAAGGTGCTGCACCTCAGTGACATCCACATGGCCCCCGACCAGCGGGCGAAGCAGGACTGGTTGCGCGGCCTTGCCGACCTGGAGCCAGACCTGGTCGTCGACACCGGCGACAACCTGGCCCACATGCGCGCGGTGCCGGTCGTCGTCGACGCGCTCGGCGGCCTGCTCGACGTGCCGGGCGTCTACGTCATGGGCTCCAACGACTACTACGCGCCCGGCATGCGCAACCCCTTGCGCTACCTGCTGCCCGACGACGGCAGGCGCAACACCTCGACCCCCCAGCTGCCGTGGCCGGAGCTCAAGGAGCGCTTCGGCCGGGCCGGCTGGCTCGACCTGACCAACGGCTTCGGGTCGCTGACGGTGCGCGACACCACGATCGCGTTCGTCGGCGTCGACGACCCGCACCTGGCGTACGACGACCTCGACCGCGTCGCCGGGCCGGCCGAGCCGACGGCCGACCTGCGCCTGGCCGTGGCCCACGCGCCGTACCTCCGCGTGCTCGACCAGTTCGCCGCCGACGGCTACGACGCGATCATCGCCGGTCACACCCACGGCGGGCAGGTGTGCCTGCCCACGCTCGACGGGACGGGTCGTGCCCTCACCACCAACTGCGACCTCGAGCCCGCGCGGGCCCGCGGCCTGCACCGTCACCCCGCCGACTCCGCCCCCGGCGACGAGGGCTCGGCGTGGCTCCACGTGTCGGCCGGGCTCGGCACCAACCCCTACGTCCGCTTCCGCGTCGCCTGCCGCCCGGAGGCCACGCTGCTGACGCTGGTCCCCGCAGGTTGAACCATGCCCGAGCTGATGGTCGACCTCATCGTGTCCCTCGACGGGTGGGCCGCCGCGGACGGCTGGCCCGGCCTGTGGGGCATGGGCGGCCCCGACTACTTCGCGTTCCTCGGCGAGCAGGAGGAGCACACCACGCTGATGGGGGCGACCACCTATCGCCTGATGTCCGGGATGGCCGAGGAGGAGCCCGAGGCCTTCGCCGAGCTGGCGGCGCAGGACAAGGTCGTCTTCTCCTCCACGCTCGCCGAGCCGCTGGTCTGGCCCCACACCCGGCTCGTCGCCACCGATCCCGTCGAGGCGGTCCGGGGCCTCAAGCAGGACGCCCCCTTGCCGCTGCGCACGCTCGGCAGCCTCACGCTCGCCCGTTCGCTGCTCGTCGCCGGCCTCGTCGACCGGTTGCGGCTGGTCGTCTTCCCGGTGGTCAACGGCGCCACGGGACGTGAGCGGGTCTTCGACGGCTACCCCGACGTGCGCCTCGAGCTCGTCGAGAGCCGCACCTTCGACGGTCGCCTCCAGCTCCTGGACTACGTCCCCACCGTCCTCGACCACCCACCCCTCTCCTGAAGGAGCCACACGTGCCGCTCGTCCGGGTCCACAACTTCTCGATCTCCCTCGACGGGTTCGGCTCCGGCGAGCCGCAGTCCCTGGAGTCGCCGTTCGGACACGCCGGCCAGCGGCTGCACGAATGGATGTTCGCTACCAGCTTCTGGGACCGTGAGGGTGGGCGACAAGGCGTCGACGGGGTCTTCGCCGCCCGTCACGAGGTGGGCTTCGGCGCCGAGATCATGGGCGCGAACAAGTTCGGGCCACCCGGGTGGCAGGACGACCCCGACTGGCGAGGGTGGTGGGGCGAGGATCCGCCGTTCCACACGCCGACGTACGTCCTCACCCACCGGCCGCGACCCCCGCTCGAGATGGAGGGTGGGACGACCTTCCACTTCCTCGACGCCTCCCCCGCCGAGGCGCTCGACGTCGCGCGGGAGGCGGCCGGCAACCTCGACGTCCGGCTCGGCGGCGGTGCGACCGTGGTGCGCGACTTCGTCGTCGCGGGTCTCGTCGACCACCTGCACCTCGTGGTGGTGCCGATCGTGCTCGGCCGCGGCGTCCGGCTGTGGGACGGCCTCGAGGCGCTGGAGGACAGCTTCGACATCGAGTCGGTGTCCTCCCCCAGCGGCGTCACCCACCTCACCCTGACCAAGCGGGGCTGAGCCGGTCGCTGCCCGGGTCCGCCGGGGCCGGGGCGATTTCGGGAGCCCCTGACCGCTCCGGTATGCTCGCCCGCGTTGCCCGGACTGGAACCTCGGTCCGGGCGGCGGGCTGTGGCGCAGCTTGGTAGCGCGCCTCGTTCGGGACGAGGAGGCCGCAGGTTCAAATCCTGTCAGCCCGACCGTGTGATGTCTCAGGACATCGTGGACACCCGGACCTGCGGAAGCAGGTTCGGGTGTTCTGCGTCGTACGCCACCCCGTTGGCCGCCGCGCGGGCAGCTGGCCGCGTTCGGGTGAGACACTGCTCGTCATGCCGGACAAGTCCGAGGACCGTCCCCCACTGGAGATGCCGTCGTTCTCGCTGCGGCCGCGGAAGAAGGACGCCCCGGCTGAGGACACACGGGAGGACACAGGGGAGGACACAGGGGAGGGCACAGGGGAGGGCACAGCGCCGCACGAGGACACGCCGTCGGAGCCCGCGCCCGACCTGTCCGCGCCCGAACCGCCCTCGGGTCCTCAGCCCGAGCCTCAGCCCGAGCCTCAGCCCGAGCCTCAGGCGCAGCCGGCCCAGCAGCCGCAGCGGCGAGCCCGGCGACGGCCGCTGCCCGCGATCCGGGTGAGTGGTCTCCAGGCGGCGATCCTGACCGGCGTCGTGGTCGGCGCGCTGGCCCTCCTGCTCGCCTGGCTCGCGGGGGTCGGCTGCGAGGCCGTCCGCGGCACCTCGTCGTGTGGCGGTGGTTCGGGCCTGCTGATCCTCCTGGTCGTGCTGGCGGCCCTCGCGTGGGAGGGGGCCTTCGTGCTCCGGGCGCTGGGCGTGCCGCACGCCGGCTCGACCAGCCTGCTCGCCGTCGGCATCCTGGCCGTCCTCGTGCTGGTGTTCCTCCTCGGCTCGCTGGACGAGGTCTGGGCGCTCGTCGCCGTCCCCGTGGCGTCTGCGGTCGCGTTCGCGGCGTCGTGGTGGGTCACGACGGCGGTGCGTG